>NZ_JAHKPM010000070.1:0-24384 GCF_018860525.1 Vibrio hepatarius
GGCTCGGGGGAAACATAAATAACTGGCTAAAGGTTTGTACACAATTGGAGAAATTCCACGTCACTGCGGTAGGCAGCCAAGCACAGGCAATGATCGCCAAAATCGCTCTTAATAAGAAAAAGCTTCATTTATTCGCATTTGAATAGCAGTCACTCAAAGACTTTCCAGAAATAGATACCCACAGCTTGATGGCTGAAACAGTGTTTAAATAAACGCACTGATATTCAAAAAAAAGTTGGCTAAAATAAGCGACGAAGGAGCAAAAGCCAACTGTTATCTGTCCTTTTGAGTAACTTGTTATACGTTTTATCTGAAGGCCTGAAAGTCAGAAATTGATTCGATATTGTGGGGGCTTACACACTGATTCGTACCGTTAATATCCACAAGTGTTTGCGTATGAAACATAGATAAAGCGTGTGTATATTGCAACTCTCCACGCCTAGTCGATAGATCAATTACATAAAACTCATTTGCTGAATTACCAGTACATGTAGAAGTTCTAGTTTTATCTAATTTAACGTAAACAAAACCATTAGAATTTAGGTGTAACCTAGTTATCTTAGCTGATTGTATATTTGAAGCAAATGAGCTAGCAGCAAATAGTAATGCAGTTATTATAGAAATACTTTTAAACATAAATTTACCTATTATTCTCCGAAAACGTATAACATTATTAATAATAGGCTGGCTCGCTTTCCCGCCAGCCTAACTTACAATCAACCTACCATAACCCACTAAAAATTAAAGAATATATATCAAATTCTTATTTCTCCTTCACATAAAAACGAGCCACTGCTCCTGATAAAACAAGCCATTTTTCATACTCAAACTCCGTCTAACACCAATAAACTGTATAAAAATACAGTTCTAGGAGGTGAAAAAATGGTAAGCAAATTCATCGATGAAATCCGCAGGCACATGCGAATGCGAGGCTATAGTATCAAAACTGAAAAGGCCCATTTATACTGGATAAAATACTTCATTCGCTTTCATAAGCTAAAGCATCCTCAAGATATGGGGCCAACTGAGGTAACATCCTATCTGTCTTATCTTGCTAATGAGCAACACGTCGCTATCAACACTCAAAAAGTCGCGCTTAATGCGATTGCGTACCTTTACAACCAATTTTTACAGCGGCCGCTTGGTGACCTAGGTTTTACTTATGCTAAAAAGCAGCGCAAAGTTCCGAGCGTATTTACGCCAAATGAAGTCCAGCTTAAAGGTCACACACTTTGTCTAATTATGCTCGTTCATCCTTGGTAGATTCCATAACCACATGGGTTGTAATCATGGCAACATGGGGTAGCATTCCAAGGGTATCAGAGTGAAATGCCTTATAGCTTTTTAAATCTGCAGTTTCTACACGTAGTAAGTATTCAAATCCCCCCGTTACGTTATGACACTCCACAACTTCATGTGATAGAGAAATGGCATCTTCAAAATTTTTCTGTGCTTCACTTGTATGTTTAGCAAGGCCAACTGTAACGTATGCAACAAAGCCGCGACCAAGTGCTTTGTAATCAAGTACTACACGGTAGCCTTTAATAATTCCTTTACTCTCTAACTCTTGAACACGGCGTAAGCATGCAGATGCTGATAAGCCTATCTTTTGTGCCAACTCTGCATTCGTGATCCTTCCATTGCCAGTTAATTCTTGCAATATTCTGTCGTTATATATGTCCATACATCAATTTTATTGTTCTATTGGCCATTTAACAACAATATACGCAAGCACATTTCGTGTAAATCTATATATAGTAGATTCAACAATCATATGAATCATTCTTTACCCATTAAGGTCAACCGATGAATAATCTATCAGATGAAACAAAAAAACGATTTGTTGCAATTTTGAATAAAAAAATGGATGTCGGACGTACATTCAATGTTCTTGGCCACATTAGCGTTGGCTTATCGAACTTGCTGACGTCTGATGATGCGGTCTATGTGGACTATACAGATCAGGACAACAATCTACATCGTAGTGTATCTCATTACCCATTTATCGTTTTGAAAGCAGACAACTCAAATAAAATTAGAAAGTTGAGAAAAGAAGCTATTACCCGAGGAATTAAATTCACCGTTTTTACCAATACTATGATTGAAGGTGGTTCAATAGTACAGCAGTCCAAGACAAAGGAGACACCAGAATTAGAGCTGAATTACTTAGGGCTATGCCTATTTGGTGAAACAGAAGTAATTCGAGAGGTAACAAAGAAATTTAGCTTGTACAAATAAGCTAACTGATTGCATTGTGCTCCGCAATAATCATTCATAGCAACTTGGGCGTTAATTTAGCGGTATTTATGTATGTCTAATATATCAACCTAACCTTCGATATGAAGGAGCAACCTCAACATTTACTAATGTAGGTGAGCACTATCTATTGCAGAATTTGGTAATTGCTACCACCTTTTTCTTTGTATCCTTTCCTTGTGTTGGTGTTTGGTTATTGTTCGGTTCACTTCTTCGCCACTATCTCGAAAAACCAACGTACTTACGTTGGTTTAATATATCGATGTCATTATTATTGGTGTTATCAACGTTACCTGTTATTCGAAATATTTGGCAGCAATTTTAAGTTGTTAGTTTAGCGCAGTGAGTTTTCAGTTTATTACGACATCAGCTACAACGTTCCTCGTAGTTTTTGCTGTGCTTCAATCGCGCTAAATAGCGATTTGAAGTTACCTGCGCCAAAACCATCGTGATTGTTGCGTTGCATAAACTCGAAGAAAAGTGTCGGTCTACTTTCAACTGGTCGAGTAAATATCTGTAAGATAAATCCTTTGTCGTCATAGTCCACCACGATATCCAATTCTCGCATTGTATCAACACTGATGCCCAAATCTAAATCATTCTCAAATAAAGCAGATTGCAGTTCATCATAATAGGCACAAGGAACAGGTAAGACGTAACAACCTCGTGCTTTTAGTGACTTAACGGTTTGCTCTAGGTTGCCTACACAAATTGCGATATGTTGAATACCACCACAGCCATGAAAATCAACAAACTCTTGAGTTTGCGAGCGTCCATCAAATCGAGTAGATGGCTGATTCACTGGAATTTTTATTCGCTCATCAAAATCACTGACAACGATAGAGTTAAGCCCTGATGTACCTGTTTGCAAAAGCTTGTCATCAACAGACCAAAAGCGTCTAAAACTGAGTGAGTTTGTATAAAAATCAACGACCTCATTCATTTTTCCTTGTGGCTGGTTTGCCACAACATGATCAATCCGGCCCATAGGTACAGGAGGTAAACTTTCTGCAAAAGTATTCACTAAGTGAGGATCTATCGGCTGATAGCCCGGAAGAAACAAGCCCCGATATTGATCACGCTGTATAAAAGAGTGCACAGTATCACCATAAGCTAACACACTGGCAATGAGTACTTGACCATTATCATCTTCACTAAAAGTCGGTGGTTGGATAACCTCTGCACCACTCGCCTTTGCATGTTCAAACATTTTTTGTACATTTTCAACACAAAAAGCAACATCACGAACGGCGTCGCCATGTTTTTTAACAAAAGGGGCGATTATTTCATCGTTTGGATACAGTGGTGATTTAACGACTATATATGCTTGATCCCCCTGCAAAACATAAGCAGTAAAGTTTTTTTCACCCGTTTCTAATCCAGCATATGCAACGCACTTAAATCCTAAATGTGTCTCATAAAACATCTTTGCCTGAAACGCATTACTGACCCAAATTTCAATATGATGAAAATCAAAATACTCACCACACTTCGGCCTCTGTTCACTTTTGCTATATTTCACACCAGCATCGGATCCAACCAAGCTCGAAATATGGGATAACTCACTTTGCATAAAACACCTTTTTATCATTTAAATCAAATATTTAAAAACAAAGTGGCATGTTATTCTATTTTTAATTATTATTACAACCCCAAAATGAACTCAGTTGCAAAGTGGAATATTTGAGCCTCACTAGCTGGCCGAATAGTCCAAAGGATCCTCTCCTTCAACTCAATTTCATCTTAGATTTAAAAGTCTTTATTTCTTTCATTAAAGAATTTACCAGGACAGGCATTTAAGTTAGACCAAAATCCTGCACAAGCCAATAAACGACCTAAACACTTTTAGAAATGTAATCATCGCTACTATCAATTTTTTGATTACTGGGATATGACGGTTCTGTAAGCAAAGATCAAAGGTGCCTGTCCCAATAGCCACAATAGCCACCACCAATAAACCCTCTACAAATTAACCGGTTTAGGAGGTGGCTCGATTTTAAAGAATCATCACCGATTTACCTTGGTTTACTTGCCGATAACTGAGACACTTGTGCAGCAAATTACATTAGGCAAAATCATATGAAACTTTTAGTTCGCAATCTAACTCGTACAATTACCGAGCACGAAATTCGTGTTCTATTCTCAGCTCACGGCAAAGTGACAGAATGTAACTTGGTGCTAGACCAAGAAACTGGCTTATCTAAAGGATTCGCGTTTGTCGAAATGCCTGATGAAAAAGAAGCGCAAACCGCTATACAAAACTTGAATCTTTCAAGTGTCGCTAAAAGTACTATTCGAGTTAAGCGTGCTCAAAGTTAAACTCTAGCAGTAAGCCAAAGGGTCGAGGTGGTCATCCAAATCAAGTATCGTACTATTACTTCAATGGACACAGATTGTTGACCACTTCACCACCACCCTTCAACACTTGGCTCTTAGTCTGAATTAAGTCACTCAAAAATTCCGTAACCGCTCTAACTCTTCTTGAATGTAATAAATCAGTATGAACCGCTGACCAAATGGGTTGATCGCAACCCACATCGCTTTGTATGCAAACTAACTCTCTCTGTTGTCCAATAAAATGAGGAAGAATAGCCAAACCTATCCCAGCTTGAGCAGCACTGACTTGCGCAGATAAACTGGTTGTAGTCAATCGGCAAGGTCGACCGCGTAGAGTTCTTGTTAACCACTGAGCCGCAGGAAGGTGTTGCTGATGTTCAGACCAACCAATAAAATCATGGTTCTCCAGCTGGCCAGAGTTTTCATACCTTGGTTTACGCTGCAAATAACTTTTTGCAGCATAAAGTCCAAAGCCAAGCTTACCTAATCGCCGAATACTGATATTGCCACATTCTGGTCTAACCATCCTTATCGCCAAATCGGCATCGTGCTTGTGTAAATTAACCCTCGTTACGCTCGTAACTATTTCAATCGTTAAGTTGGGGTAAGCCTCAATAAAATCAGGTAACGCAGGGATAATAAAATCGTCGGCAAGTCCCTGCGCCGTTGCTAACCTAACATGCCCGCTAACAGTATTATCCTTAACACTGGCTGCAACACCAAATGCAAATCCGGCCTGTTCTAGTGTCTCTGCTTGGGAGATCAAATCAGCGCCTTCATCAGTCAAACGATAACCAAGTTGAGAGCGAGTAAATAACCGAATACCTAACGCACTCTCTAGCCTTTCCAGACGACGCGATGTGGTTGCAATGCCTGTTCCAAGAAGTTTTGAAGCTCCACTTAATGTCCCAGTTCTGGCAATGGCCAAAAATACTCTGGTGTCATCCCAATTTAACTGATTTCCAATATCGGAAAACTGATTGCTAATTTTAGCCATATTAATCTCCATTTTTGGAAATCATACTAGGAACACTCTCACCAACAAAGCAGGATAAAAATGAAAACACGTAAACTGGGCAAAACATTAGAAGTATCAGCTATCGGTTTAGGCTGTATGGGAATGAGCGAATTTTACGGACCACGCGATGACAAAAACTCCATGGAAGTACTTCACAAATCAGTGGAATTAGGTTGCACCTTACTTGATACCGCAGATACATATGGCAACCACCATAACGAACAGTTGATTGGTCAGTTTCTAAAACAAACCTCATACCCTGTTAAGGTAGCGACTAAATGCGGAATAGTCAGACGTCCGGGCGAATACCAAAGAAGCATAGATAATAGTCCAAGCTATATTAGAACCTCGTGTGAGCACTCACTTCAGCGTCTCGGCGTTGACTGTATCGACTTGTATTATATTCATCGCTTAGATCCTAATGCCTCAATAGAAACAACCATGCAGACCCTCTCTGAGCTTATCAATGAGGGAAAGATCGCAAACATAGGTCTATCGGAAGTCAGCGCTAATACATTAAGAAAAGCGCACGCGGTACATCCAGTAAGCGCCGTGCAGACAGAATATTCCCTGTGGACTAGAGATGTCGAAAAAGACGTTCTGCCAACATGTAAAGAATTAGATATTGGCTTTGTGCCTTATTCACCATTAGGACGAGGCTTTTTAACTGGACGCTTTAATAAAGAGGCCAACTTTGATAAAAACGATGCTCGCCAAGGCCTGCCCAGATTTTCTTCCGATAACCTAGAAGCAAACCGTCCTTTATCGTTTGCTGTCGAGCAAATTGCTCGTCGTCAATCCTGCTCTCCCGCTCAAGTGGCACTAGCATGGCTCCTAGCACAAGGTGACAATATAGTGCCCATTCCAGGCACCAAAAAAATCCATCACCTTATCGATAACTTCGGCGCGGCATCAATAAGCTTGCCTTCTGAAGAGTTGGTCTCTTTGGAAAGCATACTTACGGAATTTGAACCCGCAGGTGAGCGTTACACCTCTGAGGGAATGAAAGGGGTGAATGTATAAGCCTAATTTGATTGCGACTCAATGTTAGAGCTTATGTCCAAATTGAAGATCATAAAGCGGCTTTAAGCCGCTTATGATCTTTTGAAGTGATGGCTTCAGATTCCAAAAGTCGCTCCTTTCACCTCAATAAGCGAGTAACAATTGATATTAAAAGATTTAAAATCTATAAGTTACAAATTTGGTATTCAATGATTTTCCACAACCTTTTCACGATTAACCCCTTTAGGGACGTTCAGTAATACTCACACAATCAACGCACCTATGGTTTGTTTATAGGTACCTTAGGTCTCATACCAAAAAAGTCAGCCGGCTATCGGCATAGCGATATACCAGTATACGTTTCCGGCGATGAAGATTAACATTATGTGTCAGTTTCAGATATAAGGGCGAGATATCATTGAGGTAAGATACAGGCTATTTGAACCATTTTACCTTGTTCACAAAACCGGCAGACAAATACTGCCAAAAAACTACAAAGAACATTTGAGATAAGACGATCCTCAGCTCTGTTTGTACGTAAAACTTTTGTAACTAACTGCATTGGAAGTAAAAAATGGAGCGAATCAATTTAGTTTGGCTCAAAAGAGATCTCCGTCTTACCGACCACCCGCCGCTTAACCGCGCATTAAGCGGCGGGAGAAAAACTCTCATACTGTACATTTTTGAACCTGAGCTTTTGGACGATAAGCATTACTCTGAAAGGCATTGGCGTTTCGTCTGGCAGTCACTTCAAGATATCAATCAAACACTGAATTCACACGGCCATCGCGTTACCATTATGCAAGGAGAAGCTCTGGCGTGTTTTGAATCTATCGCTGTGGATTACAGTATTGATAGCGTATTTTCTCATCAAGAAATTGGCCTTAAAAAAACGTTCGAACGTGATATTAGGCTCGCTAACTGGTTTCAGTCACACCAAATTGAGTGGGTTGAAAGTCAGCAAGGTGCTGTGGTTCGCGGCGCCAAAAACAGAGACAAATGGGATGCCAAGTGGAATAGCACAATGAGAGCCCCAGTCGAGCCTGTAACTATCACCGCGAGCTCACCTATTTTGAATTACCAGTGTAGAGATAAGTTTATCTTCACACCGCCTAGTTCATGGCAAAGCGAAACCGAACCCTTTCAGCATGGTGGAAGCCGATATGCGCATCAAGTACTGAGCAGCTTTTTTAATCACCGCGGCAAAGATTACTTTAAAAATCTCTCCAGCCCCTTGAGTGCCCAGCATGCTTGCTCTCGCCTATCACCCTACCTTGCATGGGGCAATGTATCTTTACGAGAAGTGTACCAGGCACTGCTTGCACATTGGAACAACCCAGGTTGGCGCCGCAGTCTAAGCGCACTCAGCTCTCGGCTTCATTGGCACTGTCACTTCATACAAAAGTTCGAGTCAGAGAGTGAAATGGAACACAGGTGTATTAACCATGCGTATGAAGCATTGATTGAACAAAGCCCAAACGATAAGCGTTTACTAGAGGCGTGGAAAAGCGGGAATACAGGGTTACCCATGGTCGATGCATGCATGCGCAGCGTCACCCAAACAGGCTACCTCAACTTTCGCATGCGTTCCATGTTAGTGAGCGTTTTAACTCATCATTTCCATTGTGATTGGCGCTTGGGTGTCGCGCATTTAGCTCAGCAGTTTCTCGACTTCGAACCAGGTATTCATTATGCGCAGTTTCAGATGCAAGCTGGGGTGACTGGCATCAATACCATACGAATATACAATCCTACCAAACAGGCCCAAGAGCAGGATCCCACCGGAGAATTTATTCACCAATGGGTTCCAGAATTACAGCATGTACCGACACCTTTGCTGTTTGAACCATGGACGTTAGCTCCACTTGAAGCCGCCATGTATCAGTTACCTACAGACAGCCCTTACCTTAATCCTGTGATTGACCTAAAAGCAGAAGCACAAAAAGCCAGACAGCGTCTTTGGTCATGGAGAAGCCGATCCGATGTCAAAGCCGAAGGGCAACGCATTCTATCCAGACATGTTAGGGTAGATCGTTAATTCAGCGATCAAAATCACTGAGTCCAAATGCATCCCATGAGGAAGGTTCACCCTCTTTCGTCAGTGGATGCAACTTTTGATCAGGCTTTGCATAACTCAAGCGACCAACTCTCTGCGTGATGTGATAACTGTCTAAACCCGAGATAGTCAAAATATCGAGTGCTTCAATATCGACATACCCATCCGGCATCACGGCAGTATCAGAGATAAGTACATGTTGTATTTCACCGATTAGCAGCTCTGTGCCATTAATCGCCAAGGTTTGATGTTCTACTAAGTTCATCGCCAATTTCAGAGGACTTTCCATCACAAAGGGAGCATTAAATTCACTGATGTAGTATGGGGTAAGATTGGCTTTTTCAAACTCTGATTCTAGCTTGCCATATCTGGCCGATGTTTGGTGAGCAGAGGCAAGAAATTCATGTGTAACCGAGTTTATAGTGTAGCACTTAGTCGCTAAAATGTTTTCCAATGTATGACGTTCAACGCTACTTGGTCTTATGATCATTCCCATTAGAGGAGGCGTTGCTCCCAAGTGAAATGCAGAACTAACAATCGCTAAATTTTCGTTTCCATCCAGATCACATGTACCAATGAGGTTAGCACTTTTAAAGCCTGACAAGCTATTTATAAATCGGGCTCTCGTTTTCGGTTCCATCATAGCAATACTGTGTGAATCGTAATTCATTAAGCCGTTCCTTTACTACTTGTCACGTTTGGTTTGTGCTGACTTTATGTCACATTGATTGTCACAACGTGACGTACCAGTGAAAATATACGAAATGCGATAACGATTATTGGCAAAATATAAATAGAGCCTATCGGCTAATGGTTTAATCAATCGCCACCTTAAAGGGGCATACATCCAACCGCGCCCAAGTATATGCCAGGCTCTATAAGCAGCATCTAATCCGAGCCAAAGCTTGCCATTTTCATCAATAGCATGGAGTATCTTATCGGCTTCAGTCGGGTCGATATATGGATAGGTACTAAAAGCCTCGCTGTAAATATCTACAGTCGTTATCTGGCTATGAGTATCTTTGTGTCTGATGCTGCGCATTTCCTTTACGCACAAAGGGCAGGTTCCATCATAAAACAGCGTCAATTTATTCATGATTTTATTTTTCCTTTTTGTCCGATAATCTATACGCAGACCACATCATCTGGATCAGTAAACTATCTCCAAAATTACGATTTCAAGCACACACTACAGCATCAAATAGAATGGCTTAACAAGACCCTCAAGCTCAAAAATCTAATTCTCTTAATAATAGACTAACAAATGCTTTATTTTCCTACACTAGCGTAAGTCTACCTATACTGTAAACATACGAAAAATAAGCCTTAGAGTCGAGATAACGCCCAATGACAAAACTCACTACACATGTATTAGATACGATGAAAGGTTTGCCTGCGGCTGGGGTTAAAGTGGAGATCTATCGCCTAGAGGACGAGACATGGGAAAAACTTAACACCATGGAAACCAACCAAGATGGGCGAACCCAATCACCACTCCTGCAAGAGCATGACTACAAAATAGGCAAGTACCAGCTTATTTTTTATGTTGGTGGGTATTTTGCACAAAGCGAAGATCCCAGCTTTCTTGACGACATCGTTATTCGATTTGGGCTCAGTGAGCCACAATCACATATGCACGTACCCCTGCTGGTCTCTCCCTATGGTTTTTCTTCATACCGAGGAAGCTAAATTAGCTTTTGTTTATTAATTGTTAGATTTGTTTTGCTAATGTATTGATCTATAAGATACTCTACGCATTACTCTAGACTAATAGCTAAACTGTTTGATGAAACGAATCCACTGATACACCTCACTTTAAATCGACTATCAATCTTTTTTACCATTGTGCTAAGGAGCAAACATGCAAAAAAAGCAAAACAAGCAAAACAAGCAGGTTCATTTTGTCGATCGTGACGGTTTTAGATTAAAAATCATCGAACAGGGACAAGGTCTAAATTTACTCGTCATTGGCAGCACAGACTATTACCAGCGAACTATGCCAGAGATGATGTACGACCATTTTCGCTGCATTTTTATTGACCACAGAGGGTTTGCCGAGTGTAGTCGGGATATTACCCATGATGATGCATCGCTTGAGAAGATATCATCAGATACCGAAGCAATTTTGCAAAATCTGGGAATCGAAACAAGCTGGGTGCTAGGTCATTCCGGTCACGCCTATATGGCACTGAATTTTTGTCATCGTTACCCTAACAAAGTGCTGGGCTGTGCTATCGTAGGCGCTGCGCCTAGCCTTTCTGAAGAGATGCAGACACTGCAAATGGAAAATTGGCAAAACAATGCAAGCCCCAGTCGTAAATCTATCTTCGCAAAGAACTTCCCAAAACTCGAGCAAGATATCAAGCAAGAACCGCAACGTAAATTTGCTCATCTATGCTATAGGTCAGGTGCAATGCGATGGTTTGATGCCAACTATGACGAACGACCTCTGTGGCATGAAGTCAATATGCAAACTCAGATCCTCGACATCTTGTGGGGCGAAGTGTTTTCCAGCGTTGAAATAGGCCAATACGCCCAATCCTTACAGATTCCCATTTTGATTTTGGGAGGAGAGCAAGACTACAGCATTGCACCAATTTCGTCATGGTCAAAGATTGAGCCAAGTTTTAGGAATGTCCACATTGAAACGATTGCACATTGCGGGCATACGCCAATGCTAGAGCAACCAGAGGCGTTTACCCACTCAATGATCGGATTTATATTTAGATAAACTCCCGTTCCCAATAGCCACACCTAATGGTGTGACTTCCCAGCAGTCAAATTGTATTCCAATGCTGATGAGATAAGTTTTGGCTTTGACAATTGATTATCACGGTTCTCTCTCTGAGTAACAAAATCTTGTTGTGTCGTATGCTCACCCATTATCTGATTTTCGTGTTTTTCCTCTCCAATCGTCGTTTTATACACGAGTTCGCTGTCTTGATTTGGGTAATTATGACAAAGGTATACTGCCGTAGAATCTTTTAGCTCATAAATTTTGGAAAGGGACTCATACATTTTTTCAGCACTACCGCCGGGAAAATCTGTTCGGCCAGTTCCATGATGAAACAATGAATCACCAACAAAAATAGCATCGCCAATCTTAAAGGTTAAATCAGAAGCAGTATGCCCTGGGGTCTCAATCACCTCGAGATGTGAATGGCCAAAATCTAATTGCTCACTATCCATTAGAAAATGTTCAAAATGGTATAATTCTGATAAGCAAAGCTCATCTTTCCAACCAGCATAAACTTCTTTAACATGGTCAGAAATATAAATGGGCGCTCTGAATACTTTGCTAAGATGAAAACAACCAGACAAATGATCAGCATGAATATGCGTCTCTAAAATCGCAGTCACATGCAGGTGATGCTGTTCAATATAATCTACGATATTCTGGGCAGACTCAAAGCTAATTTTGCCATGATCCTCATCATAATCAGCCACTGGGTCGATAATAATAGATTCATTAGTGTCTGAATCAGCTACAACATAGCTGATGCTCCCCGATACTGGGTGAAAAAAATGCTGAATTGTCTGAGTGTCCATTAACTCCCCCTACTTATGCTTGTTCGTTTTATGAACAGACTAAGTGTTAGTTTAGTCATTAATGTGTTCTCATGTGAGAGACAGATGGTAATAATTTGTTTCAACCATCAATTTAAGCAGTGCTGACAAAGAGCTAAGGTGTGTTCTTTAGGTTAAACCAAACTCATTATTTCAATAAGTGTCATGTCTATAATTATGCGACCTTATCTACAACGCTAACTTAGTCCTCCATGAGTTATCTTAAAGCCATGCTAGCATACTAACTGACATGCAATTTTAATGATCGTCTCCAGCATAAATCCACATAGGCTCAGTTTTACCAGCTCGTTCGAAGCCAAGAGCCTTGTAAAACTCAACCGCTTCAAGATCTGAGGTTAACATTTGCTGGTGAACGTTTTTGTACTTAGATTGCATAACTTGCATTATCTTTCGCCCAACACCTAGACCCTGATAGTTAGGGTGGACAAGTAAATGTGGAAAATAAACAACAAGTGAACCATCGGATATTGCGTTACCTAGCCCAATTAACTCATTATTTACCCTTGCGGTAACTAAAGTGTCTGAATTCAATAATGCCGGTATCAACTTGTCGGGGCATTGTGCTGAAGACCATCCATTTTCTCGATACAAACTCACGACTTCTGACTCTTGTATTTCTTTACTGATTTGAACTAAAACTTCCATATACCCTCTATCTAAAACTCACACAAAATAATATTTTCATTAAAACTATCAGGATATTAATTTTAAACATAGAAGTAACTTGATATGGATAGTCGAAAAAGGCAGCATAATCTGAAATTAAACTGCCTTAGACCAAGATGTGTCTTAATCACAATCACATTTTAAAGAAGCTACTCAAACGTTTGAGCTCTTCACCAACTCGGGCAAGGTTGCGACTGGATTCAGAAGTTTGATCAGATGCGCTAGAAGTTTGATCTGCAACATCACTAATCGTATTCATACGTTGGCTGACATCTTCAGCCACTTTTCCTTGCTCATTAACTGCCTGAGCAATTTGAGCATTCATTTCGGTAATCGTGCTTACTTCGTTTGAAATGGATGACAAAGACTCTTTGACCTGCTCAGTTTGCTCTACCATACCGTCGACCTGCTTCTTACTTTTCACCATTTCTGCAACCGCAGATTCAGCGCCAGATTTGAGCACCTCTATCATTTTCTCGATTTCAACCGTAGATTCTTGAGTTTTTTGGGCAAGCGAGCGCACTTCATCAGCAACCACCGCAAAGCCTCGTCCATGCTCTCCCGCACGTGCAGCTTCTATCGCTGCATTTAGTGCTAACAAGTTAGTTTGATCTGAAATATTTTTAATTACATCTAGAATGGTGGCAATATTTTCACTATCACCCTTGACTCGTTGGATAACCTCTTGGGATTGACCAATCGCTACCGCGAGTTGACTCATCCCATCGACGGTGGTGCTAATGAGTTCATTACCTTTCACTGTTTGGGCGTTTGCAAGATTAGCGGCATCTGAGGTTGTATTCGCCTTTTGTGCAACTTCATGGGCTGATGAACTCATTTCAGTCATTGCTGTCGCAACCTGATCAATATCTTGTTTCTGCTTACCTACACCATCACTCGTTTTTGTCGTGAGTGATGACAAATCTTCAGACGAATCAGCGATACTTTCAATATTGGTTGAAAGGTTACCTATCATATCTCGAAGTTGCTCGGTCATAGCGGCAATAGCGCGCAAGAGCTCACCGATTTCATCACTTCGATTAACTTCAATAGTAATACCCAGGTCACCAGACGCAATGCGTTGACTAACCTTCACAGCACGCTTTAGTGGGGGCACTGTCATCTTAGTCATTAGTATTGAAACACCCACCCCAAGAAGAATTGCTACAAAAGCAATCAATAAGTTAGTCACTCTAAGGCTTTCTTCAAACTCTTCAAGCATTTCTTTGCCAATTTTTCGAGCCTCTGAGGTCAGGCTCTCGACTTCACGCGCCTCTGTTAACATTAACTTGTTTGTTTCAATGCTTTGCTCATTAACCTCAAGGTAGTTATCAAAGGCTTTCTGGTAAAGCAGTATCGCACTTTCTAGATCTTTGAGCTTAGGCGTATCCTCAGGGAAGCTTTTCATTAATAAATACATATCAGACAAAGTATCACGGACATCTTTTATCGCTTTTTCATCTCCAGACAAAATAAAATTTTTCTCTGCTCGCCTCGCTTCTAGCATCCATTTAATCATTCGATTTGCGTCATCAGCGATTCTAATTGATGTCAGAATATCTTCAGCTGGCGCGTTGAATTGAAAAAGTTGCTCAACTTCTTGTTTTTCAATTATCCGAATATTAGCCACAATTTCATCGACTTGACGTGCATACTTTCGCATATCTTCACCCGCTGACGCTTGCTGGCGCTTCTGAGATACGTATTGATCTAACGCTGTTTGGTAGGTATTTAAAGAGTCTACAACTTGGGTAAGTAAATCACCCACGGTCGGCTCACTGACCCTAGCTTGTATATCACTCGCAAGCCCATTACTCATAGAGATCAGCTTTTTTATTTCAGTGACGTAAGCTTCATCATTACGTAAGGCGAGATTTTTCTCGGCAATGCGTATTTCACTTGTATATTTAACAATTCGATTAAAATCATCAGCAATCTCAACTTCACTATTAAGACGAGATACCCCCACCATGCCATTTAAGGTAACCACTGCGGTCATAATCACAAGCATGCCAAAGGCACCAGCAAGCTTGAGACTCATTTTTAAATTATATAAAAATTGCATATAAACTCACCAGTTAGATTAAGGCTGTACTTAAGAGTGACGTACAATAAGCCTAGGATCTACATGCAACAATTCAAATTGGTCTAGTCACATTAATTGATGAAAATAAACAAATGTTTGTGAAGGGAAAAATCGGAGTGAAGTAAGGTTGAAAACAAGCTGAAAATACATTCTAATCTTACTTAGCTACGGGGTTTTAAGGTAGCGAAGAAGAAGCAAAACCATCGTTATCTGGGCCATTATTCCATCAAATACGCCCGTTTATTCGTTGTCGCAGTATGGTTAGAAATGGCGAAAAAGCGCCCCTTATTTACTTTACTTACACAACCATATCTGGAAAATTTTCAGACTTTCAAAACCAATATTAGCCTAGAAAAGTAAAAAAGGGACAACCATTAACTAAATAGGTAACGAAATCAGCTCAACGCCTAGAACGCCACTGACTCCCATCACGACTAATAAGGACACTTTAAATACCGTTTTGGACCAAGGTATATAGTTATCCTCACCAACCTTCTTGAAGGTTACTTTCATCCACATGAAGCATGCCAATGCGGTCACTGCCAAGTATTCATAACCAGCTTCACCAAGTACAAATAACGCTAGTGAAGTAACAGCAAAGGCTACAACATAAGCCTTCATATGACGGTGAGCTTTATCGATCCCTTGTTTCACTGGTAAAACTGGAATCCCCGCATCTCGGTAGTCTTGCATACGGAACATAGCAATGGCATATGAATGTGGCATTTGCCATAAGCAAAACATAATGAACAATAAGATTGCTTCTAAACTAATGTAATTTGTGACCGCCAAGTAGCCGACAAGTGGAGGAACAGCACCTGAAATACTACCCACTAAAGTACCGTAAACAGAAGTACGTTTATACCACATAGTGTAGAAAAAAACGTAGAATACGTAACCGAGTAAAACTACAACCGCAGATAAAGGATTGGCCATTTGAAATAAAATGGCAGTTCCACCAAGCAATAAAATCAGGGCATAGACAAAGGCAACATCAATATTAATGTTACCTTTGGCAAGATCTCTGTTTTGAGTGCGCTTCATCTTTTGATCAATATCTCGATCAAAAATGTTGTTTACTACACAACCTGACGCAATCACAAAACCCACGCCAGCGAGGGTTGCCAATAATAAAGCTACGCTAACGTCTTCTGTTTTTGCGGCAAGGAAGAACCCCGCCGCAACAGAAATCAGGTTGCCGAAAATGATGCCTGGCTTGGTAATAGACAAATAACTTTTCAGCATACTCCGACCTATAATTTCATGTTAACGGTCATGTTATAGATGATCCACACCGAACCTGCGATTAAGATCAATACAACAATGGCAGTAAACATCAGCGATACAAAATTCCAACGACCATCTTCAGTTTTTACTTCCATGTGCAGGAAGTATTTGAAGTGGACAAAGATCTGCACAATCGCACAACCAAACAATAATACATAGGTAGCCGTATCAGGAAGCGATTGGCTCCAGACAAAATAGAAAGGTATTACGGTCAAGATCAACGATGCAATGAAGCCTTTCACATAATCTGACGCGCCAGTTTCCAAGTGTTGAGCCATTACATTACCCCCAGCAAGTAAACGATAGTGAAGACACAAATCCATACAATATCGAGGAAGTGCCAGAACAGGCTTAAGCAGTTGAAGCGCATCGCCATATTATCGTTAAGACCTTTAGTTGATAGCTGGTGATAGCAAACGGCTAACCAGATAAGACCAAAGGTGACGTGAAGACCGTGTGTACCTACCAGAGTGAAGAAAGCAGACAAGAAAGCGCTCTTCTCTGGTCCATGACCTGCTGCGATCAAGTGGTGGAACTCATAAATTTCCATACCAATAAAGCCAAGGCCAAGCAGGAAAGTAACTTTTAACCAACGCTTGAGCCCCGCCACATCTTGGCGTTTCATCGCGATCATTCCAAAACCAAAAGTAATACTACTAAAGAGCAGTAACATGGTTTCTACGAACACAAATGGCAGCTCGAATATATCTTGTCCTGTTGGGCCGCTGATAGAACCACTTTGCAGTACTGCGTAGGTCGCGAACAACGTCGCAAACAATACACAGTCACTCATCAAGTAAACCCAAAAGCCAAACAGTTTGTTACCGCTTGTATCATGATGGTGATGATCATGCTGATCGTGAGATACAGGATTAGCTTGCATACGTCACCTCCAAATCATCCTTCTTATCATCGCTTTGCTGAGGTTGCTTTTTCGCTTCTTCAAGCTGAGCACGTCGCTCTGCTTCAATCGCCTTGATTTCATCAACCTCAACGTAGTAATCAACATCATCGTTATAACTATGTTGGATACAAGTAACAACGATACCAACAAGACTTGCTGCCGCTAACCACCAGATATACCAGATCATTGCAAAGCCAAAGACGAGTGCCCAAGCAGAAACATAAATTCCTGTTGGTGTATTCTTAGGCATATGGATACGCTCGTATTCAACTTCTTTCGTCGGATCAAACTCACCATTTTGCTTTTGATACCAGAACGCATCTAGTTCATCGCCTTTTGGTAGGTGAGCAAAGTTGTAAAATGGTGGTGGTGAAGACGTCGCCCACTCAAAGGTGCGTGCATCCCATGGATCTCCAGTGAGATCACGGTTTTGCTCTCGGTCACGAATACTCACATAAATTTGAATAAACTGACAAGCAACACCCATAGCAATCACTACAGTACCTGCAGCCGCTACAGCAAGCAGTGGGAAGAAATCTGGGTTAATATCTTGGCTCAAACGACGGGTCATACCCATAAATCCGAGCGCATATAGAGGTAGGAATGCCATTAGGAATCCTACTATCCACAGGTAGAAAGCTCTCTTGCCCCATGACTCATTCATCATGAAACCTGTCGCTTTGGGGAACCAATAAGTGATGGCTGCAAAACAACCAAACACAACACCACCAATAATCACATTATGGAAGTGAGCAATCAGGAATACCGAGTTGTGTAATACAAAGTCAGCACCAGGAACGGCCATCAATACGCCCGTCATTCCACCAACAGTGAAGGTAATAAGGAATCCAACCGTCCACATCATTGGTGTGGTAAAGCGAATACGACCTTTGTACATGGTGAATAGCCAGTTGAAAATCTTCACACCAGTAGGAATGGAGATAATCATAGTCGCGATGCCAAAGAAGGCATTAACATTCGCCCCCGAGCCCATGGTAAAGAAGTGATGCAACCAAACCACAAACGCCAAAATAGTAATCGCCACTGTTGCCCATACCAAAGAGGTATAACCGAATAACTTCTTACGACAGAAGGTCG
Organism: Vibrio hepatarius; assembly: GCF_018860525.1. Taxonomy (GTDB): domain Bacteria; phylum Pseudomonadota; class Gammaproteobacteria; order Enterobacterales; family Vibrionaceae; genus Vibrio; species Vibrio hepatarius_B. Next base: position 18,299 of record NZ_JAHKPM010000070.1, read on the forward strand.
ACGTTACTTCTGAGAACACACCAAAAACAGGCAGAACCAATATGTATACTTCTGGATGACCCCAAGCCCAAATCAAGTTGACATACATCATTACGTTGCCACCAAGATCATTGGTAAAGAAGTGGAATCCTAAATATCTATCCAGAGTCAGAAGTGCAATGGTGACCGTCAGGATTGGGAACGAGATGATGATAAGGATATTAGCGCATAAGGAAGCCCAAGTGAACACAGGCATCTTCATGATTGGCATCGACGGTGCACGCATACGCAGTATCGTTGCGAAGAAGTTCACCCCTGTCAATGTGGTACCAACACCGGATATCTGTAGTGCCCAGATCCAATAATCGACCCCGACTCCTGGACTGGCCTCAATACCAGACAATGGCGGGTAGGCTAACCAACCTGTACGGCCAAATTCACCTAAGCCAAGTGACATATTAGTCAAAATGACACCGACTATAAATAGCCAGAAACTTAGGTTATTCAAGTAAGGGAAAGCCACATCACGAGCACCGATTTGCAGCGGTACAATAATATTCATCAAACCAATAACTAACGGCATGGCGACGAAAAAAATCATTATAACACCATGAGCAGTAAAAATCTGATCATAGTGATGAGGTGGTAAATAGCCTGCTTCTCCAGCAGAAGAAAGCAATTGCTGACTTCGCATCATAACTGCATCAGCAAAGCCACGAATTAGCATTACCATCGCTACAGCGATGTACATGAAGCCAAGCTTCTTATGGTCTACTGATGTAAACCATTCATTCCACAGGTACTGCCATTTCCCTGCTTTAGTTACCGCGACCACAACTGCTAAACCAACCAAAGCGACAAGCGCCAAGGTGATCACAATAATAGGTTCGTGGTAAGGAATTGAGTCTAGAGTTAATCTTCCAAACATTACGGTTATCCTTGGTTTTCAGGCAAACAGTTCATTGAACCAGGATGCTGTGTCACGACATCAGTAAATAGAAATGGCGGAACACTTGAGAATAGAGTGACGGGTTCTGCAACACTTGGTTCAGCAAGAGAGCGGAATTGCTCCCAGTCTTCAATTCTGTCTGGACTCGCCTTCACTTCTTGTACCCAATTAAGGAAGGCAGTACGATCAGGCAGTGCTGATGCAGTGAATTTCATCTGAGAAAAGCCTTCGCCACTAAAATTAGAAGCAATGCCTCTGTAGTCACCTTCATGGTTAGCAATCAAATTTAGCTTAGTTACCATACCTGGCATAGCGTAGATCTGCGAGCCTAAACGAGGGATAAAGAATGCATTCATAATGTTGTCAGAAGTAAGTCTAAACGTCACAGGTACATCTTTTGGAAAAGCAACATAATTGACAGTCGCAATATGCTCTTCAGGGTAGATAAACAACCATTTCCAATCCAGTGACACTACTTCAATCGTCATAGGCTTTACATCACTCTCAAGAGGCTTAGAAGGCTCCAGTTCGTGAGTTGAACGCCATGTAATAACGGCAAGAATAGCGATGATAATGATAGGAATAGTCCATACGACGACTTCTATCTTAGTCGAATGTGACCAGTCAGGCGCATACTCTTCGTCAGTATTGGTATCTCGGTATCGGTAAGCGAAATACACTGTCATCAGAATTACAGGTATGACGACAATTAGCATCAGCAAAAGAGCAGTAATAATCAGCTCTTTTTGTTGGACACCAATAGCGCCTTTGGGGTCAAGCAAAGCAGAATTGCACCCTGAGAGAAAAAGGATGGCCGTCGCCAAACTCCCCCTCGACAAGATGCGTTTATATCTTGAGGCTTCCATTAACTTTCTCGATGTTTGTCTGTATTCAGAGTTAAAACACTGAAAACCAGTTGTTATATTCATTAGAATGTTTATGTGTTGAGCGTGTAACATCGGCAGCAAAGCAGAAAGTAAACAAATCAACCGAACTTAAATAACCATGTTACTTATGCGGTTTATTTGTGACACTTTGAAATACCATATTACATGGAGCGCATTATGCTCATATCAAGATTGAAGCTCACCTATCGAATTCGAAAACTAACATTCCAAAAATGAAAATAAAATGATAAATATTAGTAAGAGTTATGCTAAATAATATAAATATCTTTTATTTACAATAACTAAGGGATAGGAAAGGTGTAAATAGACATATGAGTACTAGAGTAATTGTTGCAACGCTGGATAAAAATAAAGAGTGATTTAAATCACAAATATAAACTCCCATAGTATTTATATGGTATTTAATTGCACTTTATATTGCCTAACTAATATTCAACTAGAAAACATATATAGGATCTTTTTGCCCTAGACAAGTATTGCCTAGGACAAAAGGTAAACGCTGTAAGTGATATTTAACAACCATCACTTGGAGTTTTCATAATCAATACAACCAAGGGAAGGCATTACTTTATTCCATATTTGGCTAAAATTTTGTCGAAGGTTCCATTGGCTTTAATCTCGGCTAGTCCTTTGTTAAAGGCATCAATATATTTGCCATTATTTGAATTAGCCAAGCCCGACGTCACATGAAGAGGATTGACAGATAGAGCATTATTAGTGAAATCAAAATCAGCCACATTCATACCGGCTCCGGATAAAGTAGACTTTGCCACCAATTCATCTTCTAGAGTCAGATCTATACGTTTTGCTATCAACTTCTTCGCATTGGAAACTAAGTCGTTGGCTTCAGGTTTCTTAAAGTTACTTGCACCAAGAAAATCATCGCCATAACCGTAATTACGAATGATACCTACCGTTTTTCCCGATAAACTATCCATACCATTGTATTCAAAAGCATCACCTTTACGTTTGATAAACTTGAGTGAATTTTCAAGATAGGGTTCGCTGTAGTTGAGAAAAGCCGTTCTTTCGTTAGTAAACCATGTGGCGACCAATATATCAATTCTTCCATCTTTAACTTCGTTTAAAGCTCGGGTCCAAGGCATTATTTTAAAATCTACGTCATAACCCTGTGTTTTCATCGCTTCTGTTAAAATCTCAACCGAAACACCGGGACTACTGGTATCTTTCTGGACAAAGGGAGCCCATGGATCTTGGGCTGCCGTTATGGTTGCAGCAACACTCTGCACCGAAAAAAGGGCCGCAACGGCCAGCAATAAAACGTTTTTCATAACAGGTCCTCAATAACTATTTAACTTAAGTTCGGAATTTAGACATATGGCTTGCAATACTCTGGCTTAAGCTAAGCACTTCCTCTGTTGTTTGTGCATTTTGATCAGCACCTGACGCCACTTCATTAGTCGCTTCAGATGCTTCGACAATTGCTCGACTTATTTCCTCTACCGCCATTCTTTGTTCGTCAGTAGCTTGTGATATTTGACCACTACGATCCGAGATGACAGTGATCAAACTCTGAACTTCTCCGACAGAAGACTGGGATTCACTCACTCGCGTCGCTGTATCTTCCAATAAAGTTGCAATACGTGTTAACTCATCTTCAACTGATTTAGTTGCAGAGCCCAAGGCAGTAATATTTTTCTGTATTTGTTCGGTCGACTCACTTGTTTTAACAGCAAGGTTTCGAACCTCATCGGCAACGACGGCAAAACCGCGTCCCTGTTCACCAGCTCGTGCAGCCTCAATCGCTGCATTTAAAGCAAGTAAATTAGTTTGTTCTGAAATATCATTAATCACATTCAAAACGGTGGTGATCTTCTCACCTTCTTCAACCAAGATATGCATTTCCGCATTGACATGATTCATCTCTTCACGCATGTTGATAATGTCAGTGGCTGAGCTTTCAATTGCGTCGTTTACAGTGGAAGCAAGTCCAGTAGCAGTCTGAGCTTGGTCTGCAGTTTCTGATGCAGTGTCTGCTACAATAGCGACTGACTGATTTAACTCAGTCGCTGCTGCTGCAACGGTCGTTAACTGATGCTTCTGCGAATCTAGGCTGTCAGCATTTTTTCGCGCTGTTGCTCCGTTAGCCTGGGCTTTCTCACCGAGCGCTTCAGAAGATTCATTCACTTCTTTTACAATAACGCGCAGGGATTCTGTGAATATATTTATACCGTTTGTGATTGCATCAAACTCTCGGTACTTTGCCGGAGCCAACTTGTTGGTTAAGTCACCATCACCAGACGCAAGGTCTTTGATGACATCCGTCAATTGAGCAATTGGCCTTAAAACTGTAATAGACAAAGCAGCAATAATTACAATAGAAAGTATTAAATCAAGAATAACTAATTCGATAATACTGGTTCTCAATGAATCCGCCAGTTTGACATCCATTGCATGCGTGTCGAAGAAAACCACTACCTTACCGACAGTATTTTCTTCTCCATAATCAACAAAAGTAAGTTCCGAGGTCTGGCTTTGCTCCACCGGATAGGCTTCTTTATCAGTTACATCAATTAATTTTATCTCTTCACCTTCGACTTCCTGTGTCAAAAACAGTAGCTCACTGTCTTGAGCATCTATAAGTTGGATAGCCGAGATTTCGGGCAAATCCAATTCTGCCGACATTGCGACTTTAGCTGTGTCTAAATCAAAGTCCCACACTGCTTTGGGCAAACTGATAGACATGCGTTGGCTAGTTCGTTCAACATTTAATTTGAGCTCTTGATTCAAATTTCCCTTAAAGTTCTGATACTTGATAAAAGCAGACACCAGCAAAACCAACGTAAGCGCCACGATCACTTGAACGATAAATACTACCTTTAACCTTTTCAAAACTAGGCCCTCATGATTTTTCGCCAGTTACTAAAAAAGTAGTAACTGATTAATCAATTAGCAAATAAGATAATAAATGAGATTTAAATCACAATATATGCTATTGATAGCATTGTCATTTATATGAATTGTAAATTTCAAAAAGGTGAAGTGTTTACTAAATCATGCCTAAACTTACGTGTCAGCTGTAAAAATTTCATTCAAATAGCAATCAAATTCCTTTGCAGGAAAATAATATTTTACGTACCAAGTATCAGCGACACTACAAAAAGGTATTATAGGAACATACCTCACGCGTTTGTCCTTTTATGCTGATCTTTCTCTTCTCTTTATACTGCATCCCTAGTTTTTTAATAACAGAGCAGGACTGTCTATTCTCGACCAGATGTTGAACTTCCAATTCAGCAACATTGAGTTCACGTTTCGCGTAACTAATGAGTGCCTTTGCAGCTTCTAGCGTGATACCCTGCCCCCAGTGCTCGCACCCTATCCAGTAACCTAAGGTAGCGAGGTCACCTTTTATCGAAGGAAAACTTACGGCACCAACAATACTATCATTTCCCCTAATCGTGATAGCAAAGATAACTGCGCTTCGTTGTTCAAACTTCTCTGTATGACTCTTTATCCACTCAGATGCCATTTCTACTGTATATGGGTAAGGTATATTTGCGGTCATGTGTGAAACTAGTTGATTTCCAGCTAGTAGAGCCACTCGTTCGCTGTCTGATAAGCGAAAGGGCCTTAAAATAAGTCTTTGTGTCTCAATTACTGGCTGCATAATCCATCTCTAAAAGTAATTTACAGTGTAAAGTAATAGGCAAACAGATATTAAGTTGCCAAAAATACTAAGTTAGGTCTATTGTGATTCAAGTTCAAACATCAACGATTTTAAACTTTGGTTAATTTGCTGCTTTTGTTCTTTGCTCATTCCCTTCACCAGACTGTGTTGTACTTTCACATGTTCTTCAATAATTTTTTCGATCAATAAAAGCCCTTTTTCTGTAAGCTGAACAGGCACACTACGACGATCAGATTGGTTATGTTGCCTTGCAATCAGTCCTTTAGAAGTGAGCTTATCCAAACGATTAGTCATTGCTCCTGAAGTAAGCATCATCGAATCAATCAGCTCGGAAGGAGTTAGCCAGAACGGTTCACCACTGCGGCGCAAGGTCGCTAAAACATCAAACTCCCCTAGCGTCAAGTCATACTGCTTGTGAAGTTGAGCTACTCGCGTTTCCATTTTTTTGGCGATCCTGAGAAGCCTTCCCATAATAGCCATAGGTTCTGTATCTAACTCTGGCTTTTCTGTCGCCCATTGCGCAACTAACCGATCAATATCATCCATTAGTTCTTCCCTCCCCAAGCAGTCAATATGGATATCTTTATGTTAAGATACT
>NZ_JAHKPM010000070.1:24607-132225 GCF_018860525.1 Vibrio hepatarius
AGTATCTTAACATAAAGATAAAACGTCATGAATATACTACTAGCAATGATACCCGCTTTTTTTTGGGGAACAACGTATGCTGTAACTCAATATACGTTGACAGATTGGCCACCTCTTTTATTGGGTGCCTTAAGAGCCCTTCCTGCTGGATTATTGCTTTTACTGCTTAAGCCATCTATGCCTCTACGTGCAGACCTACCTCGTCTTTTTACTCTAGGTCTGATTAATATCGCTACATTCTTTTGCTTAATATTTGTTATGGCATTGACATTACCGTCTGCAATCTCAGGTGTGGGGATGGTATCAGTACCTGTATTTGCCATGATATATCACTGGTTAGTACACAAGCATCAACCAAATTATATTCAGGGTATATCGGGCGCAGCGCTAATTGGTCTAGCTTGGTTTCTATTTTCTCCCAGTCAGATTGTATTAAACCCAGTTGGGCTCGCTGCCATGCTATGCGCTATTATGTGTATTGTTATTGGCAGCACTTTAACGAAATCTCTCGGTACAAAAATACATTGGTGGACGGTTTTGACTTGGCAAATGATTATAGGAGGCAGTATGTTATCAGTAGCAGCAGGAGTAGATGCTAGCATTTCACCTGAACGATATACTGATGTCATCAGCCATTTTTCTGTAATCAATGGGGTTGGTTTATTATGGGTGATTGGATTAAATACAGCGCTGGGGTATGGCATGTATGTTTGGTTACTACAACGCATGACTGTCGTTGATTTTACATTTGGTGGAATTGCCAATCCAGTGGCTGGTATTGTTTCTGGTATAGTGTTACTTGGCGAGTCATTCACTTCCTTACAGTACAGTCTCATGGCTGGAATGATAGTGATGTCACTGTTACCACAAATAATACTTTCTCTAAGACAACATAAACCTTGTCCCTAATGGAGCAAATTAAGTAAATGATGTCGTTTACACTGTAAAACACATGTACAGGAAATAAAACCAAGTGCTGAGCACTTGGTTTTTTTGATGAGCTTAAAGTGTAGCGTTATGATATACCTGCTGAACATCATCACAATCATCCAAAAGGTCAATGAACTTTTGGAATTTCTCAGCATCTTCACCAGTAACTGGTGTATGGTTCTGAGGCACAAAAGTTATCTCCTCAACATCCAAAACTACCTCAGGATATTCCGTATTGAGAGCGGTTTTTGCTTTAAAGAACTCAGTATGAGGAGCAAACACAGTAATTACACCCTCATCCAGCTCAATGTCTGTGACATCAACATCTGCCAGCATTAGCGCTTCCAGTACCGACTCTTCGTCTTCACCTTTAAACTGAAATACCGCCTGGTGATCAAACATATGGGCAGTTGTACCTGGAGAACCTATCTTAGCTCCCGTTTTAACAAAGCATTGACGAACATCTTGGAATGTTCGATTACCGTTATCAGTTAAACAATCCACAATGACGCTGGCACCACCAGGCGAAAAACCTTCATATCGTGCTGGTTGATATTCTTCACCACCACCACCACACGCCTTATCAATCGCCTTATCAATAACATGGGCGGGAACTTGATCTTTTTTTGCTTTTGCAATGAGATGTTTTAATGGCTGATTCATGTCTGGATCTGAACCACCATTTTTGGCGCACATGTAAATTTCTTTACCGTATTTGGAATAAACTTTAATTTTTGCGCCTTGTGTTTTAGCCATCGAGGCTTTGCGCACTTCAAAACTTCTTCCCATCGGGATCTTCTCTCTAAGTCAATTTAACGCGGAGGATTTTAGCAAAAAACAAAACCATTTCAATTTCTCGATTGGCAAAAAAGCCTTAAGCAACTCCCATAATTTGCTTATATTTGGCAACGGATTCGAGAAAAGCGCTTCTCTCATCTGGATCTCTAATCTTCTCAGCACTCTGAGCTATTCCTTCAGAACCAGCCTTGGCTTCTCTCATTTTCCAAACGAGAAAAGATGCTTGCTTATCAAGCTCTATTTTGTTTTTTTCTTTGCTTGGGAGTGTAGATAGGTTTATAGACATTATACCGCTAAGTTATCTGTAACAATATGATTAGGACTATAACATAATCGCGTATGAAAGTAGCGCCTGTAGTGGTTGAGGTATTTGACCAAAAAGTAAGGGTGGCTTTAGCCACCCTTATATTGATAATCATTGAAGTCGACATTAATGTAATATGCCCAGCTCCTTTGCTTCTTCAATTGTTAAACCACTCTCCCGGATCTCTTTTAAAGCTTCGATACGACGGCGAGCTTCTGCTGATTTAACATTTCTTGTTGGCTTTTGCGAATCAACTTCCTCACTAAGATCCCACTTATCAGTGATCTCAGCCATTTCATCATGGTCAATGGAATTAATGGACATTGTAACCTCCGAACAAACCACATTAGGATCAGATGATCTTTAAAAATCTAACTGCCCTTATTAAGAAGTTTAGACTGATAAGGTGATTAAGCTAATTATTTGAAATCGACAAATACCAATTCAATTAATAATCAGTGTAATTAAATAAGCGAATAGAAGCATCTAGCGTAAAAATATCCTGTGTATTTCTAGATTAATGCAGGCAATTTACTGGACACATAAACAAGAAAACCTCTTGATCATGTGTCCAGTAAATTTCAACTTTGTGGGTAAACGAAAAACTTACCAAAAAGATTTTTGGCCGAACCGAGTTTCAGCCATTGCACATAAACCAGTTCAAGAAAGTAAACGGACAAAAAAATTGTTCGAAAAATCCTCTAAATTACAAGTTCATGAACACAAAAATAAGAGTACACAGCGAATTACCAATGAAATCGATGGCGGTACGAACTATGCGGAATGGATAAAAGTTCCCAACTTTAGCGATAAGATATTAAATCCCATAGGGGATTCACAATCAATGACACAACAAATTTGGCAGTGAGAGCCGGAGGAATATCACCTCCAGAGATACATGGCACTGGCTTCAGTGCAGAAGGACTTGCAAATAAAATTAATCAACTTTAGTCATAATATGAAAGCATGATCAAGGAATATTTTTGATCGTGCTTCTGAAAAAAGTGCAAAAAAAAAGCGAGTTCTAAGAACTCGCAAAAAATTCAGAATGAATCTAACAATATGAGCCAATCTACAAGGGATAATCCAGATCCCTCATTCATCAGAAAGGACAAAAGGTTGTCTATTCGCGATAGATAATAACTAACGTAAGAACCATAAATGTCAGTTAACTGTCAGCAGAATGTAGTAGATATGTCTGATATTCATCCATGAATGATCTCATGATTTTAACTAGAGACATTTCAGTGTAAATAGCATATTAAAACAATAGCTTACACTGCAACTTCATCTAGTACTCGATAAACACTTTCATCAAGATGCCCGCTATACACCTGCTTACAAACTTTCCTTCTCACCGCAAGCCCTGCTATTAGGCGTTCAATAGAAAGGTGTTTGGTGTCATTTTGGCTATTGTAAAGCTCAATAAGTTTGCTCAACGTTTCATAAGGAATAACCTCTTCCCCTACTTTAAGAAAATCAAGCTTCTCCATAAGCTCCTTGCACTCTTCAAGAATTGAACTGTGTGAATGCCCTGTCATTGCAGATAGTGCTGTTACAGAGCGTTCCAGAGCCTCAGAAGAGGTATATTTGGATAGGGTAATGGTTATCTCATCAGCATTTATCTCAGCCAAATGTTTACGCACCTTAACTCTACGTCCAAGTTTACCTTTAGGGGAGCGTTCTTTTCTCTGAATAGGTTCAAACTCACCGTCGATAATCTGGGACATCTCATCGAGTTGCTGCTTAGTCACCATTTCATTACGTAGTGGGTTAGGGAGAGTGGGAGCCATATTACGTTTACCTGCATTTGTCATGCGAGCCCTAGCGTAACGTAGCACTTCATCTGCGTCGCACTTTATATCTACTTGGTAGTCTTTATTCTTTCCACTTTGTTCAACAGGACAAATGGTCAGGTGATAACCCCAAAGATTTACTTTAAAAATATCCTCATCACTTTGTTGATCTTCAGATAATTTTTTGAGTTCACGGATCAGATCCATTGAGAATCGACGCCATTCAATGTTACGTGCCAATTTTTGATTTAACGCACTTAGTAACATCACATCACTATGACGACGTGACATGCGACTACGGAAATAACTGTAAAGCTGGAAAACAAGTGTATGCTGCCTAAGGATTTCAGGAGGAAACAAGAAAAAGTAGTCACGCGTCAGTAACTCTTCATAAAAAGAAGGTTCCCAAACCAAGATATAGAGATTGGGTTTAATTCGAATTTCTCCATCTTCACCTTCTGTTGGAGCTTCCTCAGATGCTGTAATAGTTCGCGCTAGAAAACGAAAACGATCACTTTTAAAGCCCTCTGGCATATTTTCGCTTAACCATCTGCCAGTTAATTCATGGAGCTGGAAATCTGTAAATTCAATTCGATCGATACTGTCTCTAATCGAATCTCGAGCTGGCCCACTGTCCTTCTTCCCACGCAAAGAGAGGATATCTGTAATATACAACGGGGTTTTGTTAGGCGCATGTTTTGCGTCAATATGATAATCATCTTGATGATGTTCATGGTACTGAACCGTTAAAGTAAACAAGGCAAATAGCGTCATTAGATCGTCCACAGTCATAATACTCTTAGAAGATCGAGTTTCAATGACAGCTTTAGTACCAGATATAGACACTAAGCTCTTTTGATATTGTTTACGGGTACGAGGAGGCGCTAAAGCTTGATCAATAATCCCAGCCCAGTTAGTCGGAGATACAACAAATTGATCCGCCTCATCTTTCATTGCTGGTGGAGTGTTTAATCCATATTCATTCAGTAATCGTTTATTGACATGTGTTTGTGCTAGTGCTTTAGAACGTTTTTGTTTTTCACTTCGCTTTACAGACTCTGTCATCAAACTGGCTGCACCTAACACTGAAATTAACTGGTTTGGATTTACAAAACGATGCAGCATCGTTTTGCCAGCCAATCCTTGCTCAAACCGAACCGGTATTTGTTGAAACAGACCTATGTTTACAGCCGCCCGTAAACGTTGTTGGATTGCTGCTCGAGTAAGCTGCCCATCAGTTGCATCAATTAATTCTGTCGTTGAAACCAATCCATCTTTGCTTGTAAAGCCTTGAAGTGAAATAAGATTTAGCAGCTCAACTATACTTCTCGTCACTCCTTTAAAATGTTGATACTGTTCAATCCAATTAACAGCAGCGTCAGACACTTCAAACATATGCCCGTCTTTATGACTTCTGGGGGATTTAATCAGGACTTTATCTTTTGAGGTCATGGAGATTTATCCGTATAACGTAGACCGTAATCTTAATATCATTCCGAAAGAATAGAGAAAAACAGTTTATAAATAAAGAAAAAACTTGTTGTTTTTTTTAGTTTGCTGCCTGTATCTAACTTACTCTTGAAAGAGTTATGGCGTACCTCCAAAGTGCAGACCTTATATTCAAGTGATCTATTTTCAGTGATCTTTATGCATTAAGCGTCTACCACTACTTGTTAGTTTATCTAGATGCCGAAAGCTTAGGATCATTAGGCCCAAGATAAGAGATAGTGTATTTTTCTCAATCTCAAACTAGCAGGTTCTAGTAAACAGAATAGCTAGGTTAAATAGGGCTGAAGATACATTTTCCATTATTATCGTTCTTTAAATCTGATCTTAATGATTAAAGTGATCTAAATTGATTATATGATCTAATGATCCGGTAGAGAATGAAAGTCTAATGCTTTGTTTTATATGGTATATTTACCTTGCTCATTAGGAAGGATGATCAAGATATGTGTGAAACCATGATCATTATTAAAAAGAAGCATGATCAGTTTTGTGCGAAACGATGATCAATATAATGACGTATATATGATCATTAAAAATCGAAAGCATGATCATTATATATTCACATATTATCCACAGTTCTTTGCTGTCAATCTTTCTGTATCTGCTGTATTTCGTATTATTTGCCCTAATTTGTTTAGAACTATGATCAAGGTATCCACAATATCCTATCCTATCCTTTCTATGGATAGCCTAGAGAATTTTATTTTATAGTTTTAAGTTCTGCTTATTACTTGACTTTCAAGTCAGTTGTATACGAAAGCATGATCAAGATATGATTTTTGTTCTCTGACTGGTTTGTTTTGTTTCTGGATATATCTATGTCTATATCGCGTTTAATCAGATAGCTTTATTCATCTACGTTTAGCCGTAATCTAGTAAGTTATACTCATTCTTCCGAAGTGTGATATTACTTGATCATTGATCCGAAAGACGATCATAGCATTAAGTGTAAATTTTATTTTCCTATTCAGTTGCACTAACTCTTGATCATTGTTCCAAGAACGAATTTTGTACTGAAAGCATGATCAAGTGTATTTCCTTGATCATGCTTTCAGAAAGAAAAAGATATTTAATAAAAGCATTGAGATATATCAGTAGATATAGCTTCTATTATTGCCTTTGTAGTGGATTTTTGAGTCGATAAGTCAAAATTACACTGGCCGTAAGATATGGTTAACTATCAATCGTTCCGTAGCTATATAGCATTCTAAATATCATCTATTTACAATGTAAATAAGTGACGCTGTGACATTTTTAATCTGTTTCTATATTTACATAAAGTATCGAGGAATATTTTAATAGATGCATACAGGTTTTTGTCTTTAATTAATCTAGTTTGTAAATATCATACTATTAGTGTGATTTTGATTCATAAATGTATGTTCAGCATTTTGTTGTATTTGTTTATTTTTGTTGTACAATTGTAATCAGTGACTTATAGCGGAATGTGGTAATGAAAAGAGAACAAACAATTGAGAGCCTTGTTCACCTAGCAGAGCAAACAGCTCAGGTGCAAGCTGACCGGATTGAAATCGTTTTAGAGGAACGTAGTGATGAGCACTTTCCTGCTATGTCTAAAGCTCTAATGGAAACACGGTCAGGATTAACAAGGAGAAAGTTAGACGAAGCTATTGGTAAGTTGGAAGCATCTGGACACCAGTTCACGAAAAATAATGCTAACCATTATTCTATTTCACTGCAGGAAGCACACATGTTGATGGATGCTGCTGGAGTACCAAAGTTCCACCAGAGAAAAAATATACAAGGCAAAAAGCCGTGGATTATAAATGTACAGAATCAAAAAGGTGGCACTGGAAAATCAATGACAGCAGTACACCTTGCTGCCTGTTTAGCATTGAATCTAGATAAGCGCTATCGCATTTGTTTGATTGACTTAGATCCACAGGGATCATTACGTTTATTTCTTAACCCGCAAATTAGCCTAACAGATCATGACAATATTTATTCTGCGGTTGATGTGATGCTAGATAATGTTCCTGAAGGCGTAAATGTTGATAACGAGTTTTTACACAAAAACGTATTACTACCGACTCAATACCCGAATTTAAAAACAGTTTCTGCATTTCCTGAAGATGCAATGTTTAATGCTGAAGCTTGGCAAAATCTATCGCAAAATCAATCTCTTGATATAGTTAAATTATTGAAAGAAAAGCTTATAGATAAAATATCTGATGACTTTGATATTATAATGATAGATACAGGGCCACATGTTGACCCTTTAGTCTGGAATGCTATGTATGCATCAAATGCTTTGCTTATTCCATGTGCAGCTAAACGTCTTGATTGGGCTTCAACAGTGAATTTTTTCCAGCACTTACCAACGGTTTATGAAATGTTTCCACAAGATTGGCAAGGGCTTGAATTCGTACGTTTGATGCCAACAATGTTTGAAGATGACAATAAAAAACAAGTGGCAGTACTGACTGAAATGAATTATTTACTCGGTGATCAAGTGACTATGGCGACGATACCTCGTAGTAGAGCTTTTGAAACCTGCGCAGATACTTATAGTACTGTGTTTGACTTAACAACTGGAGACTTTGAAGGTGGTAAAAAAACACTAGCTACAGCGCAAGATGCAGTCCAAAAAAGTGCTTTAGAGCTTGAACGTGTCCTTCATAGTAATTGGTCATCACTCAATCAGGGGTAAGTAAATAATGGCAATTAAAACTTCAGATTTAAACGCAAGATTATTTGGAAAAGCGAACAAACGCCATGTCTCTAGTCCACTAGAAGCACAGAATGCGGCTAAAGACCAAGCTCAAGTGATTGAACTTGCAGTCGCAGGGGAAGATATTGTTACCTTTGAGTTGTTAAGAATTCCTGCTGATGCAGTTGCACATGAAACGATTGTATTTGCTGATAATGCTAGGGAGCAGTCTTTTCTAAATGAGCATGCTCTATCTGATATATTGAGTACGTTAAAAGAACGTGGTCAGCAATATCCCGCGGTTGGACGAAAAAGTTTGGACGGTAAGATAGAGGTGTTGGATGGCAGCCGTCGTCGAATGTCTTGTATTCTTGCTAATAAAGACTTTCTTATCTACGTTGCTGAGGATATTAATAGTGAGCATGCTAAGTTTTTATCTGATGTTGCTAATGCCCACAAGCCTTTATCTTTGTATGAAAAAGGTAAGGAAATGCAAGCTAAACTCAATAATGGAGAGGCGGAAGATCAAAAGGCTTTAGCGAAAATGTTTCAATGTAGTGAAGCTTTAGTGAGTGGGGCCTTAAAAGCTGCCGACTTACCTTTATCATTACTACAAGCTTATCCTAATGTGGCCGATCTTGGCCGTCCAACCATAGTCAAGTTACATAAACAGTTTAATGAACTAAATGAAACAAATCGAAGTCAGGTTCTTAGTAGATGCGCTTCAACGGAAGGCTTTGTATGGCAGAGGAGTAAGGCGCAGGGAGTAGCCCGTATAACAAGAGAAGTTTCTGAGACTATCGAACAGTGGATAGAAGAACTAGCTCCAAAAGAGTGTCAGGGAAATCGCAAAGTTGAACTTGTTAAGGGACGAGCTAGCTACAGTCGTAAAGGGTCAGGTCTTGTTCTTAATCTCAAAAAAATAGATGATGATCTTATGCAAGAAATTATTGGCTTCATTAATAAAAAATTGGAGTAAAATAGTACCTGTTTAGACCTATGTTTTTAGCTGCACTTTGAGCTTATGTTTTGCTCTTAATACAGTCACTCTATGAAAGGCCTCCAATATTTGGACATCAATGATTGGGGGGGGTTTCATGACTCTCATTTTGTCACCATAGTTGTTATAATTCTTTTATTCCTAATTGATAATACTTTCTATGCTTGATTATTTTTCACACCTAAAAGAATCCGCCGCTAAATCTAACCATAGATATGGTCTAGTTTTGCACGGTGATCTTGGCTGGACAGCCAACACAGTAGAGATGATAAAAAGTTTATATTGTTACTCAGATACGGTCCAGTTAGGTGGTGAAGTAAGAGATGCAGGCGTACGTTATGTCAATTTTAAACAAGGAAAGACGCTATTAGGCCAAGAATGCAATTTATTAATTTGTTATCTATCCGAAGGATTTGATGCAAATTCATTTTGTGCTGCTTCAGGGAGTGTTAAAGGGGGAGGGTTGGTCATAATATTACCCTCATTTAATACCATCTCACCATGTGGGCAGTGTTGGCTTGAAACTGCATTTAGTCGATTGATTCAAGTTGAGCAATCCAAGCCACTGACAAAACACCCTAATGTTAGCGAATCAACTGGGGTTCCTTTTACTGAGCAGAGTTTGGCTGTTAAGAAAATCCATAAAGTTTTAACTGGTCATCGTAAACGTCCTTTAGTCATGACTGCTGATCGAGGGAGAGGTAAAAGTAGTGCATTAGGGTTAGCTGCAGCTGAACTTATGAATCAGCGTAGTATAAGAATTTGTATTACAGCACCGAGCCTTGCAACAGTTACTCCTGTTTTTGAACATGCCCAAATACACGTTAAAAATTGTATCATCAAGAAAGGACGAGTTTCGAATTCTAATGCTTCATTAGAGTTTATTGCACCTGATGAACTGCTCAGAGGTCAACCTGATTGTGATCTATTACTTGTTGATGAGGCTTCAGCAATCCCAGTTCCCATGTTACAGAAGATGGTAGAGTTTTATAATCGGGCTGTTTTCTCTACTACAATACATGGCTATGAAGGGTGTGGTAGAGGATTTACTATTAAGTTTGAAAACTGGCTTAGGAAGACTCGGCCAGGTACTGCTTTTTTCCACCTTAATCAACCTATTCGTTGGGCTGAAAATGACCCTTTAGAAAATTGGTTATTTGAGACTTTTCTGCTAGATACAGATCTTAAGACATTAGTGGCTCTCGAACAGGTCGAAGTTAGATTAGAAAAGGTCAGTAAGCAGCAACTTGTTAATCAGCCTCATATACTGCGAGAGCTGTTTGCTTTACTAGTTAATGCTCACTACCAAACAACGCCTAACGATTTGATGTTATTGTTAGAGGAAGAAGAGATAGATCTCTATGCAGTGGTTTCCAGTGATACATATGTTGGCTGTATCATGACAATCAATGAAGGTGGATTAGAGGAGAGTTTAATTAAATCAATTCAGCGTGGTCAACGCAGACCTAAAGGTCATCTGGTTCCAGTCACACTTGCCAATCACTTAGGGATCTCTCAAGCCGCGTGTCAACGTAGCACTCGTATTATGCGAATTGCCATACACCCTGATATTCAGAGAACGGGAATTGGCACCGAAATATTGTCTCAATTTTTGCAAAGTTCAGATGTTGATTTTGTTTCTACTAGTTTTGGAGCAACGGCGGAATTGATCAGGTTCTGGGCCAAAAGTGGTTTTTCGCCAGTTAAAATGGGAACGCAAAGAGATCAAGCAAGTGGTTGTCATTCTATTATAATGGTGAAGGGTAAAGTTGATTGGTTAGAGAGTGCAAGGGAGCTTAATCATCAATCAATATGTTACCTTCTAACTACGCAATTTTCTGATATTGCAATCGACATTGTTCGTATTTTATTCGTGATGAGTAATGCTTCCGTCGGAAATCATGAATCCAAAACCTTGATTATGAATTATTGTTTAGGAGGAGCTAGTTATGAGAGTATCGCTCCGTTGTTATTTAATTGGATGCTATCGTCATCCGATATTGTTAGAGAGTCTTCAGATCTACTTGTACGTAAAGTACTGCAACAGCGTTCTTGGGAAATGTGTGGTAAGGAGTTTTCGATATTGGGCAGAAAACGCTTGGAACAACAACTCAAAGCGGATATTCAATTTTTGCTTGAATCGATTAAGTTGTGACTTTCTTTACAGTGTAAATTTTACTTTGTTATAATTCACTGCCCCCTATTTTTTTATATTCTCACTAAATATTTACAGTGTAAACTCACTTACAAATCAAATGAAACAACTATTCACTAGTTCCCTCTCAAAAAATATGGTTATTTTTAATAAATAAAATGCCTATTTAACATATTGAAAGTTATGTAATTATATTTATATTGCTAGCAAATTTTATGAATTTGTATTCATATCTGACATTGGCTTGGTTGGCTAAATAGTGAATCCTTTCTACACTCTGAATGAGGCGTAATGCTTCAATAAACGGCTAGGAAATATAAAAAACAAAAAAGGTTGAAACATGAACTGTTTACTGCCTGAGTCTCTAGACATTTCAACAGTGCTAGATGTCACGACTCTGTACCAAGAATGGCTTACTAACCAAGACTCCATCGAACTGAATGCCGAAAAGGTTGTTCGGGTTGATGCGGCCGGCATTCAGCTTCTTTCTTGTCTTTTTATTTCTGCAAAAAAAAATCACATAGAGATTCAAATACTTAAACCTACGGAGCTTTTAACTGATGGAATTCGGACGTTAGGGTTAAGTAGTGTTTTTGAACGGACAATGAAAGTCGGAGAGTAACCACTATGACCAAGATACTTGCAGTAGATGACTCTGTGTCAATACGTCAAATGGTTAGCCACACGTTACGTGATGCAGGCTATGAAGTAGAAACAGCAAATGACGGTCGAGATGCACTTACTAAGGTTGCAAGCCATAAGTTTGATGTTGTGATATCAGATGTCAATATGCCCATTATGGGAGGTTTTGAGCTAGTTAAAGCCTTGAGAGATAAACCTCAGTATAAATTCACTCCAATTTTAATGTTAACAACAGAAACAAGTACTGAAAAAAAACAGCAGGGTAAATCGGCTGGGGCTACTGGATGGCTGGTTAAGCCATTCAATCCAGAAACGCTATTAAAAACACTAAAGCGCGTTATTTGACCACAATATCTGCACTAAACAACGTCATCAGGCAAGGGAAAAGCTTATGGCTTTAGATATGGAACAATTGCGCAAGATGTTTTACGAAGAATGTCGTGAAAATCTTGAAGTATTAGAAGATGTACTCCTTAACTTGGACATTAACAATGTCGAAGAAGAGTCAATTAATACTATATTTCGAGCTGCCCACTCGATTAAGGGAGGAGCTGCGACTTTCAATTTACTTGATATTAGTGAGTTCACTCATTCTGTAGAAGCTTATCTTGATCTAGTCCGTAACCAGCAACGAGAGCTAACTGCAAGTACAGTAGATCTATTGCTTAAAAGTGGCGATTGTATTCATGCGATGCTCGAAGGGCATGAGCAAGGAAGTGATGTCGATATTGAGCTGAAAAATCAAGTTAGTGCTCAACTTCATTCGCTATTGGGGGAGTTAGTCGATGAGCCCATTGAGCCTCCACCAGTTTTATCATCCCAGACCACTGCTTCTTCTTTAATTCAAACTGGTCAATCTGATTGGCAGGTGAAATTTGAGCCTCATCCTGAAATGTTTTTTAGTGGCAATGACCCGCTTAGAATACTAAGAGAACTAAAGGATCTACATACTTCGTGTGTGATTATTGCTGATACCAAATCGCTACCTGAGCTAGATCTAATTGAGGCTGAACTGTGTTATTTGAATTGGACAGTTAAACTATCAGGGGATGTGACAGAAGAGGCTATACGTGAGATTTTTGAGTGGGTAGAAGATGAATGCGATCTGTACATAGACAGAGTTCCGACAAGTCAAAAAGTTACTACGAGCACAGAAGGAATCCAATATAGCAGTGAGTCAGCTAAGCTTAACAACCAACCATCGATATCTAGCCCTGCCAAGTCGGAGCCCAAAACCAATAAAGCGGCTAAATCTGAATCAAGTGTGAGTTCTATTCGAGTCGACATAGACAAAGTTGATAGTTTGATCAACTTAGTTGGAGAGTTAGTGATTACTCAGTCCATGCTCACCGAAATAGGCAATGACTTTACGATTGATAAAATTGAGAAGCTCAAAGTTGGGCTAGCTCAGTTGCTTCAAAATAGTAAGGACTTACAAGAGAATGTGCTTAACATTCGCATGTTACCGATGAGCTTTGCATTTAGCCGTTTCCCTAGGCTGGTTCGTGATTTATCAAGCAGACTTGATAAGCAGGTCGACTTACAAATTCAAGGTGAGCAGACAGAACTAGATAAGACGGTACTTGAACGTATTGTGGATCCATTAGTTCACTTAGTGAGAAACGGCATCGATCATGGTATTGAGCAGCCAGATACTCGTTTAGAGCGGGGTAAGCCAGCACAAGGTGTGATTAAGCTTAATGCTTTTCATCAAGGCGGCTCTATTGTGATCGAAATCAAGGATGATGGTGCAGGGCTTGACTGTGAAAAACTGTGGAATAAAGCGACTGAAAAAGGAGTACTGGCAGCAGAAGTTCGCCGTGAGGATATGAATGACAAACAAATCATGAATTTGATTTTTGCTCCCGGCTTTTCAACTGCGGAGGAAGTCTCTGATATTTCAGGCCGTGGTGTGGGAATGGACGTTGTTAAGAGAAATATCGAAGAACTTGGTGGGCATATTGAAGTTGAGTCTAAGCTCGGAGTTGGTAGTAGTTTTACTATAAGCCTGCCGTTAACTCTGGCAATACTTGATGGGCAGCTAGTCAAGGTTGGGGGGGAGGTATACATCATTCCACTTTTGACCATTGTCGAATCTATTCAAATAGATACAAGCTGTATCAAGCTGGCGTCTGGAGGGATTGAGCTATATCGGTTACGCGATGAGAACATCCCCATATTACGCCTTCAAGAAGAATTAGAAATGGGCCGAAGTGGGTCTCTTGACGCGAGAATACTCTGTTTTGTTGAAGCGGCAGGTAATCGAGTAGGGCTACTTATTGATGAGCTTCTTGATCAACAACAAGTCGTTATCAAGAGTTTGGAATCGAACTACAACAAAGTTGCAGGCATTTCAGGAGCCACTATTTTAGGAGATGGTTCAGTTTCGTTGATCATAGATGTTCAAGGGTTGATAACACACTTTCTAAAACGAACCTCTGACTCTGCCCATAAAGGTATTGCGGCTTAAGGAGAGGTAAATGGAATCTGAATTAATAACACACGATTTAGCGGCAAAAAAAGTTTCGCCAATACAAGGCCAAGTTTCTTTAGATTATGCCACTGAAGAAGGTGTATCTGAAAGTGCTGATTTCTTAAGCTTTAAATTAGAAAGGGAGCTATACGGCGTTGATATTAAAGATGTTGAAGAGATTCGTGTTTGGGAGAGGCCAACTCCAATTCCGCATGCACCTGAATTTGTCAAAGGTGTCATTAATTTACGTGGAATGATTGTTCCTGTTGTCGACCTAAGATGTCGTTTTGGTGTAGGGAACAGTGAATATCTGCCAAGTACCGTAGTGATTGTGCTTCGGTTTGAATCAGATGAGAGTGAACGCTTAATGGGCTTGGTGGTCGATGCGGTTAGTGATGTCGTCAGTCAAGGGCATAATGATTTGTATCCAAGTGTTGGGGAGTCATTAGTCACCCCGTATTTACAAGGGTTGTTGAACGTTGGCGATCAAGTTATGTCTCTGCTGAATACAGAGGAGTTACTTAATATAGATCGTGTATTGGGGAGAGAGTCATGATCATGCCGCAGGAATTTCTCAGCTTTATCTTGGGAGAAGACGAATATGGCGTCCCCATTCTTGATGTCCGTGAAGTACGCGGTTGGGGAGCTGTCCGAGAAGTACCCAACTCTCCATCATATATGCTGGGCGTGTTAGAAATTCGAGGAGAATACGTACCGATTGTTGATTTGAGATCACGGTTTGGTTTGCCACCAGCAGAGATTAGTGCAACGACAGTTGTGATTGTACTCAACGATGCTCAGATGCATCCGCTAGGCATTATTGTTGATGGGGTCTCAGAGGTTTATCCACTAACAGATGAACAAATAAAACCAGCACCACATGTATCGCGGTCGGTTGACCATAGCTTCATCCGAGGTATTGCATCGGTTGAGAACGGTCACCTGATATTAATAAAACTTGAGGCTCTGTTCGATGTGGCAGAGTTGGCTGAACTTGACCAGAAAGAGCAGAGTTTGGCCTAACAAGTCATACGAAACAATCAGTGAGAGGTGACTCATGGCATTTTGGAATCGCAAACCCAAATCAAATGTAATTGAGCAATTTGAAGCAGAAGCATCGGATAGCTTAATGGAAACAGACGATCCTGAAGAAAAAAGTCTGTCAAAAGACCAGCTTGTTTCAGCGCTCAATGCTGCGCAAACAGCATTGATGATGATCGATAGAGACTTTAATATTACCTACATTAATCAGAAGTCCATTGATTTACTGAAAAGTCATGAAAGTTTATTTCAGTCGGTTTGGCCCAACTTTCGTGCCGATGAAGAGTTCTTAATGGGGTATTGTATAGATGGCTTTCATGCAAACCCTGCCCATCAACGTCAGTTGCTTTCGAATCCATCTAACCTACCTCATACCGCAACAATTACTGTTAAAGATGTACAGATTGAGCTAAATGTTGGCGCTATTATTGATGCTAATGGAAACTATGTAGGGAATACGTTGGAGTGGTCTGATGTGACAGATGTACTCAAGCAGCGTGACGATATTGCACGTCTTCGGGCTGCCGTAGACCAAGCTCAGACAGCAATGGTTATGATAGACCGTGATTTCAGTATCACTTATGTGAACCAAGCAACTATCCAGCTTTTTGGTATACATGAAGCAGCGCTCAGGACGGTATGGTCAGGTTTCACCGCTTCTGAAGAATGGTTAATGGGGCGATGCATCGATGAATTTCATAAAAACCCTGCTCACCAGAGACAACTATTGTCAACACCCAATAATCTCCCTCACAAAACCGATATAAACATCGCAGATATAAAAATTGAACTTAATGTTGCTGCAATTATGGATGCCAAGGGAAACTATATTGGTAATACACTAGAGTGGCAAGATGTCACTGCAAGGCGAGCTAAAGACCAGGAAGTCGGTCGTTTAGCTTCTGCGGTAAAAGGAATGACAACCAATCTCATGATGGCGGACAAAGAGGGAATTATTCAATACCTTAACCCATCATTATCTAATTTGCTTAAGTCGAGAGAAAGTGATTTACAGAAAGCATTACCAGGTTTTGATGCCAATAATTTAGTGGGTAAAAATATCGATGTATTCCATAAAAACCCAAGTCATCAAAGGAATATTATCAATAACCCAGATCGCTTACCTTTCTCTTCTAACGTGGCAGTTGGAGGGCTTGAATTTAATTTAACTTGCATTGCAATGCATGATGCTCAGGGTAACTACATCGGGCCAGCACTTCAGTGGGAAGATATTACCGAGCAGCAAGATGGCCAAAGACAGGTTGAGTCATTGATTCAGCGAGCAATATCAGGTGAATTAAATGAGCGCATTGACACGTCTGTTTACAGTGGTTTCATGAAAGAGTTAGGGGATGGTATTAACAACTTGCTCGATACCATGGTGGAACCCATTGGTCAATGTATTGATGTCATGAGCCGTGTGGCTGATGGGGATTTAAATACCAATATGTCTGACAATAAAGGTGAATTCGGCAGGCTGTCAGATGCGGTTAATACCTCAATTATCAACATTCGAAATATGGTGGAAAAGATTACTCAATCTTCGGCCCGAGTGGCGACAGCTTCTACTGAGATTGCTGAAGGAAATAATGATTTAAGTCAGCGTGTTGAAGCCCAAGCATCAAATCTGGAGGAGACAGCTGCGAGTATGGAGCAGATGACCGCCACAGTAAGACAAAATGCGGATAATGCTAAAGGTGCGAATACACTGGCTGAAGATGCGACTAAAAAAGCTAGTAAGGGAGGAGATGTGGTTGGCCAAGCGGTATCGGCTATGTCTGAAATTAACAGCGCAAGTAAGAAAATTGCCGATATCATTGGTGTTATCGATGAAATTGCTTTCCAGACAAATTTATTGGCGTTAAATGCAGCAGTAGAAGCAGCCAGAGCAGGAGAGCAAGGTCGCGGCTTTGCAGTAGTCGCTGGAGAAGTCCGTAACCTAGCGCAAAGAAGTGCAGCAGCAGCGAAAGAAATTAAAGGTTTGATCAATGATAGTGTTGAGAAAGTCGATGAGGGCTCCAGATTGGTCGACGAATCAGGCGATACACTCAATGAAATTGTAGAGGCTGTAGAAAAAGTCACTGAGCTCATTGTTCAGATTGCTTCCTCCAGCCTTGAGCAATCAACGGGCATCGATGAAATTAATCGTGCCATTTCGACTATGGATGAAATGACTCAACAGAATGCTTCTTTAGTTGAGGAGACATCTGCGGCTAGTCAGTCGTTGAAAGATGAAGGGAAACAGCTGCTGCACCTAATGAACTTCTTTGCTTCAGATGACAATGTTGCGACGTTCGAATCAAAAAGATCACAGCAACCTGCTCAAAAAAGTAATGTTAGAGAAATACGAACCCCTCGGGTTGCTAACTCCGGTTTTCAAGCCAGTGAGGAAGGGGACGAATGGGAAGAGTTTTAAGCAGTGAAGATGGAGTTGTATCTGGTACAGAGTTTGAACTGACGGATAAGGACTTTAGATTTATCCAGTGGTTCATGCACAAGCATGCCGGTATCTATTTTTCTGATCGAAAACGTACCATGGTATATGGCCGTATTAGTCGTCAGCTTAGGCGGCTAGGACTGAATCGTTTTGCAGATTACAAGCTGCTGATTGAACAAGATAGTGAAGAACGTGTTGGTTTTATTAATAGCCTTACAACCAATAAGACACAGTTCTTTCGAGAATATCATCACTTTGAATTTCTCGAAAATGTTATGTTGAAAGAGTGGTTAAAACAAGGCGTTCATAATCTAAATTTGTGGTCTGCAGGCTGTTCTACAGGAGAGGAGCCTTACAGTTTAGCTTCTTCACTCTATTTTAAGGAAGCGTTTAGTTCTTTCGAGAAGGTTCAGATATATGCGACAGATCTTGACACTAAAGTACTTTCTCATGCTGAGCAAGGTATTTACAGTGAGGAAGCTGTTTCGTCTATTCCAGATAAATACTTGCAATCTTGTTTTTTTAAAGGAAAAGGATACCAGCAAGGGAACATCAAAGTAGCTAAAGGTTTACAAAAATGTATCAACTTTCAGCAGCTAAATTTGCTTGATGATTGGGGATGGGAGCAACCTTTTGACCTTATTTCATGCAGAAATGTGATGATTTATTTTGATAAGCAAACCCAAGAAAAATTGATAAGACGTTTTTATCAGCAACTTAAACCTCACGGAATACTATTTATAGGTCACTCTGAAAGTGTCGGTTCTTGTAGCGATCTCTTCAGGCACCTCGGGAAAACCATTTATATAAAACAATAGGAAAAACTATGGTTGGACTTAAGGAAGCAAAGCCGATGCATGACAGTAGTCATTTCAATCGCTTTTATCACCGTCAAAAAGAGATGCACATGGTAAAGGTATTGCCTGGAGGGCTGTATTGGAGTCAGAAAAACGATGAATTAATTGCCACAGGATTAGGTTCATGTGTTGCTGTTTGCCTGTGGGATGAACTCGTTGGCATTGGTGGAATGAATCATTTTTTACTTCCTTTTTGCAACCACTCTGAAATCAATGCATGGCGCCCTGGTGAGATTATATCTACAGCTTCGCGTTATGGCAGCCATGCAATGGAAATGTTGATTAATGCGATGATTTCTCATGGTGCTCGTCGATCTGAGCTGAAAATTAAGCTTTTTGGAGGTGCTCAAATGATGGGTAAACATTCGATGATTGGAGAAAAGAATGTTGCTTTTATCTTGGATTATGCTGAACGTGAAAAACTCAATGTCATTGCTCAGGATCTTGGTGGATTAGAGCCAAGGAAGATCATATTTAATCCTCTGACGGGAAAGGTTTGGCTCAAGAGACTTCCGTACACTGAGGTTCATCATCTTCAACAACAAGAAGATAAATATGCTAGCAAATTAAGTCGCGAGAGTCATAGTTTGCAGGATAATGAAGTGGAGTTGTTTGGATGAAAAAAATTAAAGTCTTGGTTGTAGATGACTCACCAGTATTTAGGGCTTTGCTTGAACAAATCATTAACTCTGACCCTTGTCTTAATGTTGTCGCATTAGCTGAAGACCCCTTCCAAGCACGTGAATTGATTAAGAGACATAACCCAGATGTTATTACATTAGACATTGAGATGCCAAAGATGAATGGTGTCCAGTTTCTTAAAAACCTAATGCGGTTAAGGCCAACCCCAGTTGTTATGATATCAACCTTAACGCAGCACGGTGCTGAACCTACATTAACGGCTTTAGAACTTGGGGCTGTTGATTACTTTCCCAAGCCATCAGTCCACAATACCGCTGAGATGGTCAACTACAAAGATCTTGTCAATGATAAAATCAAAATGGCAGCTGGTGCCAATGTTCATAATGATTCTTGCCAAAATTCTTCATCTCAGGCATTGACAACAGGTGCTGGTAAAACAGCAATTGAAATCATAGCTATTGGCGCTTCTACTGGTGGGACAGAGGCGGTTAGGCAAGTATTGTCTGCGTTGCCTGCAGGACTGCCTCCTATCGTTATTACTCAGCATATCAGTGCTATGTTTAGTGCTTCTTTTGCTCAGAGGTTGAACGAAAACTGTGCCTTAGAAGTCAAGGAATTATCAGTTAACAAAGCGCCGTTAGTCAATGGTTGTGCTTATGTTGCTCCAGGAGATAAGCATTTGGTTGTTGTTAAGCAGGGAAATCACCTGTATTGCCAGCTAGATGATAGGCCAAGCGTCAATCGGCACAAACCTTCTGTTGATGTGATGTTTGATGCTGTGGCTGAAACGGTAGGTGAAAACGCGATCGGTGTCATTCTAACTGGAATGGGGCAGGATGGTGCTAAAGGGATGCTTAAAATGAGGCAACAAGGTGCAAGAACTATAGCACAAGACCAAGCTTCTTCAGTGGTATGGGGCATGCCTCGTGTCGCTGTTGAAATGAATGCTGCCCAGAAGATAAAGAGTCTTAAACACATTCCACAACAGATATGTGATTGTCTAGACAACCATTCTTGAGTGTTCAAAGATAAGGTTAGGGGAGATTATGAATAGAAAAATAATGGTCACACAGTATCGATATGGTGTTGCTATCGGGGCTCAGCTTGTACTGCTGTCAATTGGTATGACATTGTCTTCCTCGCTGGCACATGTCGCTGTGATGGTTTTAGCTGCTGCTGTACCTTGGTTTGTCATGCCTCGAAAATCAATTGATGAGTGTGAGAAAGATCTTACCGTCAAACCTGTTAAAAATGTGCAGTCCTCTGCCAAGGAGGTAAGTGAAGCAATTGGCCGGATATCACAGCAGCTAAATGAACCGCTAAGGTTACAAAGTAGTGTTGTAGATGAGTCGGTTGAAACATTAAACAGTAGTTTCTTTGAATTACAAAGTTTGGCGGAAAATCAAAATGATATTGCTGAAGCGCTCGTAGTCAAAACTCTAGGTAGTAAAGATGATACGTACGACATTACTCAAGTTTTACCGAAAACAGAAGCTATTATCCGCCAGTTTGTCGAGACACTCATCACTGTATCGGAGAAAAGTATTTCTGCGGTACACAGTATTCACGATATGTCAGATAAACTGGGTAAAGTATTCAAGTTGCTTAAACAAGTTCGAGGGCTATCTGAGCAAACCAATTTACTTGCTCTCAATGCTGCAATAGAGGCTGCACGTGCTGGTGATGCTGGTCGAGGTTTTGCTGTTGTTGCTCAAGAGGTGCGTAATTTGTCGGTGAAAGCGGAAGAGTTAAATAGTCTGATTGAGAAAGAAATTAACGTTGCGCAAAATACTGTCAAGGAAGCTAACAAAACGGTCGGAGAAATGGCCTCGATTGATATGACAGATGCAATCGAATCAAAAGATAAAGTTGATGAGATGTTACTTGGAGTACAGAAACACAATGCTTTGGTTGAGCGTGAAGTACAGAAAATCAAGTCCATTGGAATAAAACTGCAAAGCAAGGTTGGTGATGGTATTAGGGCGTTACAGTTTACAGATATTATTATCCAGCAGGGTGAATATGCTCAAGCCAGTACGGAGTTTCTTGAAAAAATGGAGAACCACTTTGCTAAATATGCGAGTGGTAGGATTGATGGAGACGAATTTCATCAGGCTATAAACAGCCTTAAACATAACATTGAGCAAAGAAGTGCGCCGGCAGCATCTCAAGCAAGCATTGAAGAAGGCGAAATTGAGTTTTTTTGAAATTTTTCTTGGGTGAATCATGCAAGGGATAAAGCCTTGCTGTCTTAATAGGGAAACATTATGTCAGTTGAGTCAGAAATCGATACAAGTGCGAAGCACATTACTATCGTTATAGAGGGAGCGTTTGGCTTTAGTCTTGTTCAGGATTTTCGTCGTTGTTATTCCGATAAAAAAAATTATCGCTTTACTATCGATTTACGCAAAGTTGATTATATCGATAGTGCAGGTTTGGGGATGTTGCTTAATATGCATAATTATCTTGAGCAAGATGATGGCATGATCCGCATTACCAACACCCTACCTCAAGTTCGAAAAATATTATCTATTTCTCGTTTTGATAAAAAGTTTGCCATCGAGTAGATATCGAGGAGGGTTGTATGCATGTCATGATAGTTGACGACCACGCGACCAATAGAGAGTTGTGTCGGTTTATGTTAAGTGGCATAACAGAAAAGGTCACCACTTTTGAAAACGGTGAGGGAGTTGTCAGCGCCATGCGAAAAATGCCGCTTTTGCCTGATGTCATTCTTCTTGATGTAATGATGCCAGTCAAAGATGGTTTTACAACAGCTAAGGAAATCCGTGAAGCGTTTTCCGGAACACATATGCCGATTATTTTCCTTACCGTGTTAGATGATCACGTTTCATTTGAAAAATGCTTGACGGTTGGTGATGATTTTATTCCCAAGCCAGTAGAACGTAGTGTATTGATAGCTAAGGTACAGGCTCACTATCGAATTGTGAAAATACACAACCAAGTTAGAGAACAAAGAGACGAGCTGAGTCATTTTCACGAGCAGGTGCGCTATGATTATGCGATTGCTGAATCAATTTTTTCCAACTTGATGGACGAAATGGGCTCTCAGTTAAATAATATCTACGGTATCGATTACAAATCCACACCATCGACGGTCTTCAATGGGGATATGATCGTGGTCGCCAATCGTCCACATGGTGGTGTTTATGTCATGATCGCTGATGCTACAGGTCACGGTCTTCCAGCGGCTATTTCTGCTATTCCTGCGACACGAGCTTTTTTTTCCATGGCAGCTAAAGGCCTGTCGCTCGGTGATATTGTACGCGAGCTTAATGATGTATTGGTAAGATTTTTACCTATGGGTATGATGTTAGCTGCAAGTGTATTTGAAGTTAGAGCAAACGGTTTTGAGGTTTCATGGTGGGGTGGTGGGTTGCCTGATGGTTATTTATTAGAGAAAGATGGCACCATCGTTCGTAAACTAGTATCAACCCATATGCCGCTTGGCGTACTAAAAGAGCATGAGTTTGAAGCTGAGCTTACACATTATAAGATGGAACCAGATCAAAGGATTGTTTGTTATACCGATGGAGTTGTTGAAGCTGATAATGGAGCCGGGGAGCAATTTGGGCAGTGGCGGCTAGAAGAAGCGTTGACTTCAGGCCGAGCAATCATCCCTACTGTTTTTGAATCGGTTAAAAATTTCTCCAGCCGTAATGTTGGTGATGACTTATCTATACTGGCAATGACGTTTCCTATTTCCAATAGTAACGATAGAATTACTCAACAAA
Organism: Vibrio hepatarius; assembly: GCF_018860525.1. GTDB lineage: Bacteria > Pseudomonadota > Gammaproteobacteria > Enterobacterales > Vibrionaceae > Vibrio > Vibrio hepatarius_B. The sequence continues at coordinate 47,618 of NZ_JAHKPM010000070.1, forward strand.
ACAATTCTTATTTAAGTCAGACTCAATCTCAGTCTACGATACGTTTCCCTGCTTCTGTACTAAAGTCAGTCACTGTAATGAGTGAAGTAAGGCAGTTTATGACAGGTGTCATGTCGGGAGCACATCTTGATTTAGTATGTTCAGTATTATCTGAGTTATTTGCCAATGCCATTGAGCATGGGTTACTCAATATGGATTCTAGAATCAAAGAAGAGCCAGATGGATTTTTTACTTTTTATCAGATGCGTGAACAAAAACTTCAAGAATTGTCAGATAAGTATTGGTTATCTTTGTCTATTAATTATCAACCGGATAATACAAAGGTAATCATGACTCTTGAGCATAATGGTGAAGGCTTCGATCACGCTAAGATAAAAACTGGAAGTGATAAATCTTTGACACATGGTCGTGGCATCGTACTTGCTTCAGAATTATGTGATTCATTGGAATATTCAAAGCAGGGTAAATGTGTGACTGCCGTCTATCGTTTGGACTCGAAACATCATTTCCCCAGTTCTGACTAATGATATTTACAGTGTAAAAGTAAGTGAGAAGTGACCGAGCGCCTACTTTGCTATAAATTAAATATTCTATTCCAACAGGATTATATAAACTAAACTTAAAGGGATGACAAAAAGTAGGCTGTAAATGTGGAACAAATTAGTCAGCTTATCTGAAGACGAACGACATGTTATAGCTAAGTTGCCACAGGATATCAATCTTGAAGGTAAACTTAGCGATAAAGGTGTTGAGGAAGTGTTAAACAATATCGGCGCTACCGACTTTTGTATACTGACCGAAGAAATTAATCGATTCGTTAATTGTGCAAATGAAGGTAAAAGTGAAGCGTTGATTGGCTTTCCGATCGCTGAAGTAAGAGATGCTGAAGTAGAGGTTGTTTTATCTGATCATGATATGCTTGCTAGCATGGTAGTGACAGGGGCATTTCGTGGTGCACCATTGAAGGGGCCTCAAATTGTTCATGCTCTAGCACGCGCCCATGTTACTAAAGGTATTAATAAACTTGCACTAAAGAAAGTCTTAGTGATGAGTCATCAACTTAAGCCTGGTGAGACTTTTACGCAAGCGGTTGCGAAAGGCAAAAATCCGGTTCAAGGTCAAGATGCTAAGTTTATTCCTTTGGTTAAAGACGTCACTAAGCAAGTTTTAGCACCAACAGAAGATGAAAGTGGCAAAGTTGATATGCTGAATCTCGGTGAGACTGTCACGGTTGAAGCTAATTCGCGTTTGATGAAGAGAATACCTGCCACTAAGGGAGTCCCTGGTATAACCGTGCAAGGGAAGTCTATCCCGCCAAAACCAGGCAGTGACGCTATACTTAAAGCCTCCAAAGGCTCCGAAATCTCTTCAGATGATCCCAATGTACTTATTGCTTCTGTATCTGGAATGCCAATTATCAAAGAGCGTTCAGTTGAGGTTGAAGATGCAATTTGTCTCCCTTCGATTGGTGTTGCAACTGGGCATATAAAATTTAAAGGTAACGTGATTGTTACGGGAAATATTGAGTCTGATATGGTTGTTCGCACCACCGGAAATCTCACTGTCGGTGGGTTTATTGAATCGGCTGACGTTCAGGCTCAGGGGGATATTGAAGTTGCCAAGGGTATTATTGGGCATAATGTTTCAGGCGATGCTGAAAAAACCTGCAAGATTAAATCAGGTGGGTCTATTACGGCAAACTATGCACAATTTTCTGATTTGCAGGCAGCTGAAAATATTAATCTCTCCATACATTGTATGGGTAATGGGATACGGTGCGGTAAAGACCTTACAGTATCAGATGCAGCAGGAAAACAAGGAACGCTCAGTGGTGGGAGTGCTATGGTCGGCGGCAAGATTACTTGCATCAACTTAGGAGTAGAAGGGGATACTGCGACTCATGTGAATGCATTCGCTCGCTATGCAAATTTTAAGGAGCGACAGCATAAATATAAAGAAGAATATACAGCAGCCCAAGAAGCAACCATGAATGTGGTCAGGAAAGAGCTTGAATTTAAAAAACGACCCAAAGTAGAGCGAACTGAAGAAGAACAAGAGAACATTGATAAGTTAAAGCAAGAATCTAATGCTAGATTAGAAAAAGCAAAAATGGCTAGAGATAGACTTGAAATGGAGTTGGAAGAAGCACTGGAAGAAAACATTATAGAGGTCAAGCACAAGGTCTATACACACGTCACGGTGCAGTATGGCGAAGAAAAGGTGATCACAAAACGTGTCCATGGTGCCAGTACTTTTAGCTTTACTCAGTATGAGATAAAATGTGCCTCAGCTATGGATGAAGAAGCACTGGAGCAAGATTAATAATTTACTTATATTGAAAGTAACCAACTCGGTGCGGTTACTTCGTTTGAATAACTCAAATCATTTTATACAGCTGATAATACATTGACAATGTTCATTGTAATCGCAAATGCAGAGCACATAAGCAAAGTGATAGCCAAACTTCCCGTTAAACAGGAAATTGTCAGCCTAGTTCGAATGTTAAGATCATAAACGAGTTCTAGTCTTGCCCCTGCACTTCCTAAGAATGGTTGTGATAAGTTTAAATTTTGACATCAATGGCTCTCATGGCTATCTCCTAAAATAGGAACAACCAGAATATCGACAGGAGAGCGGTTAATCAGCTGCCGAGAGTAAGAAATAATCTTGCTCCAAAAATCCTGATGATGACCACATAGCAATAAATCCACATGATAGCTTTCTATAGTCTCGGAAAGTTTATTGGCTAAATTTCCAGTGCCAACTAAAAAATGTCGGATAGGAAAGTTTGCGTTAGCTTCGAATGATCTTAATTTTTTCATAGCAAGTTCATTGACAGGCCTGACATGTATGTCGGTATGAATGTCGACGAGATCTGGGTAGATCTCACCATGAGTACCATCAATGTGAATAAACGAGATATCAGCGTTGTGCTGTTTAGCCATAAATATTGCTCTTTCAATCAGTAGGTTACTTTCACTAGAGATCTCTAAAGCAACTAAAATATGTTGGTATCTCATCTTGATTTCCTTCTATTATCTCAGACTTTTCCATCATAATTTTAAAAACTAAAAAATACTGCTTACATGATCTCGTATATGCAATGTTACGCTTATCATTGCAAGTGTGACTGCGATTGAGCCGATAAAAATTTAGTGAAATCTCAATAGTTGACACTTTCGGCACATAACTTTTACCTAGATTTGTTAGAGTTGCGTCAATGATAACAATGTACACCTTTCACTGTAGGTCTTGCCCCTGGGTGCCTACATTTTTAAGATCCTATGAAGTTAAACCGATGTATTAATCGCCTGCGCAACTATGACTTAGAGCGTAGTTTGTTCAAGCAACGGGCAGTTGTAGCCTTTGTCATTATGGTATTGCTGTGTTTTGTGCTTGTTGCAAATTTATACCAGCTCGAAGTAAAAGAGTTTTCTTATTATCAGACACGAGCAAACGATAATCGTATCCAAGTTCTGCCTATCTCTCCGCCTAGGGGATTGATTTATGACAGAAACGGTAATCTTGTGGCTCAAAATATTCCAGTTTACGTATTGGAAGTTGTTCCTAACAAGGTGGCGTCTTTACGTGGATCTATCCTTCATTTATCAAACTATATTGAACTATCGCCAGAGCAACAGGAGAAACTCACGCAATTACGCCCTGCTGGACATAAGCCACAGACAATTAAAAGTGGTTTAAGTGAAGTAGAAGTTGCACGATTTTCGGCTCATCAGCATGAATTTCCAGGTTTTAGACTGAATGCAGAAATGAAACGTTATTATCCTTACGGGGCATCGTTAACGCATGTGGTCGGGTACGTAGCACACATCAACGATCGAGACTTGGAACATTTAAAAGAAGGGGGAGAGCTTGCTAATTACCGGGCAACCAAAACGATTGGGAAACTTGGTATTGAGCGATATTATGAAAAACTTTTGCATGGGCAACAGGGCTATGAGGAAGTTGAAGTTAATAACCGTGGGCGTGTGATACGAACTCTTAAATATGTTCCTCCAGTAGCTGGAAAAGATCTCGTTTTAAATATTGATGTCGCTTTGCAAAATCATGTTTATCAACTTTTTGGGGATAGACAAGGTAGTGCGGTTGTCCTTGATCCAAAAGACAATAGTGTTCTAGCAATGGCTTCGAGCCCAAGCTATGATCCCAACCCATTTGTTGACGGGATTTCTAGTGCCGATTATCGTAAATTACTTCAAAACCCTTATCATCCATTACTCAACCGAGCGACTTTAGGGGTCTACCCTCCAGCATCAACGGTAAAACCATTCATTGCCATTGCAGGTTTAAGTGAGAAAGTTATCAATCCTGAGACGGTTCGTAACGACCATGGTCGTTGGCAGATACCTGGATCGAGCCGCCATTCTAAAGCTTGGCGTGATTGGAGACGTTGGGGGCACGGTAATGTAGACGTTACTTTAGCGATTGAAGAATCGGTTGATTCTTTTTTTTACCAAATTGCTTATGACCTAGGAATAGACAGAATATCTGATTGGATGGGAATGTTTGGCTTTGGTCAGAGAACGGGTGTTGATATTTTCGAAGAGACGACTGCCAATATGCCAACGAGAGAGTGGAAGCAACGGCGTCACCACCAGCCGTGGTACAAAGGTGATACTGTGCCTATCGGAATTGGTCAAGGTTATTGGACAGCAACGCCTCTTCAGCTAGCTAAAGCGACTTCGGTGTTAGTGAATCATGGTGATGTGACGCCTCCTCATATACTTAAGGCGGTCATTGAACATGGACAGAGTTATGAAGCTGCACAACTTGTCGACTACCCTACAACAAATGACATGAAGCAAGTTAAAGATACCTATTGGGACATCTCGCTTAATGCAATGCGTTTAGTAAATGAAGGGTCTAGGGGTTCTGGTCGAAGAGTGTTCAAAGGGGCTCAATATTGCAGCGGTGGAAAGTCTGGTACGGCACAGGTCTTTGGCTTAAAAAAGGATGAAGTCTATAACTCAAAAGAGTTAAGCCATAATCTACTCGATCATGCCCTATTTACTGGTTTTGCTCCATGTGAGGATCCTGATTACGTTACAGCTGTCGTTATAGAACATGGGAATGGTGGCTCTAAAGTTGGTGCACCATTTGTTCGAAATGTGTTTGATTACTTATTGTTGAAACACAAGAGTTAGGTAAAGAGATACTACTACGTTTAATTGTTAGGGACATAAAAGCTGGCAATAACACCAGCTTTTCCTAAAAATATTAATTTACCAACAAGTTACTTTTTGGATGCACTTTTGTTTACGTCTTTCCAATATTGAATGCGAATACGGTGAAGTTGAGCTCTTCTCATTTTTTTCATCAAATTACCTCATATAGCAACGTATTTTCTCTTGATTTCATTAAATCAAGTACTTAATGAACAAATTTACTTTAGTGAGCATATTTAAGGATTACCACTTGACTAAATGTTGTTTTTACATATTTCCTCAAGTTTCTGTTATGAAAGTGAAAAACGTCTCATTTTAATGGAATCGTAATGTAATTCTTATAAAGACAGCTTGCGCATACTTTACAAAAGAAACAATAGTTTAACTTGGTTGTCATTTTTTCAGTCTATCCTCACCAAAGATTAAAAAACACACACAAGGAATAGCAATGAAAAACCACGAAGAGCAAGAGTCTCAATTTAGTCAAATGATAGATGCGAGGCTATCTCGTCGACGTTTTTTAACAGGGACTGCTGCTGTTGGAGCTGGTACTTTTTTATCACTTAATCCGATCGCTAAAGCATTTGCAGCGAATAAGAAAAGCACTTTATTGAATTTCTCTGCGGTACCTGCTTCGACAGACGACACCCTGGTTGTGCCTAAAGGCTATAGTGCGACACCTTTGGTTTCATGGGGGGACCCCCTTTTTGCTGATGCCCCTGAGTTTGACTCAAGTGGAAAACAAGATTCTAAAGCTCAATTGAGACAGTTTGGTGATAACAATGATGGAATGAGCTTATTCCCTATTAGCCAAGATCGGGCAGTTATAGCGGTGAATAATGAGTATACCAACTACGAATACCTGTTTGACCATGGTGGTAAATCGATGACGGCAGATGATGTTGCCAAGTCACAAGCTGCCCATGGAGTAACGGTATTCGAAATTAAAAAATCAGGCAGCCAATGGCACTTAGACAAGAAGGGTACCCGTAATCGCAGAATTACAGCCAATACTGAAATGAGATTAACGGGTCCTGCTGCAGGGCATAGTTTGATGAAAACTAAACTCGATCCCTCGGGTACTAAGCCTTTTGGAACATTTGCAAATTGTGCTAATGGGCAAACTCCGTGGGGCACTTACCTCACTTGTGAAGAAAATTTCGATGGCTATTTTGGCAGCGTCAAATCTGTAGATGTATCTGATGATCACAAACGCTATGGAATTTCACCAGTACAAAGTGAATATCAATGGCACAACAATGATGAACGTTTTGATATTGCTATTCACCCTAATGAGGCCCACCGCTTTGGTTGGGTGGTAGAAATTGATCCACACGACCCTGAATCTACGCCGCTTAAAAGAACAGCTCTTGGTCGCTTTAAACATGAGAATGCGGCTGTTGTTGTCAACGATGATGGTCATGTCGTGGTGTATATGGGGGATGATGAACGTGGAGAGCATCTTTACAAGTTTGTTTCCAAGTACAAGTATCAATTAGGTCATGACAAAGAGAATAGAAGCCTTCTTGAAGAAGGGACTCTGTATGTTGCTAAGTTTTATATGGACAAAGACGAATTGAAAGGTCAGGGCGAGTGGGTGGAGTTAACCTATGGGAAAAATGGTCTTAATAAAACCAACGGCTTTAATGATCAGGCTGAAATCGTCACATTTGCACGTCGAGCTGCAACTCATGTAGGTGCAACAACTATGGACCGTCCAGAGTGGGTTGCGGTTCATCCTGACAAGCAATTTGTTTTTTGTACTCTAACAAATAATAAGAATCGAGGTGTAAAAGAGGGTCAACCAGTCGGAGGGCCTAATCCACGTAAAAAGAATAATTATGGGCAGATTGTTCGTTGGTCACCAACCAAAGGAGATCATACAGCTGAGAGGTTTGAGTGGGATTTATATCTGGTTGCGGGTAACCCAAGTGTCCATAAGGGTAATTTGTATGCAGGGAGCGACAATATTAATCCAGATAATATGTTTAATAGTCCAGACGGTATAGGTTTTGATAAAGCTGGTCGTTTGTGGATTCAAACTGACGGTGACTATTCCAATAAAGGAGATTTTGCTGGCCAAGGGAATAACCAAATGCTCTGCGCAGACCCTGATACCGGAGAAATACGACGTTTTTTAACTGGGCCTATTGCTTGTGAAATCACGGGTTTAACGTTCTCTGAAGATTACAAAACAATGTTTATAGGGGTTCAACATCCCGGTGATAAAGGGGCGCCGTCTCATTTTCCTGCTGGTGGTAAAAGTAAGCCAAGATCAACCATCATGGCTATTACGCGTGAAGATGGTGGTGTAATAGGTGCGTAATTGCCTCAATGTGTTTGCAGCGCTATGAATAAAAAGGAGCAGTGATGCTCCTTTTTATCTTTGATAATATTTAGCAGTGGAAGGTAAGTACGTCTTAATCTGAGCGTCCACGGCCAACAATTTTCCATTTGTCTACAACCAGTCCATTTTTCACAATATGTAACCAGTCAAAGTTGTTTAGTGTAGTGTCACAGTGGCTTGGAGTAAGGGTTAAGGTCTGGCCTATCTTGAGCGTGTGGTCTGAATTGAGGTGCAATATGCCATGTTCATCACCACCACATTGATACGTGATGTTTTGATAATAATCGACAGTCGGCATTCCCAAATCGATTGAAAGTGATTTCATTCCAGCATCAACAACAGCTCTATTGGGTGTTGGGTGGCTTATGACTGTGCTGATAACTTTTAATGCAGAGGTAAATTGCAAGTTTTTATCCTGATCTTTTTCATCTCCTATATTGATATATGATGAATCCATAAACAGGTAAGATCCTGCTTGTATCTCAGTGAAATGTAAGTTCTGGTAGGCTTGATAAGTCCCTGTACCTCCCCCGCTGATTATTTGTGGGGTTAGTTTACGTGGCTTAAGCTCAGTTTCTATGTAATCAAAAAGAGTAGTAACAGCTGAACGTGCTTGCTTCTGTCTTTCTTCAAAACCTTTGATAAGCTGTAGGTGACCACTGTATGCTTGTATTCCTGAGTAATTAACCCCTTCAGCTTCGATAATTTTTTCAATGAGATCCAATAAATCTGGGCCGACTGTAACGCCGCACCTTTGTTGGCCGCTTTCCACTTCTATGAAAAGGTTTACTTCTACTTTAGATAGTTGTGCAAACTTGGCAATATCGTCTACGTGCTTTGGGTGGTCGATAACCTGATATAACTTAGCGTCTGGATATTGAGTATGGAGCTTAATTAAACGCTGAATTTTTACATCGCCTGCAATGGGGGTTGTGATAAGAATGTCTTTAATGCCGCCTTCTAGCATGACTTCAGCTTCACCTAACTTTGAGGTGCATATGCCTCTGGCACCGAAATCAATCTGTTTTTGTGCCAGTTGAGGAATTTTATGTGCTTTAGTATGAGGCCTGAGTGTTAAGCCGAGTTTATCAATTCTACGCTGCATTTCTGCTAGGTTATTTTCAACGGTATCCATATCGATAAACAAAGCCGGTGTATCTAGGTTTTCTAATTTCATAGTTTGACACTTATTATTGTATTGCGAATTTGGAGCCTTAAAGAGTTGCCGTATTGGTATGGTTTTGCCTAATATTAAACTATCGCCCTTTATTGCCGTTAACAACTTAAGAGATTTGTTAAATTTTGCGACTCATTTTGAAAGCGAAACTGTATTAATTATGCCGTAGTAGCTATCTGTATGAACAGTATATGCTTTTTTGAAAAAATTACGGCTTAATTTATGGCATACCGCTTGCGTAATTGAGATTGGACATGCATTTAGAATCACAGGAGGAGTCATGGCTCATTCACTGAATTCTCACACCAGCCAGCGTAGTATCAATATCTCTGGGCTACGAATGTTTGCAGATAATGCATCACATCATTCTGATAGTTCAAACGAACACAGGTCTGCTCTCAAAGATGATTATTGGACAGATGATAATGACTTTCCTCTATTGGTAGATTCAGGATTATTCGAACTACCTGAAGCAGCCTGCCCCTATACACTGTTTGATATTGATAGTGTGGTTGCCAGTAAGGAAACCTTGGGGTCCCTTACTATCGATGGTCATGGGCGTTGGTGTTATTCGGTATACAATATCAAGATGCAGTTTCTAAAGCCAGGTGAGAAAAAAATGGAACATTTCTCACTATATACAGAACAAGGCCAATTGCTGACTGTTTTTTTAACTTTGGTGGGCACCGATAGTGGTGCGGCTGTTAAAAAAGTGTTTACGGAAGCGACTGGCTTTGAGAGTTAGGTTTATCTAGGTCTAGGCGGCATTTAGCTGAGTGGCTAATTCGCGGCCATTTCCTCTGAATTGATCGACTGTTGTAGCGAACTCATTAGGTATTTGGAGTAACCTTGAATCTGGATGCTCAGTTATATATTTTAATTTGGATTCGTTGTTCATGAGTCCGTCCCAATCTCTATGAATAGAGAGAGCCAAATGAATTGTGGTAGCCATTTGGGGGGACAGTTCAGCGTCTCTTGGCTCATGAAAGTTTGCAATAGCATCAATCATTGGAGCTGGAAACTTCCACGTTTTTGCCAGTTTTGCGCCTAAAGCCGGAGCACTGATATTGAGTAATTCTTCTTGTACAGATATAGCATCTTCTCCATTTTGTGTTCTTATCGCTATTTCAGCTGCAGCCTCTGGTACTAGGGTATGAATCATTAGTTCACCAATATTATGAAGAATACCTGTTGTAAAAACTTCATGGGTGTCCATTTGTACTTGTTCAGCGATTTTGCTCGCAATGACAGAAACTTCGAAAGTATCTTCCCAATATTGATTAAGATCTAAGGTTTTGACTTTAGGAAAGGCGCTAGATAATACAGATGCAACGACTAATGTTCTTACTGGGCCTGTTCCTACGCGTAAAAGTGCCTGATGAACTGAGGATACAGATGTATTCCCACCAAAATGGGCAGAATTAGCCATACGTAGTAGTCGAGCACTAAGGACTTGATCGGTTGAAATCTTTTGTGAAAGTTTGTCGAAATCTACTTCATCCTGATTGACCATGTTAAGTAAGTCTTGGAGTACTTTTTGTATGCGAGGTAATTCATTGATGCGAGATAACAGAGCTTCTTGAGCCATTTGTATACCCTCTTAAGCTTATAGACGTTAGTAAAGGATAGCATGTCCCGCTTGAGACAAGATTATTGGTTTTGAGTAATAAAAATCAATCTCTGGTCACAATTTGAGTGTTCGAGAGTTTGATTTATTGATAGCATTAGCATGGATAGTCGGGGAGCTAAATTAGGCAGTAACTTGAAAGCTGAGATCGCATTGCGGGACCCGTAGAACCTGATTCAGTTAACACTGGCGTAGGGAACTATTTGCAATGGGCAGACATCACACAGGTGTGCTCAGTTTGTTTAGTCTCTTCTTTGATAAGCGAGACCTGCAGCCAGCAAAGAGTTCCTTTACCTTTAGCACTAGGAACGATTATGTTAAATAAAAGCATCACCTACCCCGTAGTACTCACCATTGCCGGTTCGGATAGTAGTGGTGGAGCTGGGATTCAAGCAGACATTAAGGCGATGTCTGCTACAGGAACCTATCCATGCTCTGTTATTACGGCCATCACCTCCCAAAATACGCTAGGCGTAACTGCTGTCCATTCTATTCCTCTTAAACACATAGCAAGCCAAATAGATGCAGTATTGAGCGACCTCAACGTTGTTGCGGTCAAAGTTGGTATGCTAGTTGATGACCAAGTGATTAGGCTCGTTGCCGATAAGCTTCGACAATATCGGCCTAAAAACTTGGTTTTAGACCCAGTGATGGTTTCAACCAGTGGTCAAAGGTTATTAGAGCATTCAGCTGTGATGACTTTGAAAGAAGAATTGATTCCAATGATGGATTTAATTACTCCTAACTTACCTGAAGGCGCAGCATTGATAGGTAGTCAGGATCCAAAAGATAACAATCAGATGGAAAATATGGTTGAGCCCTTGCGGGGATTAGGTTCAGAGATGGTGCTTTTAAAAGGGGGACATATGGATTCAGACCAAAATAGCTGCTCTGACTTACTCATATTATCTGATAGTGTTGAGTGGCTGCATTCCAGGCGTTATTCAACAAGAAACACTCATGGAACTGGATGTACACTTTCTGCAGCCATTACATCATACCTAGCCCAAGGGTATAAGCTACATAAAGCTGTTTATTTAGGGAAGCAGTACGTCTCAAAAACTATTGCTAATGCTGATGATCTCAAGATAGGAAGAGGGCATGGCCCTGTACATCACTTTTTTGATGGGCATACGAATGTTCGATGATAGTATTTTCTTAGTGTTACCTAGCACTATCACAAAATGTAAAAACGGTGCCTAAAGGAATTAAAAGTGCAATTCTTAGGTTTGGGTTATCATTGATGCCATAAAATTTTTATATTATTGAAACGTTTAACAGCTTTGTGTGATGATTTTAACATGTTAGCGTTAACTTTCACTTATTTGACATTGATCTGATAAATCATCCCTATTGCTTCGATTACTATTCACCCTCTTCAAAGTATGGTGCGGAGTTTTACTAGTGAAGCATTCCTTTTCGAGCAAGCAATATGGTGTGACCCTTCTAGTAATATTTTTCTTAGGGATTATGGCTCTGAGTTTAATGGCTAGTGATATTGACTTATTTAGTCCCGTATCCGCATCTACTGGCTTTAGTTATACAGCTCTAACATTTTCCGCAGGGCCAAAAGGATTTATTGTTTCTCTCGTAGTCTTAGCTGCTATGACGTGGAGACTTACCCCTAACAGGGTTCTGTGGATGAAGAAAATGTTCCATTTAGGTTTGATTCTTGCCGTAGGTTTTATTTGTAAAACGGCTCTAAAGCAAGTTACAGAAAGCCCGCGTCCATACACTGAAGTATTGACGCAAAACCTCTTGATTCCTCAGCCTTCGCACTTCTATAACCTAAGCTTGTTTCAAAAGCAGCAAGTGATTGAGGAAGTGACAAACAATGTGAGTACTTGGAGAACCAATCAGTGGCAGGGAGAAAAAGATTTTTCTTTTCCCTCAGGGCATACGATTTTCGTCGCTATATGTTTGGCTTTTTTTGGTAATTTGTTTCTTCAAAATGGCCGCTATCTTCTTACGCTCGCACTCAGTACATGGGCAATGGGGGTTGCATATAGCCGCTTATGGCTTGGAATGCACAGGCCGATCGACCTTTTGGGGTCAGTCGTGTTTGTGTTGTTAGTTTATATTCTTAGTGTAAAACTGGAGAAAGTGAGTGATAAAGTCTTAAGCCGTTGTCTTAAAGTAAAAGTTGGTGGGAGCTAGAAGAGTAATTGTCAGGAAAAAACTCACTTTTCCTGACAATGGTAATCTGCGTTATAGGTCGCGCATAAGTGTTTCATATTCTTCATTAGTCTGAGAAATAAGGTGGTGAAGTTCAAGCGCATCCTTGTCATCAAGATCCAGTTGCCATTGATGTTGTGCTCCTTTGCCCTTAAGACGTGTGTTTCCGGCTAACTTTTCAAAACTTATATCGTAAAGGTCAGTTTGATGGTGTTCCTTTTTTTCAATAATATCAACACCTAAAATTCCTGTTGGGTTGACCTCTATATGAGCATGAAAGTGATTTTTGTCTTGTAGCTGGTAGTCTCTGAATGTTGAAATCATGTATAACCCCCTTAGTGATTTATTGATGAGTTTTTCAATTGTAGGACAGAGATCTGAATGTGGTAAAAAATAGTTTTCAAGCTTGATCTAGGTTAAACAGATGTTCAAAATTCCGTCACGGATTTCAACATTTTTTCAATTGCATTGATAGCATGGGTAACAGAAGCAGGTGGTGATTTAGAATAAGGATGCAAGGCATAAACATTGTTTATAGCTAAGTAATGCTCCTTAAAACAAGGTTCTAAGTCCGGGTATCGGCTTAGCAGGAAATCTGGTAGTAAGCCAACGCCCATTCCGTTTTGAATTAAGCTAGCCACTTGGTTGACGTTGTTTGCTCTATGATGGGCAGTATAACAGAGCTCAGTTGTTAATGAATTACCCCTGTGGTTAAGAGTATGAACGATATCTTTTTCCTGCCATTGGTTCGCAATATAGTTAGCTTCAGCTGCACTTTGGCAGGCACGTTTTGATTGACAGAGTACGTCCTGAAAACGACCAATTCGCTTTTGTTTTATATTGCTATCTGGGGACTCTCCGAACCGAATTGCGATATCTATATCATTTTGGAGTAAGTCTAATTGGCGATCATCAGCGATTAAATTTAGTGATACTTTTGGGTAAGAGGCAAATGCACTGCATAAAGCAGGTATGACAATAAGCTCCATCAAAGCTACTGGTGCAGTGACCGATATTTTACCATATGGTTGCTGTTGTAATTGATGGATATCCTCCCAAGCATGAGACATTACATCATTCAATGCGACGCAATGTCGGTAGAACTGCTCACCAGCGAGGGTAAGTGATTGTCGGCGTGTTGTTCGCTTTAGCAAGTCTATGTTTAGCTCATTTTCGAGTTGCTTAAGATGATTGCTGAGAACTGACTTTGATAGTTCGAGTCTTTCAGCGGCTTTAGAAATCGATCCTGAGTCTACAATCGCCTTAAAGATCATCATTTGTCTGTGTTTATTCATTATTGTTCTCCTTTTAAAAACAGTTTTTCTAATTGGTCTGCTTTTATATGTTAAATCTAGATGCACACTGCTTGCATAAAAAAGCAAGGAAGAATTAAATCATCAACTTAGAGTCTATGTAAAGTGGGTAGTCAAGCGTGGAAAAATAGCGATATCAAATGACAATAAATCGATGATGAAATTTTTATATGATCTTCAAAGTGGACCATGAGTAAAGACTTTGGCGTTGTACATAAAGAGGTATGGAGCATTTGCGAAGATGGTGCTGTCAGACTGCCTTTTGATGAGTTTGAAGTCTTGGGTTAACGATACGTTACAATAAGGCCTCGGGGTGAAGGTTTGATGGATGATTGGCAACTACCAAGTACCAACACAAAATATTTAACAAGGTAGATATACCATTTCAAAGTAATGTTCACTTGAACATTATAAAGTCAATTTCTTTGGTTGAACATGTTGCCTCCATCCAATCTCTAGGTGTCATTCCTATAGCATTTCTCGTTTTCATTTGGACTGATTTAGCAGTTTGGAGTAATGCTTTCGAAAAAATCAACTTGTTCACTCTTTTAATGCTGTTTCTTTCGTCATTTTTTAACGCCCAATGAAGAGCAAAGGCATTAAAGATATTCTTTTCTTCTACAGAGGCTAACATAGATTTTATGTGATTTTGGTTACCCAACTCAGCAGCAATATGCAGAGGGGTAAAACCTCGACTATCTTGCCGGGAGCTTTGTTGAGGTGAAAACTTAGATAGGTCAAGATTATTGTGAAATGCGCCAAAATGACAAGGTAGTTGGCCTAGTTTGTTTTTTTGATTAATGAAGCTTGGGAATCTTTTAGCTATGAAGTCTGAAAGTGGCGAATTAATCATCAATGAATAATGTAGAAGATTGTTATCTATTGAATCGCGGATATTACTGAGTTTTTTATTATTTATCATGTCAATAAATAGCTCGGATTCTTGGTTATCAAGGGTTTTGATGGGATCGAAGAATAAGTTAAAGAGCGTAACCGACCCTTTGTTTCTTTGGCATTGTTCGATTAAGTCATTCATTCCATTCTCACGGTAATTTTTTTATCTGGAAGGAATTCGCTAATGAAATCCTTGCAGGCTTTAATGCTTTTAAAGGTTGCAATGTCGTTACGTTTGGTCACAAACACAAAATGTTGATCTTTTAGTTTTCCTTGGAAGTAAATAACCCTATCTGAGATCACCATTTCAATATTATCCATGTGATTTCTAGTTAGAGTGTCGACATCATAAGCGCTAATTCTCATCATCTTTTAATTCAACTTGAAATATAAAAATGCCTAGTTTTTTTAATGTTTTTGAACATGAATCTAGGCTTTTAAAGTTTTTTTTCATGCCATGAGAATCTGACATATACACAAACTTCTCATCTGGAGTTAAAAACTGGATACTGAACCCAAGTTTTTCTTCTATTACCGATGTAAAAGATATAAATCCGAGCGATACCATAATCTGAGCTTTTCCTTGGGAAATCAACATTTCATCGCTCATTACATCGCCCTACCATCGCCTTAAGCGTACCGATAAATTATCTATTTTTCTCTTTGTTATATCAATACTTAAAAAATCAAAAATTAATTATTGAAATAAAAAATTCAATATTGCATTATTGATTCGTTCTTTAAGAACTGAGTTGTATTTTAAATAGTCAATAATTTTTGTTGATAACTCTATATATTAAGAGTGGGTCATGACTTAAAGTAGTGATACGCTGAACTAGTTATTTTCAAAGGCGGATTTTTCGGTGATTAGCCAAGTCAAATAATGTCTCTGGAATAATTCTAGGTATTTGTGAACATATCGAGTGGACTTTGATTTAGTACATATGGTCTTAGTGGAAAATACGATGAAAGATAATGTTTGATTAATCAATTACCTTTCATTAAATTCTAGGGATAAGTTTTTGGTTTATCGGGCCATAAGCGGAATAAATGGATTTGAATCATAAGCACTAAGATTATTGAGCGGTATATCTAGCCTAATTGATATACTTTGAGCCATGACTATATTTTTAATGCCCTAAAATACGAATAGATGATAGAAAAATGGAATGTTTGTAATGGTTATTACCATTAATTTCAATAAATTTGGTACTCGGTTAATTTGGATCGTGTATGTTTAGCTGATCAAGAATATTTCTCAGTGATTCACTAGTCGCACTGCCTTGTTCTTTCGACAGGTTTAGTGCCCATTTTCCAAGAGAACAGTAGACATCAGTGAGCATTCCGTCATCATCCTTTAAAGCATTTAAGTGTGTACTAACTGTCTCTGAATCCCCTCGCGCTATAGGGCCAGTTAAAGCGGATACTGCTCCCAAGGCGAATATATTTGTAATTGTGCCACGGACAATCGGTTCCATCACTTTGAGCGCCGTTTTTCTATCAAGACCAGAGTCAACGTACATTGAGGTTGCTGCTTCTATTAAAGCAACAAGGTTATTGCATGCCATCACAGTTGCGCCATGATAGAGGGCTTTTTTATCTGTATTGATTCTAAATATATGCCCCCCAATGCTTTGAAAACATCCTTCGAGTATGCCTAGCGCCTTTTCATCACCTTCTACCGCGCAAAAAGTCCCCTTAAAATCTGACACTGCGATTGATGGTTCCGCAAAGCTTTTGACCGGATGTACGCTAGCTATATAGCAACCATGCTCTTGGGCACGTTGAAAAATACGTGAAGGTACAGCGCCACTACAATGAAAAATTACGCTGTTTTGTTTAAAGTCGTGTACATCTAACATGCGATCGCACACTTCTCCAAGAGCCCCGTCCGCCGTTGTTATCATATACAGGTCGGCTTGCTCCATGTCACTTAAGTTGGCAATGGGAGTTCCTGTGCCGATAAATGAAGCAGCTCTTTCAGCGCTTAATTTGGTTCGGTTATAAATCGAACCTACCTGAAAAACTTTGGTATTGACCAGCAGTTTTCCAAGAGTTTGGCCAACACGTCCTGCACCCACAATATTTATTTTCATACTGATTTCCAAGCTCGACTATTGAACGATATAAGCTGTAAACTTATGTCTTAGTATCTAGATTAACAATAATTAGATCGATACATTATCGAGAATATATCGTTAATTCAATATTCGTTTTATATTGATGCTGAATAGATTTTGGGCAGAAGCGTGCTAGTCAGTTGGACTAACACGGACACATTTATAAGTGTGAGATGATGTGTTACTTTTTGCTAAAAAATAGGCAGGGTAGTGGGTGTAAATATTGCTGATACTAGTCTTCTGTCGCTTCATGGATGGCTTGTTTGGTATCCCCCCATACCTTGGATGAGTCATCTTTTACGCCTTGCCAAGTGCTTGAACAGCCCGCGATCAGCATAATTATGGCGATAAGTGCAGTTTTCATGTTCTATTCCTTAAGTTGTTCACTTGTTGTTAACTATATCAAAAATGACTAAAGCAAACAGGTATTTGCTCTTTCTTTGTGCTTTAGACTGAGTCTCAGCCATCGAAATAGTGAATAACCTAGCTGTTCCAATTGAAATCGGTTTATACTTCGACTGTTATAGAAATACTTTTTTAGGAATGATTAATGGAACTTGAAGCAGTTGCAAAGGCGCTTAAAGAGCTTGGCCACCCAACCCGTTTATCTATTTATAAGTGCGTTGTTAAAGCGGGAAAGAAAGGCGTTGCTGTTGGTGTTATCCAAGATATGTT
Source organism: Vibrio hepatarius (assembly GCF_018860525.1). Classification (GTDB taxonomy): domain Bacteria; phylum Pseudomonadota; class Gammaproteobacteria; order Enterobacterales; family Vibrionaceae; genus Vibrio; species Vibrio hepatarius_B. Next base: position 65,132 of record NZ_JAHKPM010000070.1, read on the forward strand.
GGATATTCCAGGGTCGACTTTGTCTCATCATATTTCGAGTTTAGCGTCTGCAAACCTTATAACACAGCGGCGAGAAGGGCGAACATTGTATTGTGTGGCCGAGTATCAAAATCTTTCAGAGGTGATTTGCTTCCTTCAAGCTGAATGCTGTATTAATGAGTCATGTTAATACAATCCCCTTTATGTAGGATAACTATTTATGATTTCAGCACTGTATGCTTCTATATTAGCTGGCTTAATGATTTGGCTTTCTTTTCAAGTAATTAAACAACGCCGACGTGCTAAAATTGCGTATGCCGATGGCGGCGTTAATGCGCTTCAAGTTGCTCGTAGTGCGCATAGCAATGCGGTTGATTACATTCCTATTACGCTAATTTTGCTGGCGCTGGCTGAGTTCAATGGTGCTAGCCCTTGGATGATTCATGGTATTGCTATCTTGTTTGTTGTCGGTCGGGTGATACATGCTAAAGCGATATTGGCAGAGAGCTTAAAGGGCCGAGTTCAAGGAATGAAGTTAACGTTTTTGTCGATGGCATTACTAATTGCTTTAAACTTGGTTTATCTTCCATACAGCCAGTTATGGTAGCGGCTCAGGGTGAATATATTGACCCTTATTCCTTACATTTCTGTAAAACCTTTTTGCGTTTTACTTCAGCTGTTTTATGTTTTGAGACGGTTAACGTTTTTGTAACAAAAAAAAGCCCTCCCTCATTTTATATGGGATCATTCGGCCTGCCGTTTGGTCCTGATGAGGAAAAGTATAATGAATCGAAACGATAACGTCCCCTTGCCCAACAATACAAGCGAGTGGCTGTTTAACCGGAACAGCTTAATTGTACTTGCAGACATTGCCTTGTTTACCGCCTTATATTTCACCTTGCCTTTTGAGCCTAAAGTTGTGCTTGGCCTAAGTATGCTGGTTTTTATTGCTATTCTTTGGCTGACTGAGGCATTGCATGTCACTGTGACTGCTATTTTTGTTCCGGTTATGGCAGTCTTGTTTGGCATTTTTGATACCCAGACCGCTTTGAATAACTTTTCAAACTCGATTATCTTTTTATTTCTAGGTGGTTTTGCTCTTGCTGCTGCAATGCATCGTCAGGGGCTAGATAAAGTCATTGCGGATAAAGTCTTAGTGATTGCGAGAGGGAAGATGAGCATCGCTGTGTTTATGCTGTTTGGTGTTACAGCAGGCTTATCAATGTGGATTAGTAATACAGCGACAACGGCAATGATGTTACCACTTGTTTTAGGCGTGTTGAGTAAAGTTAATTCTGAAAGTGGCCATAAAACCTATGTGTTTGTGCTGTTAGGAACAGCATATAGCGCTAGCATCGGTGGTATAGCAACTGTTGTGGGTAGCCCACCCAATGCGATTGCCGCAGCAGAAGTGGGTCTTACTTTTACCGATTGGATGAGTTACGGTCTTCCAGCGTCGCTACTGCTGTTGCCCATTGCGATTGCGGTATTGTTTTATGTTTTAAAACCTAATTTATCTGGTCAGTTTGAGTTAGAACATACCCCTGTCACTTGGGACAAAGGAAAAATGGTGACTTTAGCGATCTTTGCTTTAACGGTCTCTTGTTGGATTTTTAGTAAGCCGATTAATGCCATGATCGGCGGTTACGCAAAATTTGATACCATCGTGGCCTTGAGCGCTGTGATAGCAGTCAATTTTGCTCGGGTTGTCCATTGGAAAGATATTGAGAAAACAGCGGACTGGGGCGTGTTGTTACTGTTTGGTGGTGGTATATGTTTGAGTAATGTACTCAAAGCGACGGGGACCAGTGTATTTTTGGCGAATGTGCTGAGTGAGTTGATTTCAAATATTGGCATTGTTCTTATTATCGCGATCATAGCCGCTTTTGTGGTTTTCCTTACGGAATTTGCCAGTAATACCGCAAGTGCTGCTTTGCTTATCCCTGTTTTTGGTAGTGTTGCCCAGGCATTTGGTCTACCACCAGTTGTACTATCTGTGTTAATTGCTGTTGCAGCTTCTTGTGCCTTTATGTTGCCAGTGGCCACACCACCAAATGCTATTGTGTTTGGGTCTGGTCACATTAAACAGAGTGAAATGATGCGGGTGGGTATCGTTCTAAATATTGCCTGTATTGCGGTCCTTACTCTTATAGCCACTTTGTTTTGGACTTAAGCGTCTGACAGATCTCGATTGTCAAAGAAACTTTATCTACTCTTTATTTGGTTTAAAGTCTAGTAATGGCGAAACCTTGAAGAGCAACGCATACTTAGTAGGTCATATCAAAGAGAGCGCTTAGATGAAAAATGAACTTGAACTGACTAAGGTACTTCATGCTTATGAAACAGTAATGTCAAAAGGGACACCAACGGAATATGGTAAGATTTACGAGGGTGTAGAAGCGTACTCAGATTATGACGGATATAGTGTTTATTTACGAGGTAACGGTGTTGAGATCAAGATTGGGTTCCATAATACCTATCACCTTGAGTATGATCAGGAACATTTGCGCGATAGCTTCCTTAAAAAGGTAGCAATGTTAGCCAAATAATAGAAAGCCCTATCTAGCGGGCTTTCTACTCAAGTTTAATCTTCTTCGACTAAAGTAATGCTATCGGAACAGTCTTCAGAGGCTTCCGATTTATTGTGACCATTTAAGGTATGGAAACGCTTTCTGCCTCTAGCGAGCTGTACATACTTAAGCCACACTCTTTCTAACTTCGACTTGGCTTTTGAGGGGGTTTCTAACACCTTGATGAAGTGTTTTTCCTCGGTATTTTCTGGTTTAATTTGGCCGGTCTCTAAACCCAGCATAGTGTCACCATAAAGGGTTAGAATTTGTTCTTCGGCAAGCGTAAAATCACCAGATTTAGCAAAGCCGCGTGGGAACTTTTTATTGTCAAAAAAACGTTTTTTACCATGACGAAATAGAGTGTCAGACATAGTAGGTCGCCTCTGTTAACCTATTTAGTTGAACTAAATCGAAAAGTAGGCGTAAATTTAGCAAAAGAAAAACAAAACCTTTTTATCGTGTCCATTAAACACTTTTATTAAGGTTGTAAATCTGTTTATCTAGTAGAAAGTATGTTGAACCCATTAATGTTGGTCCTAATCGAGGTCTTTTCATGGATGTTAAAGTCTTCAAGACATTTTTAGAATTAGCTAATGTCCGCCATTTTGGGCGTGCCGCTGAGAATCTTTATATTACTCAGGCGGCAGTTAGTGCTCGTATCAAACAGTTAGAAAATTACTTTGATACCCAACTTTTTATCCGTAATAGGAATAATATCAAATTGACGTCTTCTGGAGAGCGTTTGGTGGGGTATGCTGAAGTTATGGTCGCGACGCTTCAGCAGGCCAAGTTGGAACTATCACTTGAGAGTGGTAAAGCGCTACAGTTAACAATGGGTGGTACACCTAATGTTTGGGATGCGTACTTACAAAATTGCTTAAGTATTGTTACAGATGCATTTGGTGGCTACGGTTTTATGGCTGAAGTGATGGGCCGCGAATCTCTTAATCGCAGCCTACAGGAAAGAACCCTAGACATGGCTTTTGCATTCGATCAAATTAAAGCTGATGAACTGCATTGTAAGCGAGTTGCCGACATTGTTTTGGTACTGGTATCTACTGATGAGCATCATGTAGGGACGGTTTTTGAGGATAAATATGTGTACGTTGATTGGGGTACCAAATTTGCTTCAGAGCATGCGGGGAGACATCCTAAGATCCCAGCGCCTTATTTGAGAACATCAACGGCGCGTATTGCGCTTGATTTTATCTTGGAAAAAGGTGGTAGTGCTTACTTACCCACATCACTTGTTGAGCCCTTTATTACCAGCGGCCAGCTTTTTAAGGTCAGCGGGGTTGATGATTGGAATAGGCCTATTTATTTAAGTTACCGTAAAGCAAGTTCCTCTATTGAGGCTATCGGGCAGGTTGAAGAATTAGTCAGGGATATTGACCCTACCACTGCTTATTCATTTCAACAAATGGCTGATCTTCCTTTGGAAGAAGAGATCTGACTCAAGAACCTAAATCTAACACAGTTTAAGAGAAATTTAATCTCATCATCGATGGATCCTTCTTGAGAAGTTAAGCGTGTTGAGTGAGTGTTAGTATCCCATCAGCTGTAACAAATTTTCAGCGGTAGTGATGGCTTCTTTACGATTCGTTATCGCGAGTTTTTGATATAGGTTGCGAATGTGAGTTTTGATGGTCGTCCCAGCAACATCGAGCTCTTGCGCGATTTGTTCATTGCTAAAGCCAGAATAAATTAAGCCAAGCACTTGCCATTCTCGTTGAGTCAGGGGGCTAGTGCGCACGAGCTCCGGAACACTTGGGTGGTGGATTAACTTATTAACAAATTCTTCGTCGAAGTGTATTGAGCGGCTTCTTTGGCTACAAGAAATATCTTTAAGTAATTGTTGAGCTCGATGGCGCTCAAGATCGCTTAGTTCATTTTGAGTGACTAGTTTGTTTAGTACAGCGCTAATTCGAGTTCCTTCGATGAGAAAGTTACCTAAAATTCCTGTTTGATTTGTTAGTTCTAGAGCTTGTTTTAAAAGTAACTTTGCCCTTAATTCATCGTGCTGTTCCATTGCGAGAACCGTTTCAACAATTAAATTTCGGTTGTTATCTGTAACTAGCTGATTGCCATGGGCGTTTTGTTGTAGAAAGCTCAGGGTTTTAGAGGCATCATCAAACTTGCTTAAATTGATTTGAGCTCGTGCCATGTTTCTCCATTGAAGTTGAGTGAAATGGTTACAAGCATCTTTTGGCTTTGGTGTCGTATCTAACCAGTGCTGCATAGATTCCATATCATCTCGTGCTTGCCAAAATAAAATTAATGATAATGATGCATTGGCTGTCCAGTCGACATGGTAAGTAGATTGTTTTAATAAATATGTAATATTATCAATGAACTTGCTAGCTTTATCGATTTCTCCTCGAGCAATTGAGATGCGAGCTAGCATGGAATAACAATGAAGGTGTTTAGTTTGGCTAGCACGCCCTAGTATATCCAGACCTTTGTAAGAACATTCCTCAGCTTCGTCAAGACGGTTCCAACACCAGAATACCTGTGCACGGAGTCGGAGCAGAAATTCATGCATGGGGACTTGATGTAATTGGTGTTCTTCCACTAATTTAAAAGCATTTTCTTGAACTTCAAATGCGGCTTGAACATAACCTTGTGCAATGAGAATTTCACTTTGTTGCAGCATCGCCCATAATGCTTGATGATAAACTTGATATTGGCGAGCCAGCTTTTCTGTCTGCTGCATCATAGGGAGAGCACGGTTTAGATACCCCAATACATGGTTAACTTCACCAATCACAGAAGTGGCGACGATCCTACTCCTATAAGTGTTACTATTGAGTTGGCCTAAAGATAGTTCAGCGAGCTCAAGCGCTTTTTCAGGTTCATTTTGGTTAATCGCCACCTGAGCACGCAAGGCATTAAACTCTCCTTTTTGTTTCGTACTTAGAGATACATTAAATGCCTTCATTTGTTCATCTGCGACGGATAATAAATCGCCCACATCATTGTATCTATGCTGACTTTGTGCCAACCAAGCCTGAAGCATACATAATTTAGGTTCACTATAGAGCTGCTCTGGAGTGAGTGTATCAATGGCATTTTCTAATGTTTGTAGTTCACCACGGTTGAACATTTCCCAGCCATAGTTGCATACAATATCTGCCGTAAGCTGTAGGTTACCTGTTTTTTGAATATGCTGAAGTGCTTGATGAGGAGATGACAGTTTTAACCATGCCTGCGCTGCTGCTTGATGTAACTCTTCTTCTTGATGCGGGATGTGTGCGGTTCGTTCATGAGAGAGAAATTCAGCAAATAAATTATGAAAGCGGAACCAGTTTTGCTCTCCTTCGAGTGGGTGTATAAATAATCCATAGCGATTGAGTGATTCAATAACATTAAGAGCATCTTTTCTTTGGGTGATTTCAGACACCAAAACATCATTGAAGTGGTCGAAAATAGAGCATTGCAATAAGAATAGACGTGTGTCAGCGTCAAGTTGTTCAAACACTTCTTCAACTAAATAATCCCATAAGTGGCGATGGTTAAATTGTGAGTATGATTCAAGTGATTGAGCCAAACTCTTGTGTTGATGTTGAGTCTGCAAAGCAATGAGTTGTAATGCAGATGGCCAGCCTTCGACATAATTGCGTATATGATTGACAACAGTGCTATCAATGTCTCCTGAAATTCTAGATCTGAAAAATCGAGTGGTTTCTTCATTGTCAAAGGCAAGAAGTTCATCACTTATTTCTACCATCAGATCGCGCACTCTTAAGTTAGCAGTGCCAAGAGGAGGGGTGGCTCTACTGGTAACAACCAAGGTGAGGTTGTCTGGCATATGCTTTATAAAAAAGCGCAGTGACTCGTGGATTTCGTTGTTTGAGATAAGATGGTAATCATCGAGAACGAGATAGCATTCCTGCTGGTAATGAACAAGTTCGGCACAAACTTGACTAAAAAGAGAGTGAAGTGATGAGAATTGTCGTTTTTCTACCAGTTTTTGTGAGGCTGTACAGGAGTTGTGAGCCGCCTTGTTCAGTGCCCGTAATAGATAATTCATAAACCGAAAAGTGTCGTTGTCGCTCTCATCAATGTTATACCAACCAAGGTTAGATTTATCTGCCAGCCATTGAGACGCCATTGTCGTTTTGCCATAGCCTGCCGGCGAACGAAATAGTATCAGCTTATAGCAGGGAGCATTTTGTAATAAATCTAGAACTCTTGGACGGATAATGGCGTTGTGTAGTCGTCCTGGGCGGGTTAATTTAGAAGAAATCCACATCTTTTTTCCTCTGGTCTCAGATAACCATAATATTGATTTATCTTTGGAGTGCATCCGATAATGATATCGATGTTACTTGAGATCCATAGAGGCAGTTATTGATCAACCATCATATTTTCGTATATTTCACATTTTAAATTTGCCTACGCCCTTAATGTGTGATCCTAATCACCATTGTTGCCTTTGATAGTATGGTTCATAGACTGTTTTACACTTATCAAGATGAAAATTACTCATTTAGCCAATGCAATATGTGATCGAAAGAACATATCAATCAATTTATTAAACATTTAGCATTTACGATTCGAAAACACGGATTAAGGTTAAACCGTCGTGTGATGTGATCGTTGTCACCACCAGTTTTGCCATATTCGGCTGAATTGAGAGTTAGATCACTGAGGCCATACTTATGGGAACTCTACGCCCTGCATTCTCCTCCTGAACGCTTCTTTAATTAGGAGGATGTTTCAGTTATTGCGTTATTGCACGATATCGCTCAAATGGACTAACCCCGATAAGTGAGATTTCTCTAATGAAACCGACTCAACAGAAAAATTTTGATACGGCAGCATTTAAGCAAAGTGTTGTGAATCATTTGACCTCAACTTATGCCACGACAAAAGAGAGAGCAGGCAGCCGAGCCTGGTATCTAGCGATGGGAAGAGCTCTGGCTGAATTGACCACTCTTGATATGCTGCAGACTGAGCAAGATAGCAAAATCAATAATGCTAAAAGTGTTAACTATTTATCTCTTGAGTTTTTGATTGGTCGGTTAACGGGTAATAATTTAATTAGCCTTGGTCTTTACGAGCAAATTAGTATCGCTATGACTGAATTGGGCCAGAGTTTAACTGATCTACTGGAAGAGGAACGTGACCCATCATTGGGTAATGGTGGCTTGGGGCGTTTAGCTGCTTGCTTCATGGACTCTCTTGCAGCTCAGGAATTTCCGGCGGTTGGGTATGGTCTTCATTACGAATACGGTCTATTTAAACAATCTTTTAAAGATGGGCATCAGCAGGAAGTGCCTGATGCCTGGCGATGTATAGAAGGTTATCCGTGGGAAATTGCTCGTCCTGAACTTGCTCAAGAGATTGGTTTTTATGGCCATGTTGAAGTTTATCGAGAAGGTGGTAAAGAGAATCGACGTTGGGTTCCGAGTATGTCGGTAAAAGCTATGCCATGGGACTTACCTATTGTGGGTTATCAATCAGACACGGTCTACCCTTTACGTTTGTGGGAATGTAGGGCAATAGCGCCATTCTCACTAGCAAGCTTTAACAATGGTGATTATTTTGAAGCCCAGCATGCCTTAATTGATGCTGGCAACATTACAAAAATCTTGTACCCAAACGACAACCATGAGAAAGGAAAAACACTGCGTCTTATGCAGCAATATTTCCACTCTGCTGCTTCGGTAAGAGATATTCTACGTCGTCATGAGGAAGCGGGGAATACTCTAAAATCCTTACCAAAATATGAAACTATTCAGTTAAACGATACCCATCCTACGATCGCTATTCCAGAGCTGATGCGTATTTTAATCGATGAGAAGGGCTTGGGCTGGGATGAAGCTTGGGCTATAAGCTCACAGACATTTGCTTATACCAACCATACTTTGCTTCCTGAAGCATTAGAAACTTGGAGTGAGTCATTAATTCAGCGTTTGTTGCCACGACATATGGAAATCATATATCACATTAACCATCTCTTTTTACAAGAGGTACGCAATAAATGGCCAGGTGACGTCGTGAAGCAGCAAAAACTATCAATCATTGAAGAAGGCTTTCATCGCATGGTGAGAATGGCCAATTTAAGTGTGATTGGTTCTTATGCGGTCAATGGTGTTGCGGCCCTTCATTCTGAGTTGGTCAAACGTGATTTGTTTCCTGAATTTGATGAACTGTATCCTTCTAAGCTACAGAATGTCACCAATGGTATTACTCCACGTCGATGGCTAAAGTTTTGTAACCAGGGTTTGTCTGAACTTATCTCTAGAAAAATAGGCCACGACTGGCCTGCGAATTTAGAGCAACTTGAGAAAATCGCTCAGTATGCGAATGATGATCAGTTCCAGAAAGAGTTTATGGCGGTAAAGAGACAGAACAAACAACGACTTGCCAATTGGGTGAAAGATAATATAGGAATAGAATTAGATACAAATGCTATTTTTGATGTACAAATTAAACGCTTGCATGAATATAAGCGCCAGCATCTCAACATGTTACATATTTTGTCGCTATACCACCGCTTACGGCATGATCCTGATTTTGTCATGGTTCCACGTGTCGTCTTCTTTGCTGCTAAAGCGGCACCGGGATACCATTTAGCAAAAGATATTATCTATGCAGTCAATAAAATAGCTGACAAGATCAATCATGATCCGCGAATCGGTAATAAACTCAAAATTGTGTTTGTTCCAGACTATCGTGTGAGTATGGCTGAAATCATTATTCCAGCCGCTGATGTTTCTGAGCAAATATCAACAGCAGGTAAAGAAGCATCCGGTACCGGAAATATGAAAATGGCGCTTAATGGCGCATTGACTATAGGGACTATGGATGGGGCGAATGTCGAAATTCGAGAAGAAGTGGGCGATGATAATATTTACATCTTCGGCCTTGAGGTCGATGAGGTTGAATCGATACTTGCCCAAGGCTATAACCCATTCGATTATTATCATGCTGATCCTTTGCTCAAAGCTTCTTTAGATCTTTTGCTCGGTGATGAATTTACGCCCGGTGAGCCAGAGAAATTACGCGCTATTTATGACAGTTTGTTAGATGGTGGTGACCCGTATTTGTGTCTTGCTGATTTTGCTTCGTATGTTCAGGCGCATGAGGATATGGATAGACAGTATCGTGATGAATCTGGCTGGGCCAAAAAAGCGATACTCAATACAGCGTTAGTTGGAAAATTTAGCTCTGATCGTTCCATCCGGGACTATGTCAATAATATTTGGCAACTAGAAGCGGTAAAACGATAGCTTTATCAACGAAGCCAAGAATAACATCTCTTGGCTTTGCTCATTAATCACAACTCAACATATGGAAGGTAGAAACTCCTTCGGAGATTGCGATGATACAAAAAAAAATTTTAAACCAAGTCGCTGAAATGGCCAATATTTCTAGTAGTTATATAAGCGCTTGGGGAGAAGAGACACACGTTGAAGAGCAAACTATTCGAGATTTACTGACATCTTTAGGTTACGACACTTTCAATGATGAAAGGCTACTGAAATCAGCACAAAAGAAACACAAGCAAGACGTTTTAAACCCAGTATTGGTTGTGCATGATGGCAACCCTATTCATGTGGCAATGAACTTAGGGGTAAGTGCTCGTGAAAGTGAATTCAGTTGGCGTTTAGATACGGAACAAGGGCAAGTATTAGAAGGGTACCTACAATCACAAATTGTTCGCGATGAGAGAAGTACAGGTGGGCCTTTAGTTTTTGAATTACCCAATGATCTTGAGTGGGGATATCACAAGCTCACGATGACCCGTAAGCGTCGAAAATCACCTTATACAATGACATTAATTGTTACCCCTAAATCTTGCTTTAAACAACAAGAAATCGAAAGCGGCAAAAAGATGTGGGGTCCGAGTGTACAACTATATACGCTTCGTACACAGCATAATTGGGGAATGGGTGATTTTGGGGACTTAAAACAGTTGGTTTCAGATATCGCATCACGAGGAGGTGATTTTGTTGGATTAAACCCTGTCCATGCCTTATTTCCTGCCAATCCAGAGGGGGCAAGCCCATACAGCCCATCGTCCCGACGTTGGTTAAATATTATGTACATTGATGTGAGCTCTGTTGCCGAATTTTCTTTGTCCGTGGAGGCTCAGCAGAAAGTTGGCAGTGCAGAGTTTCAGCAGCGCCTGCAGAAAGTGCGTGAATCTCATTGGGTTAACTATACGGAAGTGGCTGAGCTTAAATTGAGTGTGTTACCGCTACTTTATCGTGAATTTAAAACTCGCCATCTTAATAAATGCACCGAACGAGCTGAAGCCTTTCTGGCTTTTGTTGAAGAAGGTGGTGATAGTTTGTTGCACCAAGCGACTTTTGATGCATTGCATGCAGCTTTACATGCTCAAGATGCCAATATTTGGGGATGGCCAGCTTTTCCTCAAGAACTGGGTTGCTTTGATAGTGTGGCCGTTGACAAATTTATGGCTGAAAATTTAGACCAAGTTCATTTGTATATGTATCTACAGTGGGTTGCAGATATACAAATCCATGAAGCTCAGACACTGGCAGAAGAAAAAGGGATGTTAGTTGGACTGTATCGTGATTTAGCCGTTGGTGTTGCTGACTCTGGTGCTGAAACTTGGGCTGATAATGGAAACTTGGTTATGGATGTCAGTATTGGTGCGCCACCTGATGTATTGGGACCTTTGGGGCAAAATTGGGGATTACCCCCACTTAATCCTCAAATGTTACAAGCAACTGGATATGAAGCCTTCATCAAGCTGTTACGGGCTAACATGAAGCATTGTGGTGCATTACGTATCGACCATGTTCTTGGGCTTTTACGTTTGTGGTGGATCCCAAGAAATAAAAAGGCGACTCAGGGGGCATATCTCTATTATCCGGTTGAGGATATGTTATCAATTCTAGCACTAGAGTCGCACCGACATAAATGCAGTGTGATTGGTGAAGACCTTGGTACTGTACCTGATGAGATCGTGGGGCTGTTGAGTGATGCAGGTGTGCACTCTTATAAGGTCTTTTTCTTTGAAACATCAAAAGAAGATGGAGGGTACCTTTCACCACAGCATTATACTCAGCAGTCGATGGCAGCATTGTGTACACATGATATGCCTACGCTTCGTGGTTTTTGGCATTGTGATGATCTTAAAATGGGTCAAGAGTTGGGCTTATACCCAGATGAAGAGCAGCTAAAAGGGTTATTTACTGATCGATTGGAGAGTAAACAAGGGATTCTTGATTCCGTGTCATGGCACGGGTTCTTACCCGATGGGGTTGGGGGTGATGCCCAATATGTCCCGATGGACTCTTATTTGGCTGAAGGGCTTCAGCAGCATGTTGCATCTGGTTCTTCAGCACTACTTAGTGTCCAACTTGAAGATTGGTTAGAGATGGATAAGCCCGTTAACATTCCCGGGACCATCGATGAATACCCTAACTGGCGGCGCAAGCTCTCTATGAATCTTGATGAGATTTTTGCCAAAGAAAAGGTGAACCGTATTGCTAGCAAGTTAACTAAAGCACGGGCGAAAGCAAGCTAACTGATAGTTCAGTGAGGGCATTATCAAACATAGGATATAAGTGTTCTTCACACTTTTCATTGTATAAGAAGCCCGCATTTTGAACGGGCTTACATGTATTAAACGAGATATTGTTTACTTTTCGCTTTGAGCTCACATTCACCATATAGTGCTCTTTGCAGTAGTTAGCTAAATTTAAAAATGAGTTAATGCTCAGAAAGTTAGGCTAGGGAGAGAATTACTTGAAAACGGCAATAAGAGATAAAAATAGTATAATGTACAACCAGCTCTCAAGGGCATCTTGCTCTGAGCCATTTTCATTTCTAGGACCATTTCTAGCACCAAAGCAGGGGGACTTGAGAGTTTGGATGCCGGGTGCGGATAAGGTAGAAGTAATTCTAGATGGGGAAACCCGTCTAGCATTGGAGCGCGAGGGCTCATCGGGCTTTATTTTGCGTCACGCGCGAGATTTAAGCAAAACGTATTATCAACTTGCGGTAAGTTGGCCAGACTCTGAGCAAATTCTTGATGATCCATATCAATATCATGCCATTTACGCTGATTTTGAGGATTTGCATACTCCAAACAAAATGTATCACCATATGGGGGCCCAATTTGTTACTTTACAGCGTGCAGGTAAGTCTATCCATGGTGTACGTTTTCTCGTGTATGCACCTAATGCGTCGGCATGCAGCCTAGTTGGAGAGTTTAACCAATGGGATGGGCGCCGCACGCCAATGCAAAAGTTAGATTACGGTATTTGGGGAATATTTATCCCGAATTTGGCAGAGGGTGCCCACTATAAATTTGAACTAAAAGGCCCTAATGGAGAAGGTTTACCACACAAAGCAGATCCCTGGGGAACGTATGCAGAGCAGTATCCGTCGTTTGCTTCATTGACATACGATCATAGCCGATATAAATGGCAAGACTCACAGTGGCAAAACCGCCCTATCACTCAAAAAACAAAACAGGCCTTATCCTTTTATGAAGTGCACATAGGTTCTTGGCGACGAAATGACAAAGGCGATTTTCTTACCTATCGCGAGCTCGCTGAGCAACTTATACCCTACTTGAAAGATATGGGATACAGCCATGTAGAACTGATGCCTGTGTCTGAACATCCATTTTATGGCTCTTGGGGCTATCAGCCGGTTGGGTTGTTTGCACCGACCAGTAGGTTTGGTTCGCCGGATGACTTTAAATATTTTGTCGATCAGTGTCACTTGGCAGGCATAGGTGTCGTGATTGATTGGGTTCCGGCGCATTTTCCATCTGACGAGCATGGTTTAGCTAATTTTGATGGTACACCATTATTCCACGATCCGGATCCTCGTCGCGGTTGGCATCCAGATTGGAACTCTTACATTTATGATTTAGGTAGAGAACATGTACGCCGCTTTCTAGTTTCTAATGCTTTATATTGGTTTGAACAGTTTCATGTTGATGGAATACGGGTCGATGCGGTGGCATCCATGCTGTATCTGGATTATTCACGCAGTCATGATCAATGGATTCCAAATGTCGATGGAGGAAATGAAAACTATGATGCAATTGCTACCTTGAAATGGATGAATGAACAAGTCTATCAATATTTTCCCAATGCAATGACTATTGCAGAGGAGTCGACGGCCTTTCCAAATGTTTCTACCCCAACATTTATGGGGGGGCTGGGTTTTGGATTTAAGTGGAATATGGGCTGGATGCACGATTCCTTATCGTACATCAAAGAGCAGCCTGTTCATCGAAAATATCACCATGACACTATCACTTTTCCAATGGTCTACGCGCATAGTGAGAACTATGTTTTACCGCTATCGCATGATGAAGTCGTGTATGGCAAGGGCGCTATCCATAGCAAAATGCCAGGAGATGAATGGCAGCAAACCGCCAATCTTAGAGCTTATTTAGGTTATATGTATGCGCAGCCCGGTAAAAAGCTCAATTTTATGGGAGCGGAAATTGGCCAAACCGCAGAGTGGAACCATGAAGAACAATTACAATGGTTTTTGCTTGATTTTGAGCGCCATCAGGGAGTGCAGTCATTAACCCGCGACCTCAATAAACTGTATGCATCACAGCTTGCTTTGTATCAGCTTGATTGTGAACCGCGTGGTTTTGAATGGCGTCTTCAAGATGCAGCTCAAGCCTCAATTTTGGCCTATGAGCGCTTAAGTGATAAGGGGGAGCGCATCTTAGTTATTAGCAATTTTACCCCTGTTTCGCACGATAGCTTTCGTCTTGGGGTTCCCTTTGCTGGTGAATATCAATTGTTGCTCAATACGGATGATACCCATTATGCTGGCAGTGGTTATGCGATTAACCATTCTATAGTGACAGATTTCGTTGAAAGTGAAAGCCAGCCTCAATCTCTTCTGATGCGTATTCCACCATTGGCAACGGTATTCTACAAGCTAATATAGCCCCCCTTTTATGTAGAAAAGTAAACGCCTACTAACTTAATGCTAGTGGGCGTTTAGTATCAGAGGTGATTCAGTATATTCTAGGTAGTACGCTATACCAGATGGTCATCCATTTCTTTAGTTCGTAAGCTGACTAGGTTTATGCTCTTCAATTGAATGCTTTTTACTCCAGCGATCGACGACCATAGCGCCAATTAAATCACCTTGAACGTTAACCGCTGTCCTAAATGTATCCAAAGGCCTTTCAATAATGAGAAGGATGGCGATTGCTTCAAGAGGGATCCCTGCGGCTAGAAGGACGAGCTGCATGCCAGACATTGAACCTGACGGCATCCCAGGAGCCCCAACCGATGATACCATTGCCATGATGAAAATCATCACGATCCCACTTGTTGATAGATCAATACCAAATAATTGAGCTAAGAATACAGCGGCTACTCCTTCAAATAGAGCAGTACCGTCCATATTCATTACAGCTCCCATCGGTAATACTAGGCTGCTGGTGGAATCTGATACTCCCAATTTCTCTTTAGCGGTTTGAAGGCTAAGAGGCAGTGTGGCTGAACTTGATGAAGTGGCTAAAGCCATCGACATTGGTGCTGAAAGAGCCTTGAACAATGGGATGGGTGATGTTCCTGTTGCCAGTTTTGCAATCAGAGGTAGTACGAACAAACTGTGAATCATTGTTAGGCCAAAGACGAGTAAGCCAAACTCGAATAATTGGCTGAATAGGGTACTGTTTGATTCAATCGTCAATTCGAAAACAATAGCAAATACTGCAAATGGCGCTAAGCGAATAATACCTCTAACTAAAGTAGAAATACTCTGATTTATCCCTTTTACAACCTCAAAGACAGGATGAGAATTGTCTAAAGTTGCCAGTAGGGCAATTGCAATAAGAATGGAAAAGGTGACTATGGCAAGTAAATTACTACCTGATAAGGCGGCAATCGGATTCATCAGCGCCATGGAAAGTAGTTTATTTAAAATGCTTATTCCTTGAGCGGATGAATCGTCAATCAAAGTTAAGCTATCGGCAGCAGGAGGCGCAGAGGTTAGTGGTGTCCATTCAGGCATCATAAGTGCTGCCCCTAGACCTATGCATATTGCAATAGTAGTTGTGATTAAGTAGTAAACAACGGCTACGGAACCTACTTGTTTGAGTCTGACAACGCTTCCGATATTACTAATACCTTCAATTAGGCTGAACATCACCATGAGGCCGACAATGGCTTTTAGCAATCCCAAATAAACAAGTTTGATTAGTGAAAGTGGTTCATTTAATGCTAGCAAAGTGTGTTTTTCAAAGGGTAATAACTGAGTTGTAGCCCAAGCAACGAGTGCAGCAATGATAATTTGGGTAGTTAATGATTGTTTTAAAAAGGCTCCCATGCCTTGTTCCTTGTATCTATTTTGAATACCGCCTTAAATGAGGCAGGTGCGAATAAGTGACGAAGGGTAAAATAAAATACCTGAATTGGGTAGTAGACTTTGGTTACATAGCCAAAGATAAAGTTATAAGAAATCGATAGATATTATTTTTAAAAGATTCTTTAGGGGGATTATTTTTCACCCTCAACAGTTTTTTCGTTTGGTTAGTCATAATTTTTCCCAATTTACCACCTTTAATCTCTAATACCACCCCACGCATTAGGCTTAAGAGGAAAGGCCACCCATCCTCCTGATCGTCTGGGTTTCCAATGAACTTATCATTTTATTCAAACTTATAGATCTTAACAAAACCAACATTTTTGACGAAGAGAATAAAGCCATCTTGAAAAATGATAAATAGTTTTGATCTGGTTGATTTGTCGTCATTTTTTAATGTTTTTATAAAATTTTATTATGAGGTTGGCTCTGTGATTGTTAGCGTTAGGGAGGGTTGTTTTCCGATGTAAAATAACTAATTTAATATGTGATTGTACGGGTATAAAAAATAAGTAGGTTATATGAAATTCAATAAATTAAGTGTATTAATCGGGGTTGCTTTGCTTCCATCATGGAGCGCAGTGGCGGATACAATAGAGCAAACATTAATTTTTACTCCTGACAACTGTGATCCAGGGTGGTATTGCCAATATAAGTCAAACCCTAGTGAACAAGGTGGCTTAGATACAAGTCAACTCAGCAGCTATAAAATGGCATTTAAGTCTCTGCCTCAAGTGCCGGGTGTCAACGTGGGTGAATCCGTATGGAGTAATGGGGCTTTCGTCATTGCTGGTGGCAATGCCGCGGGTCAAGAAGTACAGCAATGGCCTGAATTTTCCGCAGATGTAACTTTCGATGGGGCGCCAAGTGGCGGTGGAGATGGAGGAACGGAAGGAGGCACAGATGTTTTGCCTACTGAAAATGCCGTTATTCATCATGTTACTTTCCCTTATGATGATGCGCAGACGACAATTGATGTTTTCAACTTAAATACACCTTATGCGACAGATGTGGTCATTTCTAATTTAATTGCCGGTACTCTGTATTCTTACCTTGTTGAGAAAAAATATCCTGAAGTTCATTTCAATAAGGAGTATCTAGTTGGTTCTATTTTGTCGCAATTATTACAAGAAGCGGGGCTATCGGACTCTAGAATCAATCCTGATTATTCTGCGGAGGCCGAGAAACAAGCGATTCATGAGCCGGGATACGCGAGTCAATTGCTTGCTGTGGGGCAAGGTGGTCCATATCAAATTAATGACTACAGCAAACGTCTACCGGACGCGTCAACACCTGGCTCTTTGGGTCTAATTAACTACGATGCGCTATACCAAGGTTTGGGCTACACCATTGATGATCAAGACAGCAGTGCGCAAAGTGAGCGGGTTGGGCCAGATTCTCTAGACGACATGTACTTTGGCCCGATCGCAGCGACTTATTTCCAATTCAATGATATTAACCGCTTAGAAGTATTAGCTGGTCAAAGTTGGTATCAGAGCCAGGAAGCGTGGAATACCTGTTTTAACACAGCACTGAAAGACGAGGGATTTACCAGCGATCCTAATGCCCTTCGTTTAACCGATTTCTTAATCAATGTTATTTACAATGCGGGTGACTATAGTCCAGTATTTCAGAGTTACCTCGATGTTTGTGTTAGTGCCTACGGTGATGGAACTAACTTTGACTTTACTTCAGAGTTGCCATATTTGAATGATTATGATCTTGACCCACAAGGGTACCAAGAGGTGATCTCTGACAACAATCAATATACTGAGGGAGATTCGACGTATTTCCGTTATCCACGTCAAGTTTCCTTTTACGCAGACCAGCTGTTTGGTAAGGATTTATCCGCATCTGGTCTAAACATGACTAATACTCAGATACTAACAGTCGCTGATCTAGAACCCGTTTTTGTCAAAGTGTTTGCTCAACTATCATACAAAACCCAGCAAGAGCAATTACCAAAGCTAATTGATGAAGGCACAGCAGAGCTGGCATTTCAGCAAGCGATAGAAAACGCGGGAGTAACACTCGATACCTCTTACTCTTTGTCTGTTGAATCTCAACGTAATGCTTTATTTGATTTCCTCTACCAAGCATTTGTACAGTTAGAGTCTAGTACAGCAGATCTCGGTGCGGTTAGTGGAGAAATCACAGGTGACGATAATGGCAACGGAGGAACCACGCCCCCTGTTGATGGTGAAGAATGGAATCCATCAACAGAATACAGCGTCGAATGTACCGTGGTTACTTACAAAGGGCAGGAATATCAGAATCAGTGGTGGACGAAAGGAGATGAACCAAATCCTGCTGAAGGAGATACTTACAATACAGTGTGGCGTTTCCCAAGCGCTGCCAGTAACGATTGTCCTTAAATGACATACTAAAGTAGCTTTTGAGCTATCTGACATTGAAAAAACGCCATGATTTCTTATTCATGGCGTTTTTTTTCAACTAAATTGTCTTTAAGTGAAATTTTATTAGTGGTGTTTCTATCTATTTAACCATGGCGCTGCCTTATAGGACTTATCTGGTTGATAAGTTGTATAGCGGCTTGTAGAGAGAAATCGAGGTTGTTATGGAGTTAGCAAATCAGATACAAGCGTGGTTGTACGCTGGGCATACCTCTATTTGGGTACTGTTTGTTGGCATCATCTTACTTTCTTATTTACTTGAAGACTTAGCCATAGTGACGGCGGCGACTCTTGCTGTGCAAGAATTAATGCCGATGAGTACCGCCTTGTTTGCGATTTTTGTTGGTATTGCTACTGGAGATTTAGGATTGTATTTCATCGGTAAAAGTGCCAAACGTGTTCGTTTCTTACGTTATCGGATGTTTCAGTATCGGCGTGTTCGTCTGATAAATAGAAAACTACACCAAAATGCGCTTGTGACTTTATTTATTGTTCGGTTTATTCCTGGGTTGCGCACGGTAGGTTTTACTCTAAGTGGCTTCCTCGATATCCCGATCATGCGCTTTTTAGCTGCCGTTATTGGTGCGACATCGCTTTGGACCATTTTAATCTTTGGCTCATTTTATCATTTAGGTAATGTGGCTTGGCTCAAAGATAGCCATATTATCTGGGCACTGATACCTGTAGGGCTATGCTTAATGTGGATGTTAAACAAAATTATTACAACGACCTTACTAAGAGGCATGTATGACAACGCTCGCTAGTATTCAAATGATTCCACAAGGGAAGGTTAATGGCGGAATGCCAATTCTTCCTGCTCCTAAGAGGGTTATCTCGCCGTTTGAGTTTTTACCCGCATGGTTTGTTTATGCACCGGTTGTGTTACAAAGTGCTGCTTTAAGTGTGTACCACAGGGACTGGGCTCTACCTTTAATTGCTAATCCTGCAATTAAACTCAGCGGCATGGTCGGAGAATCGAAACATGATATTTTTGGTGCCGCTGGAGAGGTTACTCGTCAGTGGGTATTACCTTTCATTTTTTTAGAGAAAACCGATATTGAACAAGAGCAATTATTCAGTTTGGCAAAAACAACAATGGAAGATAAAGCACTCAACTATCCGCTTGTAGCTAAACCAGATTTGGGTTGCCGTGGTGTGGGAGTCAAGTTGATTAAAAACGATCAACAATTGCGAGATTACATTGAAACTTTCCCGAATAAGGGCCGGTTTTTGTTGCAAGAGAGATCCAACTATAGTGCTGAGGCGGGCATTTTTTATGTCCGCCAGCCAGGAGAGAAAGGCGGTAAAGTCATCTCTATTACCTTAAAATATTCTCCTTATGTTGTGGGTGATGGCGAGTCCACCCTCAAACAATTGATAGAACGTTGTCCAAGGGCAGGAAAGTTACAGCACTTATACCTCCCCCGTCATAAGGAAGCTTTAGATACTGCTATTCCTGAAGGGGATGAATTTCAGTTGGCATTTGCGGGTAGCCATTCAAGAGGATGTATTTTCCGTAATGGGAATCAGTTTATCACTCCAGAACTTGAGCAAAAATTAGATCAGATTTTGGGAGACTTCAAAGGTTTTAACTATGGCCGCTTAGATGTGAAGTTCAAAGATATCCAACTGTTAATGTGTGGTACTGACTTTGATATTTTAGAAATCAACGGCGCAAGTAGTGAAGCTGCCCATATTTGGGATAGCGACACTTCGTTGTCACATATATTTAGTACGCTGCTTCAACAGTATCGCTTACTGTACCAAATCGGCTCGAAACATAAGAAGCAAGGCTATAAGACGCCCTCCTTGGGAGCCTTATTGCAAGCGTGGCGTGAGGAAAAATTGTTGACTCAACTTTATCCGATGACGGATTAATCGCTTTGTTTAGGAAATAATATGAAGAATACACCGACAGCTGTATCCGAGCCGATTCAATCTCTGTCTTCCCAAACTTTGATTGGTTGCCTTGAAACCCTTAACCAGGGATTAGAGTTTTTGGATAGACTATCTCCTGAAGACTATACTTCTGTTGCAGCCCCTCATATGAATAGCTCTATAGGTGAGCATTATCGTCACTGGCTGGACTTGTTTCATGCCATTCGACTCGACTGTGACAAGATTGATTACAACGTTAGGCGAAGAGGGCATTGCGTAGAAAGAGAGATAAACACTGCTAAGGAAGAAATAAAACAGTTGATTGAATGGCTATTTAAGTTACCAGCCAGCCGCCTTGATCAAGCTGTGACAGTTGAGACAGAAGTACTATTGTCTCAAACTTGTGCAGAAGAAGTTCAATCTTCCCTTGCCCGTGAGCTGACCTTTGCTGCGCTCCATGCAACTCATCATTTTGCAATGATCAAAGTTACGGCCTCTCTACGTGGTATTGCATCCGATACTGGATTTGGTCTTGCACCAGCAACAGCGACATATCAGAGGGCACAATAATTTATGTGCACACTATCTTGGACGTATTACGACAGTAGACATTATGAGGTGTATTTTAACCGTGATGAGCAGCGCACTCGCATGGCAGCACTTGAACCTCAAGGGTTTGTTATTGATGGTGTAAATTGTGTAATGCCGATAGATTCTGCAGGTGGCGGGAGTTGGATATCCACCAATCAATATGCTGTGACGATATGCCTGCTCAACTACTATCAGGGGCGCGCTCCACAAAGTATGCTTACCAGCCGAGGTGTCGTGGTGAAAAAGCTGGCGAGTAGTGACTCTAGCCGAACAGTTAGACTACGTTTATTGGAGATGGATTTAACGTCTTTTGCTCCTTTTACTCTCGTCTCTTTCGATCTTGATGGAACTAAGCAAGTCAATGCGTGGACATGGGATGGTCAGAATCTGGAACACTCTATTATTAGTGCACCCGTTGTATCATCGGCTAAGCATTATCAACAAGCGCGTAGATACAGAGTTGATTTGTATGAAAAATTACGTTTGACCACAAAAGTAAAAAAACTGGGTACTCGTTTTCACATGAGTTTTGATAACGATCATCCGCACCTTTCGCCTTTAATGGCAAGAGATGATGCCAGAACGGTAAGTTTTACCTCAGTGTCTGCCTGCGCAGATCACCAGAAAATGTATTATCAATCCATTGACAACAATAGTGGTGTTGATTTTGAAATCGAAAAAACATGTTTAATGACCGAGCAAGGAGTTTTTAAATGAAGAAGCTATTGGCCCTTTTTATATTATTTGTGAGTTGGCCTTCTTGGTCTGCAGATAAAATCTCTACCGGATATTTTAGTAATAAGGCGGTAAGTGGTTACGATACGGTGGCGTATTTTACCGAAGGAAAACCTGTAAAAGGGGATGATAAATGGCAATTTGAGTATCAAGGGGCAGATTGGTATTTTTCCTCTCAGGAGAACTTAGACAAGTTTAAAGCCAGCCCAGAAGCTTATGCTCCTCAGTATGGTGGCTACTGTGCATGGGCGGTCTCTGCCAAGAATGATTTTGCTTCTTCAGACCCTGAAAAATGGGCGATTGTTGATGGAAAATTGTATCTCAATTACAACGCAGACGTAAAAAATATGTGGGATAAGGACCGTGCAGGCCATATCAAACAAGCTAATGTGAATTGGCCAAACCTTATCAAATAAAAGGATTCTAATGATGAAAATCTCTCCGGTTAAACATATCCCTGCAGCTTTTATCGCTTTTGTGTTTGTTCAATCACTTTTCTTTAAGTTTTCTGGTTCTAATGAGACAGATCATATTTTTGGCACCTTAGGAGAATGGTCGGGCCTTGAATGGTTTGGGATATATGGAGGGTATTTGGTCGGTATTTCTGAGTTGATTGCTTCAGTGCTGCTGTTTACTCGTTTTCATGGTGTGGGCGCAGCAATGAGTGCTGGAATCATGTCCGGAGCAATTTTCTTTCATCTCTTTACTCCACTAGGTGTAGTCATGCCTGAATTTAATGCTATGGGTGAGATTGTTGGAGATGACGGTGGTTTACTGTTTGGTATGGCCTGCATTGTTTGGGCGTGTGGTGTTTTCTTGTTCATCCGAGATGTTAAGACTGAAGGTTCGTTTACACGAAATCTGTTAGTCAAAGGAGAGTAGTATGCAGAAAAGTCCTTTCCGGTTACCTCGTAAAACGCCTTTTGGTATTGGTGAAAGTATGGTGGAGTGGGCGACAGGTCTGTCGACTTTAGATGCTTTATATACGCAAGATGAGTTACCTGAAGATAGCTTCGATTTTATGCACGAAGCCCTAAGGCGCATCGGCACGCAATATCGCGTTGATTATGGCAGTCTTGATAGTATATCTAAGAAAGGGCCGTTGCTCATAGTCGCTAATCATCCATTTGGAGGAATCGAAGGGGTTATTCTTGCAGCACTAATTTCAAAGGTGCGTAAAGACGTCAAGGTGCTTGCCAATGAACTTCTAAAACGAATTCCTGAACTGGATGACCTTTTTATTGGTGTTGATGTGTTTGGTGGTAAGCAAGCCAGGCTAACAAATAGTAAAGCTATAAAATCAGCGAATAAGCATTTGAAGCAAGGAGGAGTTCTGATCCTTTTCCCAGCAGGTGAGGTATCTGCTTGGCAGTCCCATGAGAATAAGGTAACCGATAAAGTTTGGAGTAAATCGGTTGCTAAGTTTGTAAAGTACTCAGAGGCGACGACAGTTCCGATCTTTATCAATGGGAGAAATAGCAAATTATTTTATCAGGCGGGCAGAATTCATCCGCTACTTAGAACGGCTTTATTGGGACGAGAGTTACTAAACAAAGCAGGACAAACCATTTCAGTGTCAGTGGGTAATGCTATACCATTTTCAGAACTTAAAGGTTTTGAGAAAGAAAGTGATATTACCCAATATTTGCGCCTCAATACTTATTTAATGGGTAGTATGGGTGGCGTGTCGACAGTGAATGAACCTATGGTGGATATAGGATTAGCTATAATAGACCCCATAGAACCCCACTTTTTGCAAAATGAATTGACTCAGATCCAACAGTATAAACTTATAGAGCAGGGGGAGTTTGAAGTGTACTGTGCTCCCACAGCGGCTATTCCGTACATGATGAAAGAAATAGGACGAGTTAGAGAGCAAAGCTTTCGTGAAGTGGGTGAAGGTAGTGGCTTAGCTTGTGATATCGATAATTATGATCCTCATTATCACCAATTATTTGTTTGGCACAAAAAAAACCAAGACTTGGTAGGGGCTTATCGACTTGGACTCGTTGATGAATTAATGGCAAATGGTGGATTAGAACAGCTCTATTCAACCAGCTTATTTAACTATGACCTCGCTTTTCTACAAACATTAGGACAATCTATTGAAGTTGGGCGCTCGGTCGTTTCTAAGCAATATCAACGTAACATACATTCGCTGTTATTATTGTGGAAAGGAATTGCTAAATTCATCCAGCGCCATCCTCAATATACGCATTTGTTTGGTCCTGTAAGTATTAGCAATGATTATAGCCCAGTGGCAAGACAGCTTATTGCCTCTGTCATGTCAATTCATTACTACGATGAGGAAAAAGCCAAATTAGTGTCTCCGACTACACCGCTCAAAGAAAGTGGTCAGGAATTCTGGCGTCCAGATATGTTGAGTTCTCTTGCCGACTTACCTTTACTCTCGAAAGTGCTGGACCGGTTAGATCAAGGAATGGGAGTGCCAGTACTACTAAGACAGTACCTTGGATTACATGGTAAATTAGTATGTTTCAACGTCGATCCGGCATTTAACTTTGCATTAGATGGGCTTATCGTTGTGGATTTAACCACAGTGCCTGTTAATACCCTTGGAAAATACATGGGGCGCGAAGAAGCAAAAGTATACCTTACCCAACATCAAGAAAAGAAAAAGTCTGATATTGAATGAAACGTTTTTCCCTATCGTTAACGATAGGGAAATATTATAGAATTTGTTTTAGTATTTTGAGAACGCCATCTTCGTAATTACTGGGCGCAGTAAATCTTGCTATCTGCTTGATTTTATTGTGAGCGTTGCCCATTGCGTAAGAATAGTAACTTTCTTCAAGCATTTCTAAATCATTCAAATAATCACCAAAACTCATTGTTTGTTGATGGGTAAACCCGAGTGTTTGCTGAAGATATTTGATGGCGGCCCCTTTGGATGCATTAATATTCATCACATCCAGCCATATTTTGGCACTGACAACAACTTGATGTGTGGTACCAAAGTGAGAGTTTATAGTTGGGAATACGCACTCTTGGGTACCATTAAAGTGACAAATCGCGACTTTGATAAACTCATCTTTTACGTTCAGTAGATCGTCGACACTTTGGCAGCGGTGATAATAGTGAGATATTTCCTCGATAGCTTGAGGATCTTGAGTTTCAATATAGGCTGAGCGTTTACCACATAACACAACATGCGCACCTGTGATCTCTCTTGCTAGTTCTATTATATCTTTAATTGAGTCAGCACCAATGGTACAACAATATAGTTCCCTATCTTGGTACATTACTAGAGTGCCATTTTCCGCGATAAACACTATACGGTCTTTGATTGGGTAAAAAGTCTCTCTGAGGCTGTAATACTGGCGTCCTGAAGCCGCAGCAAAAGTAATGTTTTTTTGTTCAAGTTGTGAAAAGATCTCGAAAAACTCTGGGTTGAGATCACCGTTTTCGTTTAAAAGAGTGCCATCCATATCGGAAGCAACGAATTTAATATCCATAAGCGACATACAAGGTTTACCTAAAGTTTACTAATTGCCAACCCTGAGAGGGCGTCGGCTACATATAGAAAGTAAATTACAGTAACTAGAGATAATCGCAAGTTTGTTAATAAAATCGAGAATTTTTTAGAGACGTTTAAATGCAAAAACGAACAAAATGCATTTCTAGATCGATATCGATATCTAATTCCATGTGATACTTTTTTCTTACAACGCTCTCAACTGCGGCTATCCAGAACATCATTGCTGCCGTATTTTGTTTCAAAACTCTAATTTGCCATTGTCCACGATACTTTGATGTCAGTTTATGAAAAACTTGTTTACCAACTCCCTGACCTTTGAATTTCCTCAATATAAAAAATTGTTCGATGTCCCAAGTGTTTTTGCACTGAGGGTACCTTCTTAAGAGTGCAAAGCCGGCGATTTCATTCTCTATATAAATAAAATAAGGTATGTGATCCTCTTGATTCCAATAGGAAGTTAAAGTATTTTTATCAAAGATAAATTGACCATTTTCAGGAATACTCCAACCCATAAACTCTGTCATATCATAAACATAGTAAGAAAAGAGGTTTTCCAATACACTTTGTTGGCTTTGCCGTATTTCTCTAAGTTCAATATCCATTAGGCGGTAGTATCCAAGGTTAATGGGTAAAATTGTCCTGATATACTTACTTCGCTCATAGTACAAAGTAACACCCCAGGTTGATTGTTATCAGAGCTGGCTATTAGTTTACCGTTTAGATCCCAAATACTATTGTTGCCACATGTTTCCCATCCTCCCGTCGTGGAAATATGATTACACAATAAGGTAGGTATTTGATGGCGAAACGCTATATTAGATAAGATCTCTGCATCATGTTGATAACCTGAAGGGGAGATAAGAGCACTGGCAATATACACATCAGCCGCCTTTTTTATAGCGCGTTTGGAATGTTCGGGCTCAGAGAAATCAGCGCACACAGCAAGTGCGATTTTATGTTCACCAATAGTGAATTGATAGTCTTTCTCTCCTGGTAAGCAATATTGTTCTTCGCCGTCATGCAAGTATTGTTTAGAGTAAAATTCGATGTTACCGCAAGGAAAACAAATCACTGCCCCAATCTGCGGCTTTGAACTTTGTGTGGCTAGAGGACAACCTGCAATTACAATGATGTCATTGTTTTTTGAAGCTTTAGATAAATCTTTAAATATGCGGTCAGATGGCTTTAATGCGTTCTCATTTGCTATATCGAGTTCATAGCCAGTTAAGGATAGCTCTGGAAAAACGATGAGTTGTGCTCCCAAGAATGCTGAGTGTTCAATATGAGTTAGATGGTGATCCAGATTAGATTGAAATCCACCCCGTGTAACTGGGCATTGGGATAGAGCAATTGTTAGAATGGGTTGCATTATTCTTCGCAAATGTAGATTGTGATCAAAAGGTTGACTTAAAGCCACTCTAAATCTTTATATGGCTGAGCTCGTAAGCTGTCTAAGCGTGTATTTAAATTACCGCAGTGGATCTCCAATTTATGCCCATCAGGGTCGAGAAGATAGGCCGATAGCCCTTCGCTGCAATTTTTTTTCCACAGTTTAATACTACTCTTATCAAGTCTCTGGCACAGTGCTGAAAAATTCTCCTCTTCAACATTAAATGCGATATGGCTGTAATCTTTGCTCGGATGAGGCTTATCACATGAGAGACACAACCATAAATCACCAGCTGACAAGTATGCACCCTTTGCCCACTTTACTTTACCTTTGAAGCCAAGGACTTGAATGTAAAATGCGAGGGATACTTCTAAGTCATTAACAGCAAGAGTAAGATGATTAAGACCTGAGACCATATTTATTACCTGATAATCAATTTTGATTTATCTTGTCGATAGACTAATCATGCAGCCTAGATACCTGAACCGCTGCGTCATATGGGCTTCATGCTTAGTGTATATTCCAGACATGATAAATTCCAAATCGCCATTACTAAGGTTATGATAATAATATAAAATAATGATGTTTAATAGAGGCGCATATGAGAAATAGGTACACTGCGCCTAATCGATGGTTATGTCAAAGACGCCTAGGTTCAGCCCTTTTCAACAATGCCTTCACCAGTTCGTCCAATTACGGCAGAGCCAATCCCCATAATGGCATTGACACCTTGTACTGTTGCCGCTTGCATAGTAATTTGTCCTTGCTGCTGAGCTGTTGTTGCATTGTGTGCAGCATTAGATAGAGCGTGCGAGGTAGACATCAGCAAGTTGCCCATCGCCATTGCTGGGGCTTCGCCAACGACTTTAGTATTAACTTGAGTAACAGAATCGGTGATCTGTGGGTTTACGATTGTTGCTGCGGTATCTGACATCGGTTAGTTCCTCTTAAAATATTTAATGACAGTTAGAAATTGGGCCCATGTTGTCCGAAAATTAGGCCCAATGGTATTGCTTGGTACTAATTAACCTTTCTCAATAATTTCTTCGCTTGTCCGACCAATCACAGCAGAACCTACGCTCATAAGAGAGTTAATTCCTTGGACAGTAGCTGCTTGCATCGTGATCTGACCTTGCTGCTGTGCCGTCGTCGCATTATGAGCTGCATTAGACAACGAATGTGACGTTGCCATAAGCAAGTTACCCATAGCCATAGCAGGTGTTTCACCAACGACTTTGGTGTTCACTTGTGTAACTGAATCTGTGATTTGAGCGTTTACTGTTGTTGCTGCTGTATCTGACATGGATGTATCCTTTATAAAGTTTTGGGTAGTTGTTTTAAAATAGTTAACTAACAGCAGGAACATCTACGGACTGTTTTGCTGCTTTAGTATCCAATATTTCATTAACGTATTAACGTATTAACGTATTAACGTTTGACTTAGTTGATGTTCTCTTTTGCTTTAGTTCCAAGTTCAGAGAAGTTGTTAATTGCTTGCGTGACGACCTCACCCGCTTTATCAATACCATCCAAATATTTTGGATCACCAGTTTCAATAAATTGTCCTAATGCTACGCCTATCGCTGTTGTGCCAATAGATGATAGGTTTCTGAGGTTGTCTGTTGCATCAGATAAAGCCATCGCCGATGATTGTGCGATTGATTGTGTTGCCGTATTTTTTGCGCTTTCAATGGGCTTTGGTGGTTCATTCATTGTTACTTGCCTCTAAGATAGGGGAGAGTTATTTTTCCAAAATAGCTTCTGCGGCTTTTGAAATAGATGCTGTACCAATCGTATTAATCGCATTGATACCTTGGGTGGTTGCTGCCTGCATTAACATTTGACCCTGCTGCTGGGCTGCTGTGGCATTATGGTTACTATTACTTACTGCTGTGTTGGTCGCCATGATGAAGTTGCTCATCGCCATTGCAGGAGTCTCTGCAACCGTTTTTGTATTGGTTTGAGTAACAGAGTCGGTTATCTGTTCACATACTGAATCTGGCATAATCTTGCTCCGTTTTTTAAAATAAATTTAAATTGTTTGAGTTAAGTGCTTTTTGAGTAAAAAGAAGTTTTCCCACTCTTTATTTACTATTGCATAGTCTTCAAATAAACCTATTTTTTTGAAGTTAATTGAGGTTAAAAGCTTTAATGACTTTTTATTATTTGTCATACAATATGCAGTGACACATCTAATTTTCTGATACTTAGCCATCCACCCTAGCACCTTTATAATTGATGATTTCATTATTCCTTTATTTTGATATCGTTTATCAATTGAATAACTAATGTTGCAAGAATAATTAGGGTATTTCTTTATATCACTGATATTTATCAATCCAATTATTTCATTTTTGATCTTTATCGTGAATGAAAAAAACTTAGCTAAGTTATAATCCTTTATGATAGATGATATATATTTTTGCCAACTTGATTGTATTTCAATGTTCTCATTGGTTCTGGGTTCCCATTTTTTAAGGTATTCATTATTTCTCTTGTAATATTCAGTGATCGGTTTACTATCCGATACAGACAGTAATGATATCGAAAAATCATTACCATCAATACTAAAAAAGTCGATGAACATAGTACTAACCTAACTTTGTTTTCGAACTGAATCTCTAAAATCACCTATGTTTGAACCTTCGTATTTTCTATATATTTTTCCAAAATGACTTAAATCATAGAAACCAACTTGAATAGCGACATTTGTTAGGGTAACCCTAGGGTTATGAGTTATGATTTCTCTTGCTTTATTTAGTCTAAGAATGAATAGGACCTTTTTAAATTTAGTGTTCAATTTAGTCCTAAATAAATATGACAGATGAGAAGGGCTGACATATGCTGACTTTGCAACCTCCTCTAATGTAATGTCATTTGATAAGTTCTTGTATATATATGATACCGCAAGATATAGAGATGTATGATACTTCTTTAAATGCTCAATATCTTCTTCAGTGCTTAATATCTGCTTGAGCTGTTGCTCATCATCACAGGTTTCATCATATCCGACTGTATACGTATTTTGCTCTACAGGTATGTAAATATTAAAAAAATCGTCACTTAGAAATATATCGACTAAACCTTTTTTAATCGAGGTATCATTGAACGGGAAAATGACTTTTATAGACTTATCATCATTATCCCTTCTAATAAGTTTGAGGATCTGATCGTAGTCGCTTTCTTCAAAAAATTCTAAACCATTGATAAAAAGTGTAAGCTTATCTTTAGATTTTAATAATAGCTTGAGTTTATTAATGATATTTTTTACATCACTATCTCCCTCAACAACTATAAACTTACCATAATCATTTTCACCATTAAGGTGGAAGTTCTCAACGTGAAGCTTTGTCAGTTTTTCATCTCTACAGTAAATGCTTATTAATTTGTTCTTGGATTGCTGAGCCATATGAATATGTTTATTCAATATTGAGTTAGGGCAATTTTTCATTTCATTTATGATTCCGTTGTTTATCATGATCAACTCCGATGAAGTAACTTTGATAAAATTTTCACATTAATATTCTCCGAATTATTGTCAATTTTGACTAACATTAGGTAAATATTAGCTAATTATCCGTTTGTTTATTTTTTAATTATTAAACTAGATTGAAATAAATCCTTGGTCCTGGCCCACAAAACGTTGCACTTAATAAATGCCCATATCCAAGTTCACATTTGAAGTCACAGTGATTCAAAACTTGGGTTACGACCACACTATTTGGTCATTATTTACATTATGAATGTTAATTATTTTAATCATATATATATGTCGATATTGTTTGTTGATGGTAAAATAGGATTTAATAATGAATTAAATGATAAAAATACATCTAATATTATGTTTTTAAATTTTAATTCTAATAGTTTTTATCAAATTCAAAGTCACTATTAATGTATGGAATTTGGTATTCTTCATCTAAGTTTTCGATGCTTTCAAAGTGCTCAATATCTATAATCCAATCTGAGATATCTTCTTCTATAAATAAGTTTACCCCTTCAATTTTTATAGACTTAATTTCAGATTCAGGATCTTCATTGTTGTTCATTTTTCAATTCCTAATAATGCGAAGTTAAATATTTATATTTTTAATATGAAAATTTTAAATAAAAGAAATTTTTTTGATAGTAAAAAGAAGCTAAGTTTATATAAAACCCATTCATGTGAAAATCTAATAATTAAAATTTGGTTGTTTATTACAAGATTGACATTGGTCTCTATGATTTAATTATAAAACATCTTTAAAGGAGTTTATTTCGTGAATAATAATATAAAGTTAACACAAATCGAGTTACTGGGAGTTCCTGATCAATCAGAAGGCGCTGATGAAGGCTTAACCTTGTCTATCCTCACACAGTGTGAAAGGTTTCAAGCAGAAACCTTATGCAGAAATCTACGAACGAACGGATACCCCAAAGCGGAAGTTATTTATGATATTAAGAAAACGGGTTTTGGTCTTATGGATGCCGAGGTTTATGAAAATGAATATCAGCCAGTGAAGATTAAAAAGTGTATTGAAAACTTAACTCGTGGTGTGGAGATTTTTGTTGTTGATAGGAACCTAGGGTTTGATCAGGATCTACCCGTCTTTGATAGTGAAGATGATGGTAAATTGAATTTTACTAAGATTGGTAAAGAAACGAGTTGGATCCTATCTTCTGACAAGTTTGTGATAGGCGAGGGGTATCGATCTTGTCCAGAAACGATTACGTATAAAAAGACGTGTCCTGATGAACGTCGAGTAAGGACTTTGAGTTATTGTAAAAATGACAATAATGCAATAATTACCTCTATTTTAACCGCTGCATACATTACCAGGTTTAATCCTAGAGCATTAAGAGATGCGATGTATGAAAATCCTTTATCGGAGGAGCATGCTGAAACTGAGTTGGCGAATTTGATTCTTCATTTTAAGGCTAAGTACCAAGGTGCAACTACTAGAGATATTCCAGATGTAGATTTCTATTGATGGAGTGTGTTGAAGCTTGAATAGCTTGATACAAAATAAATGGACTTCTTCTACTTTTCAGTCAATCTACCCCTATGAACCAAGTTCTCATTGAATGATTCCTAGTGAAAATTTAGTGAGAACTTTTTCCATGCAAAGAATATTGCATTATCTTATCAAAATACCCTGTAGTTCAAAAAATAATCAAACCACTTTCAGACATAAAGTTAATATTATCTTTATTGAGATTATTAAATAAACATTTAATTTTTTGCCTTTTTGTATAAGTTTTTAATTGTTTTTGACTATCTTGATTTTATCGATGGAGATAATATTACCACAAGAAAAGAGAGACGGGGTTTTCTTTTGGATAGCTCTAGAAATTTTAAAGGAATATATATAGAGACAAGAATATTATTAGTTATTTCACTAGTTATTAATTTTTTAATTATTATTTTAATACTCTTTTATTTTATGAGTGATAGTGAAGGAATTTTTAAAGGTAGTAGTTTTTATTTATCAGTTAATAATAGTGATGATGCTAATGATAGTGGCAGTCGAGGAATTAGGAACAATAATCCCCTAAATATAAGAAATTCATTTAAAAACAATTGGTTAGGCGAGTCCGGGGAGAAGGTGGATCCAGACTTTGAAGAGTTTGTTAGCGTTGAGTTTGGCTTTAGAGCTGGATATAAGACACTCATGACATACCGAGATAAATATAAAATTAAAACTATCGAAGGCATAATAAAAAGGTTTTCCCCACCTAATGAAAATAATACTGAAAATATAATAAAAAAAATATCAGAAATGACTGGAATACCAAGAAGTGAAACTATCGATAATGATGAATATATAATTTTAATACAGAAAATGGCAGTTATTGAGTCGGGTCACTTATTCGATATTGAAGTGATTAAAAAAGGAATAAATATTAAGTAGTTAAATTTACAAAAATTGTTAATTATAAATGTATATACATTTAATAAAAATTATCAGCACCATGAAATAGTAACTGAATGAAAATATGAGGACATAAAATGTCAGACTCTGCTGCAACCGTAAATGCCCAAGTTACAGATTCTATTACACAAGTGAACACAAAAGTGGTTGGAGATACTCCCGCTATGGCAATGAGTAACTTGTTGATGTCTACGTCACATGCGTTGGGCGCTACGGCACATAATGTCACCACTTCTCAACAGCAATGGCAGATCACGATGCAAGCAGCAACGGTCCAGGGAGTGAACTCATTGGTGAGCGTAAGTTCAGCGGCACTTGGTCTTGCGAGTGAAACGGTTCTTGAAAAGAATTAACTCGTTCTCGGTTTAATAATCATCTTAATCAAAGGAGGTAGAAAACTATGTCTGATGCAATAGCAGCAATGAATGCTCAGATGACGGACTCCGTCACTCAAGTAAATACACAGGTGATTGGCGATGCACCAGCGATGGCAATGGGAAACCTTTTGCTATCAACTTCTCACGCTTTGAGCACTGGTTCTCATAACGTGACGGCAGCTCAGCAGTATGGTCAAACGACGATGCATGCAGCAACAGTTCAGGGGGTTAATTCTCTGATAAGTGTTGGTTCATCAGCTATTGGTAGAACTGGCGAAGAAATAATCGAAAGCAATTAATAACGTTATTTTCATAACAATACTATTAAATCAAAGAGGGAATAGAGTATGTCAGATACAGCAGCAACTACGGTAAATGCACAAATAACTGATTCAGTAACCCAAGTGAACACCAAAGTCGTTGGTGAAACACCAGCAATGGCAATGGGTAACTTGCTCATGTCAACTTCTCACGCTCTAAGCACTGGTGCTCACAACGCTACCTCAGCTCAGCAACAGGGACAAATTACTATGCATGCAGCGACTGTCCAAGGCGTGAACTCTCTAATGAGCGTTGGTTCTGCAGTAATTGGTCGTACAAGCGAAGAAATTATCGAGAAAGGTTAATAGCCAATCTGAAACATCTAATCATTTATTTAACTAAGTAAAAAAGGAAATTAATTATGTCAGATACAGCCGCAACAATCGTTAATCCACAAATAACAGACTCTGTGACTCAAGTTAACACAAAAGTCGTAGGTGAAACACCAGCAATGGCAATGGGTAACCTGCTTATTTCTACATCTCATGCTTTAAGTGCTGGCGCACACAACGCAACATCTGCTCAACAGCAAGGGCAAATCACTATGCATGCAGCTACAGTGCAAGGTGTTAACTCTCTAATGAGCGTAGGCTCTGCTGTTATCGGCCGCACAAGTGAAGAGATCATCGAGAAAAAATAATAATCAATATTTCAATTAATACATTCAGTAAAGGAAAAGACTTATGTCAGATGCAGCATCAGCAGTAAATGCACAAATTACAGACTCAGTAACACAAGTTAACACTAAAGTTGTGGGTGAAACACCAGCAATGGCAATGGGTAACTTGCTCATGTCAACTTCTCACGCTTTAAGCACTGGTGCACACAACGCGACTTCTGCCCAGCAGCAAGGTCAAATCACTATGCACGCTGCAACCGTTCAAGGCGTTAACTCTCTAATGAGTGTAGGTTCGGCTGTTATCGGTCGCACAAGTGAAGAAATTATCGAGAAAAACTAACAGCTTTTAATTAAATCAATACTCAATTAAATCAGTAAAGGAAACGACTTATGTCAGATACAGCATCTGCGGTAAACGCACAAATTACAGACTCTGTAACTCAAGTTAACACTAAAGTTGTGGGTGAAACACCAGCAATGGCAATGGGTAACTTACTTATGTCAACTTCTCACGCTTTGAGTAATGCGGCACATAACGCGACATCTTCTCAGCAGCAGGGACAAATTACTATGCAGGCAGCAACCGTTCAAGGTGTTAATTCACTGATGAGCGTAGGCTCAGCAGTTATCGGTCGTTCAAGTGAAGAAGTCATTGAAAAGAAATAATTAGTTGAAGTAAACAAAGAGGAATCAAAATATGTCAGATACGGCACCAACTACAGTTAACGGTCAAATCACCGATTCTGTTACTCAAGTTAATACAAAAGTTGTGGGTGAAACACCAGCAATGGCAATGGGTAACCTATTGGTTTCTACATCGCATGCTTTAAGCACTGGCGCACACAATGTGACGTCGGCTCAGCAGCAAGGTCAAATCACCATGCATGCAGCAACAGTTCAGGGCATTAATTCACTAATGAGTGTTGGCTCTGCAGCCATAGGCCGCACAAGCGAAGAAATTATCGAGAAAGGCTAATAATTAGCGAAAAAGTAAATTGAACAATAAATAAGAGAGGAAAAAAATATGTCAGATACAGCAGCAACTCAAGTTAATGGACAAGTTACAGATTCTGTTACTCAAGTTAACACAAAAGTAGTTGGCGAAACACCTGCAATGGCGATGGGCAACTTACTAGTCTCAACTTCACATGCTCTAAGTACTGGTGCACATAATGTAACATCAGCTCAGCAACAAGGTCAGATCACTATGCATGCTGCTACCATACAAGGTTTCAATGCACTAATGTCAGTGGGTGGATCAATTGTTGGGCGAACTGCTGAAGGAATTATTGAGAAGCGTTAATCTCATAGTAATAAGTAAGCAAAAGATTTTATGATAGGTAAAATATAGCCATTATATTATTAATATAGTGGCTATATTAATAGAAGAAATAAGGTCAAATAATGTATATAAGATGGTTGGACTTAATAATTTTATGTTGGATTCTACTGTTAACCGTCCCTCATATATCTAGAATGATAGGGTAAAATATGTAAGTGAGGACTATGGACATAAGAGAGCTAATAATATCTGATATAAGAAAATTGCTTTGGTTTGTATTTGATAGCGAAATTCTTACACTAGAAAAAAAGGAAGATCTTAATATTGATCTTAGTGAAATTGAAAACATAGACAATTTAGAAATAGATGATCTATTTTCTCTGAGGGATAAATTACTAGAACTAACAAAAGAGCATTCTATGGAACAAATATCTAATAGATATTATATGGCTTCTATTGAATCTCATAAGTTATTGAGTTTGTTTTTAAAGATATTTCTATTCTTACTGATTTCTTTTATCATTATGCTGATATATCTACACCATAATGATATTATATCGGTATCTGTTGATGAAGGAAATCTCATTAACTTCACATACACTAAAGGTTATTACTTATTTAAGGAATATATTAATCCTTATATATTTGCATTGATGTCAGTTTTGTTACGTATAGTTTTTCTTTTGAATGGTTGTATTCTTACTTATAATAGCGCTAGGATTAAAAGAAATAAATATATAATTTACTCTGTTGTATGGCCTCCAATTGTCGTCCTTATGTCAAAATCAATAAATATTGAAAGTATTCCTGTTCAGTTTCTATGTATAATATTAGGGTGGGGTGTAGAAACATTTATAAAAACCATTGAAAAGTCGGCTATTATTTTTGAAAAGCAAGTTTCTAAAAAAATATTGAGCATATTAAATGTAATTAATGGGTTTTCCAGTAAATGACAGATGAATCAGTTTGGGGTGTGACTAGTTTAGATAAGTAATTTTAGCTTTCAGCTAGGAAGCTTATAGTTCAAGGTGTTTTGTGTTTGTGCTAAAGAACACAAACACTCTATCTAGTACATATGTATCATAAACTGATGTATATGATATCGGCTGTTTTCTAACTAGGTTCCAAGGTGGAGGAACTCGAACTCGGTTGTTGGCCAACATGAGGGTTGTTCCAGTTGGGGTTAAGTAGGGATACCAGTTCGTGGTCTTCCCAGTGTTTGTTGATTAAGAGGTAGTCCTTTGCAAATCCATTTGATTTGAACTCAAGATGATTTAGAACGGCTTTACTTCTAGCATTCTTGGGCATAACTGAAGCCGATATCCTGTGTATATTTTGTACTTGAAACATATAATTAACAGCGATACGCAAAGCTTTGGTCATTATCCCCCTACCTTGTACACTTTTACTTAATGAATAGTCTAATTTACAGCAATGGAATGGAAAACGACAGATATTGCTAAAAGATATAGTGCCAATCATTTTAGCAGATTGGCGATCTAGGATAATAAAATAGACCAATGACCCATTTTTACTTAGTTCATCAAATTTATAAAGTATTTGGTGCCATCCTTGTGTTGTAAAAAAGTTTTCATCTCTTTCAGGCTCCCACTTTGCTAAGTGGGCTTTATTTAGTAGATAATAATTAGTAATTTCTTCAACATCTGATGGTCTTGCGGTCCTAATGATGATGTCGCCTTCATATAGCTCTACATTATGTAAAAAATTTATTTTTTTCATTTCTATTATACCCTGTTATTTAAGTAAATATACTTTTGCTATTATAAAAATCATGATGAATATATTAGATAAGGTAAGTATTTTGTAACAGATAAAAAACACTTAACTTCAGGTAATTTATAGCCTTATTGATGAGTACTAAATCATTCATATTTTTTATTTGTTATTATTTAATTATAATCTCCCCTTATTTTTAATAACTGATATGAAAATAGTACTTTTCATGATGAATAAAACTGAAAAAACAATGCTTATCTGACTGATTTAGATAAATTAATTTTCATATGATGTCAGTGGACAGAAGGGCTGTAGCCAATTTATATCTTTGAAATTAGGGGCTTTAAAAATCGTTTTTATATGAAAAAAAAGAAGAATTAATTATGAGGTTTTCGAAAAATATTTTTATATATTTTTGAAATTTTATAACCTTTCTATTCTTTTTACTCTTGAAATAAATTAGGTTAACAAAATATTATTATAAGAAAATCAGTGAGTAAGGATAATGAGTAGAAAGCTTAAAGCATGCTTTAGAGCATATCGTTGCTTTCATAAGGCAATTGAAAAAACGGGGTATTTATCATTGTCATCTATTGTTGAGAGCCAATACTATTACCCGAGAGATTATCCACTTCAGCCCAAAAGAAATGAAGTTCTATTGGATACTGATATGAATAACTATGTACCTATGAGTAAAAGAGATAAAGGTATTTTAATATCACGATTTAAAAAACCATAATCGACTGTAAAACTAATATGGTGATACTAGCGTGAATGAGTGGAATGAAATTTGATTAATCAGTCAGAGTCTAGTGAGTTTCTTCTGATTTTTATTAAAGGGTTTACATTTTTGTCGCATAGGTCTTCTAATCTAGAATGAACTTGTGGAAAACACTCTATCTGCTTATCTTTACTCATCTGGTTGTACGTATCTACGATTTTATCAAGCAAGTTGAAAATGTCTTCTTCCAGCTGTAAATCACTTTTTAGAACTGGGTTATACTTATATGTGACAGTCTTTTTTCT
Organism: Vibrio hepatarius; assembly: GCF_018860525.1. Taxonomy (GTDB): domain Bacteria; phylum Pseudomonadota; class Gammaproteobacteria; order Enterobacterales; family Vibrionaceae; genus Vibrio; species Vibrio hepatarius_B. The sequence goes on from NZ_JAHKPM010000070.1 coordinate 102,800, forward strand.
TATGGGACCCAAACGAGTAGTGCGTCGAATAATACGATATTTAATGTCTTCCATTTGTTACCTTTTGAATAAATCAGAAAATAAAGAATCGTTTCTTTTGCTTTGCTACTAATGATGCTTCAGCGTTTTTCTGGCGGCATTCTATTGATAGAGAAACGATTTTTTCATAGTTTTTAATCGCATTTTCAATCAATTGGTTAGATTCTGCTATTGTAGTGATGCATGTAACTTTATCGCCTCCTTCCAGCAGTTTTGCCATAGCAACACCAGACGCAGTATTACAGATATCAGTGACATTACGTATATTGTCGACAGCATCTTGAATAGCTATCGATGTTGCTTGATCGATGTAGTTATTCTGTTCATCTGCCATTAGGCTTATGCGCTATTCAAGATGCTCAAACCATATTATGAGCGTGAAAAGAAGCTAGCTATTCCGCCTTTTTTCTTTTTCTCTCTTTCACGCTGCGCACTAATACCAAAATCATCACTTACGCTTCCTTTTTGTGTTGAGGCTTGAGGAATGGCAAGTAACCGTGCACATGCATTGGTAACTGACGCTGATGTAGTGACCTGAGACTGCTGTTGGTTCGCAACCAAGTTATGCATTGTTAAACCAATCGTTTCAGTTAGGGTAGTTTCTGCTATTGACGTAGGTTGTTCAGAAAACTTCTGCAACGTCGTATAATCTTGATTAGACATATGGCTTCCTATATTTGTAAATATGTGTATGAACAGAGAAGTATAATATCTAATGTAAAGATGTTTTATTATTATAAAATAATCAATATTTAGTAATATCTAGCTAATATGATAAGCAATACCAAATTTTATCTAATAGTTTTTATTATAAATTGCTTAGGAACCATAATTATTTAATATGACAATGGTATTTTATACTTAAATTACAAAAATTTATGTTTATTTTTCGGCTAAGTGGTACTGTATCAGTACTATGGAGTTAAGGTACAGAGTGAAAATCGTATAAATATAACTATAGTAGAGTTGTCATCAAATCGGTGAACTTTACTTATTAGTATTGACGTAAACCTGAATCTATTTTTACTTAAAACTTTATCAGCAGAGAGTTATGACGAAATATAAGTATTTACAAAGAGTATATGAACGAAGAATAATTAATGCTAGTTCAATATCTGATTTGATTGTAAGAAAACGTTATTATGGAGGTTTCAACAGTAACTCTCTATCTATGGGTATAGAAAATGGCTGTCTTATATTAAGAAGATATAATATCTCCGATGGTAATAAGATTAAGTAGTATTATTTATTATCATTTTTTCCTATCAATAATAATTTTAATCCAGTTTTTAAAGTACCTAATTAAAGATGCTTGTTTATTATTTATTATTGGCACTTTTAAACTATCTAGTATTTTGCTGTATTTGTTACGTTATTCAAACCTTAAAATTATAACGTGTATTTTATATACCAGCAAAGTATGTCAATCTATTCATGTAAGAATGTTACTATAAAAGAAAAACTTTTATTACCATCATTTATATATCACTGACTATATTTTCTCGGTATTCTGGAGCTTTAAATGTCAGTCTTTGATTATTTCCTTTTATATCTATATTTTCTTAAGTATCTAGCTACCTTTTTACTTGTTTTTATTTTTTATTTTGGATTTGATGATTTTATTGTCGACATATTATACTGGTATAAAAGTTTTATCGGAAAAAATAGGATTAAGTGTAATAATTTAGAGCTAAATACATTAACTGATGAGCCACAACGACATTTAGCTATAATGATACCAGCTTGGCAAGAGTATGGTATCGTTGATAAAATGGTTACTCTTCTTGCATCATCGTGTAAATATGATAAATTTCATATATTTGTAGGTACTTATCCAAATGATCTCGCTACAAAAAAATGTATTGATGAGGTCTGTAAAAGATTTAGCAATGTCCATAATGTTATTTGTAAAAATCCGGGTCCTACAAGTAAAGCAGATTGTCTAAATAATATATTTAAACATATATTAAAAATGGAAATAAAATATAATATTAAATTTTCAGGATTTATTCTTCATGACTCAGAAGATGTAGTTCATTCATCTGAACTTGAACTATTTAATACTTACCTTCCTCATAATGACCTCATACAAATTCCAGTATATCCATATGTAAGAAAGTGGTATCAATTTTCCTGCTCTCATTACATAGATGAATTTTCTGAATTACATGAGAAAGATTTAATGGTTCGTATGTCAATGACAAGACATGTTCCGAGTGCTGGGGTTGGAACTTGCTTAAGTCGTAGAGCAGTATTGAAATTAGCTAGATCTGGTCGGGGTCTGCCATTTGATTGTGCTTCTTTAACCGAAGATTATGATATCAGTATAAGGCTGAAGCAATGGGGGATGAAAGAGATATTTGTTCGTGCTAAAGCAAAAAATGGTTACCTAAACTCACATCAAAATGAGGATGACTCATTAATATGTGTTAGAGAGTTCTTCCCTAGTACATTTAATGCTGCAGTCAGGCAAAAAAGTCGTTGGATTGTTGGGATAGTATTTCAAGGTTGGAAGAATATTGGTTGGACTAAAGATTGGAAATTGAATTATTTTTTATGGAGAGATAGACGGTGTGTCGTTTCTAATATCGTCTCTTTCTTATCTATGATTGTTTTCTTTCAAGTTATATGTATAGCCATGTATCAAATTATTTTTGATGGTAGCTATTTTTTTATTTCAATATTTAATGATGATATTTTTTTGAAAATATTAAGTTATGCGAATTTTTTATTTTTCATAAATAGAATAATACATAGGTTTATTTTTGTAAGAAGATTCTATGGTTTTTTTAATGCTTTTATTTCAATACCTAGAACAGTATGGGGTAATGTTATAAATTTCTTTGCAAATATAAGGGCAATATATCTTGTCATTTCTAAAGATAATGTAATGAAAATATCATGGGATAAAACAAAGCATGACTTTCCTGATATTGTTAATAATAAAAAATAAGGAAATGAATTATGAAATTAATACGCTATATCAAAATAAGTATAATAGTTATTTCATTGCTAACTACGCCTGCGTTGGATGCGGTGAGAGAAAACACTATTGATTTGGCTTCTACTCTGAGTGATTCAGCCCATTTTCGTACTTTTCCTTATTTGAATAGAGCATTTGCCTTGGAGCGTTCTGAAAAAACGTTGGACGCTATCTCTCAAGTTAACAGAGCTTTAAACATTGCCCATAACTATCCCCCATTTTTACACTACCTATTTAAACTCCAGTTACAGGCAAAGTTGTTTAAAGAAGCTGAGGCTACGCTACAAAATTTACCTGCGTATGAACGAGTAAAGTTACTAGTCGTTTTAAGAAGCGAAATGTCAATAAAAAGCCTAGCCTTATCCAACTCTGAATTTATGTCATTACTTGATGGTTTGTCACTTGAAGGCCAAAAGCAGGTATATCTGTATCGTCTCTATTGGCTTGCAGAGCAGTCTGAACCATTATCGTTAGAATGGAGTGTATCCCAAACTCTGCTAGTAAAGCCTGATCAGGCAATACTCTATGAAGCAGAAGCTTGGTTAAGACGTGAAAATTACCGGCAAGTGTTAGATTCTATTGCGCAATTAAGAGGCAGGAGATTATTGTCAGACAGGGAGAAATATCTAGTCGGTCTTGCATTACTTAAAAGTAAACGAATAGAAGAAACCATCTCTTTGCTTAAAGAATCATGGGGAGGATCAAGTCGGCTTTTGTTGGCTAAGCAACTGATTTCTGACTTCATACATGACCAGCAGTATAGCCGAGCATTAATGTGGTATAAATGGCTTGAAAAATATTATGCTCTTACATCAGAAGACTATTCACAAGCCTATCAGCTTGCTATAAACGTCGGCGATTGGGATCTTGCGAGAAGTTATCAAAATAAAATTTCTAATACTTCTTGTACTGAAAGCGCACTCATTAGCGCTAGGCTAGGTAATCGTGATTTAGCTAAAGAGCAGTTAGCATCATGTACCACATTTGAGTCACCTGCATTATGGTTAAGCTTAGCGGAAGAGCTCAATCTGGCTTTTATGATAGAAAGTGCATCATTTAGTGGTTCGAGGTTAGTTTATCGGCAAAGCGTAATCATTGCTTGGAACAAATACAATCAAGCAGAATACCAGAAAGTAATAGATATTTTGACGCCGATGTCTCTTTCTAGTCATTCGCGAAAACTGCTAGCGTCAGCTTACGATAAAAATGGTGAGTTCAGTAATTCGATGCTTGAATGGGAAAGAATTTACAATGAATCTAGCCAGTTATCCGATCTGAAAAGCTTGCTTGAAGTGATGAAGAAAGCATTAACTGAGACTGAATTAATAAGTAAATTCGAGAGGCTATTGTCCGATGTTTCTTTACCTCCGAGCATCAGGAAAAATCTTGCAGAGCAACTTCTTTACTTATATGAGAAACACCCAGAGGATTTTAATCCAGAGATTGTCATGCGGTTGACTGATATTAAAGTCGACTCACTAATTAATGCAAATCTTTGGCAAATTAATGGTGGGTGTGGAGTGGCCAAGGAAACATTGATTAATCCACAAACTGCGTTTGGTTGGCAAGTGTTGGGGTATTGCAGTTATAAAGAAAACCCAGCACGAGCTATTGGATATATTGAAAATGCTTTGTTATTAGAAAAATCAGCATCAAATCGAATTGATATTATGGGTATTAAAGCTCAGATGCTTTCTGATCAGCAACGTTACCAAGAGGTGCTTAATGTTTTATTGCCTCAATGGCACCAACTGCGGTCTTCATATACTCGACTGTTGGTTCCTAACGCCCATTATCAGCTCGGACAAGTTGAAAAGGCGAGGTTGTGGTGGAGAGAAATCGATGAAAGAGATACTTTAGAATGGTGGTTACTAGGTTCTGATATATATATGAGTCAAAAAGAATTTGATCAAGCTAAAGATATTTTAGAGGAAGCAGAAAAAAAATTTAATCACAATCCGCAGTTTGTTGTTAGGTATGTAAAACTCTATAAGTCCATGGAAAAAAAGAAAAATCTTATCGATTACCTTTCTCGCCAGCATCAATATCACCCTGATGATGTTTATATTACCACTGAACTTGCCTATGCATATTTTCCTAGTGATCCTGAACGCTCGGTCAGACTATTTGAGTCTGTTGTTTTGAAGTTAACAGGTAAAAATCAAATTATGGCATATTATCAATTAGCACAAGGTTATAACAAAATCGGACGTAGGGATAAGGCACAAAGTGAGTTTCATGAACTTATTGACCAACTAACGATTGTGCCTTTGCAAGATAATCAGCTTATTACACAGCTTAGGGCTGAAAATCATAATGTTGCCTCAAATTGGGCATTTGTTTTGAGTGGAGAATCTGGAGGCAGTAGCCCCTTTCAAGAATTTCTTGAAGATTCAAGCAATAGTGGATTTTATCAGATTAGCGCCAACTATCATTTTGAGGAGCTGCCTTCTTTATTTGGGCAAATGAGTTTGCTGAGTTCAGGGAGTTTGGAGACGACGGGAATGGATTTAGGGGTGATGTTAAAACCCTTTAAAAGTTTTGATCTCTCAATTTCATCAGGAGTTCGCCAGTATTTTGGAGATGACGCTTTCACTAGTGCTTATGTTAGAGCTAACGGTGACTTTTTTTCTGGTTTAAACATGGACAAATCTTGGAAAGGAGAACGGAAATTGAACTGGTCAAATAGCTTGTATTTTGATGCTTACTACCAATTCTATGACAAAAGATCGTTACTTTATCTCAGAGGAGAATCTGGGCCTGTTTGGGGAGTTGCTGAGAACTACAATCAACGCGTGAGGGCCTATGGATTACTTCAAGCTAGTACCGATATGGTGAATGAAGAAAATGAGAGTAATGTTAAAGCGGGGGTTGGTATTGGGTGGTTATCCTCATTTAATTACGATAAATATTTGGGCTATGAGAATCAAGCGGAGGTAGCACTTGAATGGCAAAAACAGCTTAATCATAACGAGCAGGATGAATTAGTGCTACGGTTTAGTGTCTACTATTAGGTTAGATAGCGCTTCAAGCTAGGGTAACTTAATGGTTTATTATCATATCGATTTATTGAAATAAAATTCTTGAATGTTCATTAGTGTTAGTCTGTGAGAAATTAGCCATAAAAATCAAATAACCACAACATTAATATGTAATTTTATAATTGATAATACTTATATTATAAGCTTTTGTAATTTTTAAAAATTATTCTTATATGTATATTTCTTTCTTCTGGCTTCAATTCTTATTATTAATATAATTTATCATATTCTGTGAAATTTACATATAACCTTATGATTATTAAATCATTTTAATCATATGAATGATTTCTTACAAAAATAAGAGTGTTATGCTGATTGTTCGAAGTTTAGTTAATGATATATATTTCATTTGTGTTAATCATATGTAAATTATTTGTGGGATTGAGATTTGTGGTAATGCGGTAGTTCTATTTTATTGAACCGTCTTAGCGTTTATTATGAGTTTTCGACCCAGGTCTATTTTCTGGATGAGACTGGACAACGGACACTATTGGTATTAATTAAATTCCTCCATATAAAAACATGTGAATAGCACTAGTGGCTTTCATTTAAAGACGATCATTTTAGGCGGGGGACACTTACCATAAAAATGATATGCCCATCACTGTAGTACCTCAGTTCTAAATGAAAGTACTGCTTCCCGTTTGCTATGTATGGAGCGTTTGTTTTGCTCCGGCATATTATTTGAATAAAAATATGAAAAAAATATTATTTCTTGCATTACTTTTTGTTTCTATTTCAGTGGGCGCAACAGAGACGACATTCACTCAATATAACCATCATCAGATTATGCGAGATAAAGTCAGCCAATGGGTTGACTGGGAATCTCAAGAGCATGCTTTAACTGCTGTTGAAGCGCTGAATGTAGTGAAGAAAAAACATGGTATTGAGTACATGTCGAGTTTATTTATGACTCGGTTAAGTGAAGTAGCCAACCATCAGTACAATATAGATGGATTAGCTAATATAGAGCTTGGGATCATCAACGAGGCTTCGACAGTATTTGTTATGTCTCAAGCACCTGATTTGCCTCATTATGAATTGCTTCCTTCTGAATACATGTTGCAAACCTTCTTGGCCAATTTGGCTATGGAGCTTGAAGTTCTTTATCCAATGGCAGAAGACGAAGCAATGTATCTGCAAAGGTATTATGAACACGATCCACTAGGTTTGTCTCTTTATTCTATCGCCTTAAATATAGGCTTAGAAGAGCATGGAGAGAGCGAGCTTGTTCAAAAGCTTGCCGAAAAAACAGGTAGCAGGCACTCAAATTCACTTCGACAATTCTTAATCGCAAATTTTTCAGCAGGAGGCCGATTTAAAGGGCGACTAGAGCTGGTTTTACTTGAGGATCTAAAAAACTTTTCTGTCAATTGGAAGCCAAAGTATGACGATTTTTCTCAATCATTAAACGGCTTTCACCCATATGCACGAGTGGGTGCTATGGTGCAAAGTACTTTACTGAACGAGTGGCCCTCACTTCGACAAGATGAGCGCGAGGCTTTAGGTGATTGGCATGAGCAAGTCATTAACCTGCCTAGTTACAAATACGGTTACTCTATGGTAGGAGAGGCAGTAGTCAATCATTTTCGTCAGCATAAACAGCAAGAGCACCATAGCCGGTGGAATTTTCCAACATTTGCCGCAGTGACATTAGCTACTTTAGTAGTACCAGAACTATTAGGTGAGCTAGCCCTTGGTGAGGCCGCTCAGGCGCTGATATTTTCCAGAACCATGTTTACTGGAGCTAAGGTTGCTGATGCCGTTTATACTGATGAACTTATTGAGCTTTCGCTCCAAGAAACAGCGAGACCTGGTGCAATTCTGCCACAAAGCACTGCGCTGTCTTTGAGTAAAGTCACCAGTCCTTCTGCTATTGGCGGTGAAATTGAACCTGGACTCCATCACTATCTTGGCACTGATGCAATTGAAGGTACTGACTATGTTGCTAATGTAGAAGGTAATTGGCAAAGAGTGAGACGCTTTCCTTTTACTGATGATTATGCATTATTTGGTGGAATGGGATCATTAGGTGTACATAAAGTTGCTCGATCTGGTGCGGCTGGTTGGTTATTAAATCAAACAGCAAATGGATTAAGAAATTGGGTATCATCGGGCGAATATCGACATGTGTTACTGCTTGGAAAAGGTCAGCCTGAATCGCTATTTCGTCATTACGGAGAGAATGTAAAGAGTCGTTATGGTATTCCTCAACGAAATATGGCGAGCGATGGTGACTTAACCTCACATCGACTAAGCGGAATGTTTCCTCAAGCGTCGTCAGGGCAGCTCTCATCACTGACTTTTAATCATCGTTTAGATGTTGTTGCACATGGTAATCCGTATGGGCCAATTTGTGGTGATCAAAATGGTTTAGAAGCATCTTTAACACCAGCGGGCTTAGCAAAAAAATTGTTTGATTTAGGCTTGCGTCAGGTCGGTGTGCTAAAAGTCCAGTCGTGTAATGTAGGCGGAGGTTTCTACTTGACTCAACTCGAACGGGCCCTCAAAAAAGCGGGGATTAATGTTGGATTTCTTGCTGCACCTAAGGGTTATTTAGTACAACTGCCAAGGCTGCCTAGAGCTGTGTTTTCACCATTTCCAAACTTCAGTCCAGATCGCTATGAAGTGATATCAACAGGTTTGCATCTAGGGTTTCCTGGTACTCGGTACCAGTAAAATGATAGTTTGAAGCGTTGAAGTCTATGTGGAAGTGTTTTGTGTATGGAGAAAATCAAAACACTTCAATCATATACGTTAGATAAGCACTAATTATGTGTAGGGCGTGGGTTACAGGCATCTATTTTTTGGAGGTGCTTAGCTTGCCATAATCAATAGCATGATGAATTTGTGATTAAGGTTTGGTTTATCATCTTGTCTTTCTGTATATATAACAGCACAATCTGCAAAAATGTTTCAGGAGTGAAGATGGAACTTGAAGATATTCGGCGTGAATACAGTAAAGGCGGTTTACGCAGAAAAGATCTAAAAGAGAACCCTGTCGACCAGTTTAATTTTTGGTTGCAGCAAGCGATTGATGCTGGGTTAACAGATCCTACTGCTATGACAGTTGCTACCGTTGATGCAAATGGTCAACCTTTTCAGCGTATTGTTCTACTTAAACATATCGATGAGGGTGGGTTTGTTTTTTACACCAATTTGGGAAGCAGAAAGGCTCAGCAGATTGAGGGTAATGCCAAAGTAAGTTTACATTTTCCATGGCACCCTATTGAACGCCAAGTGCATATTACGGGTGTTGCAGAGAAGTTAGGCGTTATTGAAAATATTAAATATTTCTCTTCCAGACCGAAAGAAAGTCAGTTGGCGGCGATTGCGAGTAAACAAAGCAGCAGAATTTCGACTCGTGGTGTTTTAGAAGGGAAGTTCCTTGAGTTAAAGCAGAAGTTTGCTAATGGCGAGATCCCTGTTCCAAGCTTCTGGGGTGGGTTTAGAATTAAAGCAGAATCTATTGAGTTTTGGCAAGGAGGGGATAATCGCCTTCACGATCGATTCTTATTCTCTAAACGAGACAACACTTGGAAGATTGATAGGCTTGCTCCTTAGATAGCTAATAAGCATCTTTGTCATAAATAAAAATGCCGCTTAATGCGGCGTTTTTAATCGGGTTATGACGGTGTGAAATATAAATTAATTTATTTCACGTAAGACTCGAAATCCGACGTAGTTTGCTGCTGATGAGTTTGATAAAGAAAGCTGTTCATGTGCTGCAGCCATTTCCGGAGAGAAGTTCCAAGCACCGCCTTTTAGAATGCCGCGCGCGTCATTCGTCCATTGCCAAACATTACCTACGGCATCATATATACCCAATTTATTTGGCTGAAAAGCCATGACTGGAGATGTGCTCTTATTTGACCATGGGGTTCCTCCCCAACCAGTATTTGCTTGGCTTGGTGTAAAGTGGTCACCCCACCAATAATTGCTTTCTGAACCTGCTCTGGCTGCGATTTCCCACTCATCTTCACTAGGCAATCTGTAGTAGTGATTGGTTTTGTTACTTAGCCATTGAGCATAGGCTTGTGCATCATTTTTACTGACACAGACTACGGGTGAATTAGCAGCCTGTTTAAAGCCTGGGTTACGCCAGTACCCTTTGGATATTGGTGTCACTTCACCTTTGACTATTGCAGTACATGTATTCGTCAGCTCTGCATCTGTTTGGTAATTGGTTGAGTCGACGAACGATTCAAATTGTCTTACGGTTACAGGTGTAGTGCCAAATCCAAACGGCTGATTTAGCTTTAACTGTTTGGAACCATGCTCACCCAGCATATATCGACCTGGAAGGACAGTTGATACTTCGGGACCTTGACTACCTGAGCCTAAAGAGTCAGCGAATTTGTCCCCTTCTCGCAGTGGATTTTCGGTTTCCATTAGGACGGCCCGGAGGTTATGATCACGTTTAATAGATAACTCTTTATGGAAGTCTCGGTAGCCTTCTTTCCTGATGGATACTGTGTGCTGACCTACTGGTAACATAACTTCTATTGGGGTACTGCCGTATTTGACTCCGTCAATGGTTACCTTATCATCGTAAAGATTTGAACGAACATTTAAAGTTACCCATGCGACTTCTTTGTTAATAACCGAGTTTTCTTTGTCATCAGATCGTTTAGGTTCAAAACAGTACTTTTTATTGATTGCTAAAAGGGTGCATGCTGCACTCTGGGTTGGCCTAGCCTGCATTTCAACGTTCATTATGCTGCGATAGCGGATACCGTCATAAAAGCCAGACTCTTTGGTCTGAGAGCGTAAAACATGAATATTAAAAGGGACTTTATTAGAGTTTGGTTTAATAGTCTGTGGTTCGCTAGTACTGCTAATTAACTCAGATTGAAACTGTTTAACTGCCTTCTGGACCGTGAGGTCGCGTGTTTGACGGTCACACTCAGCAATAGTCATATTTGCCTGGCAGCGATTTGTAAAGCTGACAGAAAGGGCCTGAGGTTGTTTAAGTTCTTCTTGCAGTCGTTCCGCTCGAGCTCTCAGTTTAGTTTGCTCCAGAGATTCAATACTTTGGCCAATGGCTTCAAGCTCATTGCTAGCAAGATTCAGTTGATGCTCCAGTTCTTGTAATATCTGTTCTTCGAATAAACGCTGTTGCTGATTTTGTTTCAATGTTGACCAAGAATCTTGATAGGTTTTTTGGCTGGCTGAGAGGTCGACGGTTGGGTCGTCAATCATGCGAGTATAATTAGCTTCAAGTTGAGCTTTAGCTTCACTGAATTTTTTATCAAGTGATTTAGCTAATTTAGTCAATTCAGCAACAGATTGTTGTTGTTCTTCTAAGCTTGAGTGCTTGTCATCTCGGCGTTGAGTTGCCGACTTCAATTCTTCATGTTTGTCGAACAACTGCTGATCGATTTTTACGATAGGGTCGCGCGCTTCCTCAGCTGCAATACCAGCAGAGATAAAGTAAGGTGACAGAGCTAGAAGGAAGGTTGGTAAACCAATTCGCATTATCAATTTCTACAATTATTTTAATCTTATGGACTTATTCTAAACGAAAACGCCACTTTTTCGTAAGTTATTCCCTTATAACTTACGATAAAATGGCGTTTTTGGTCAATTTTGTGCATCTTACTTCTATTGAAAAAGAGAAGTGCGTTAAATATTTGAATTCGGGCGTAACTTAACCCAGACAGTATCATTACCATTAATAGCAATCGTACGGTTGTACGTCTGGAAACCATCTTTAGATACGGTAAACTGATGTTTGCCTTTTGGTAGGACGACTTCTATCGGAGTACTACCGTAATTAACACCATTGATTGTCACTCGATCTTGGTACTGATCCGACCGAATCGTGATGTTTGCCCAGCTCTGTTGTGTAGTTGACTTTTCTTTTTTAGCGATGCTGGCACTATTGAGACAGTAACGTGAAGATACATTGAGTAATTTACATGCAGCAGAAGCCTCTGGGCGAGCCTGAAGTTGTGCCTGCATTTCAGTGTAATAGCTGTTGTTACCTTCAAAGCCCGAGCGAATTATTTGGCTCTCTTGAACAAATACATTCAGTTGGACACCTTTCATGTTTTGTTTGGCTATATTGGCCTCTGTTAAGCTGTCGAGTAGTTTTGTCTTAAAGGAGTTAACCGCACGTTGCTTCGTTAAATATTTACCCTGATTCGTACACTCACCTAACGTCATTGTTGCCGAGCAAGTTGTTTTGAATGCTGTATTCAAAACATCACTTTCTCGTAACTCAGCATCAAGACGCTTTACGCGAGCTTCGACTTTCTGCTCTTTAAGATAAGATAACTCAGAGTTAATCCTTGAACGTTTTTGCTTGATTTGAGACAAGCGCATCTCTTGCTCAGTAATACTTTGCTCTTGTTCAAGTATTTGCGTTTGATTCTTCTTTAACGAAGCCCAAGCCTCTTGGTATTCCTGCTGAAAAGAGAGTAAATCAACATCTGGATCATCGAGAAGACGGTTATATTGTTTGTCCAGTGCTGATTTAGCTCGATTACGTTTAGCATTGAGTTCTTGCTCTTCACGCTGATACTTACCTAGCTCTGCTCTAAGCGTTTGTATACGTGATGATTCAGCTTCAAACTCAGAACCAAGCTCTTGTAACTCACTTTGTTTGTTTTCTAATTTACTATCGATAGTTGCGACAGGATCGGCAGAGTCCACCATTTCCGCAAAAATCGAAGTTGATGCCCATAAAGGGCTTAGCGCAATTAAAAGCGCTGGGATGCGACGTATTATCATATTTCCCTGCAACAATTAACGTTTAATGACCAACGTAAAAAACCAAAAAAAAGACAAACTCTTGACAGTCCTTGTGTTCCTGTCTCTTCCAAGTTTACTTCAACCTTGCATCTTTCTCTTCTTAAAGATTAACCAGCTTTATGGAGATTAGCCTAATTTAACGTATATAAAACTTGGATGCTATCTATCATTTTGAGTTGATTGGGGAAATATGCAAGTGAAGATTGAGTATCTGTAAAAAGAAAGTTGCTAGAAGTGACATAAACCGTAATTTATGTGCACTTGATCATTCTTCCGATGAGCATATGTCGGTAATTGAATGGCCATTATTTCCCTTGCTGCTATTCAAACTATGTTGGTTGAATGTGTTACGGCTTGGTGGTGATAAATTTCGAATCAAGACGATTTTGGTATAACATGCGTAGTTAATACAACCTGAGGTCAAAAACTGTCTCATGAGCTGTTTCAAATCTCCGTCTCTAAATGGTGAAATGTCACCTAAGCCAGCGGAACTCGTCACCCTGCCATCACATATGGACTGTCATGATCATAGCTATACACAGATCGTTATTGGTCTTAAAGGGAAAGCTGAGTTTGAAGTCAGTGGTTTTGGAAACTTAGTTGGCCCTGGGCAAGGTTGTGTGGTGACATCCGGGTCAGGTCACGCTTTTGGCGGTGTTGTTGAGAAGTCAGATATCCTTGTACTCAATATGCCATTTCCAAGCGATGATGACCCATTGATGTTGCAGAAACTCAATGAACTGAGTCGACGCGAGACCTACTTTCAGTTAGACAGCCAGATCCAGAAGTTGATTCAAATGTTAGTTACAGAAATGCAGTCGAGACCCGAAGACTTACTTCTTAGTCGGGCTTGCAATGATACTTTGATTGCTTTACTTCAACGGCACATGTCAACGTTTGCATCATCATACAAAGAGTCACGCTTCGATCTTGAAGTTATAGACCGTTATATTGAGCAGCACTTGAGTCAGAAGATTTCGGTGGCTCAGTTGGCAGGGAGTGTTTTCCTAGGAGAAAGTCAGTTCCACCATTTGTTCAAATCATATATTGGGATAACACCCCATCAATATGTGTTGGGCAAGCGAATTGACATGGCTAAGTTGTTGATTGAAAAGGGCGATTTAACTTTGGGCCAGGTGGCTGAATTTACGGGATTTTCTAGTCAAAGTACTTTTAGCCATACCTTCTTTCGCTTACAGGGCGTGTCCCCCTCTCTCTATAAGAAAAAATGTAGTTAAAATTTTTATCTAATTTCATGTGATTCTGTTTTTGTTTTGTTAATAAGCGGAGTTTTAAGCAAAAAACTCGGAGTTTTTGACAAGTAATCCTCTCCCGCGCAAAATACACTGCAAACCATTGTAATAACTCTGATGAATTTATCAGGTTTGAGATTGAGGAAAACGCATGTTTACTGCAACTGATGTGTTGAATGCCGAGTTTGTTGAGCAGCCGCTGAATAACCTTTGGTCGCTGATCTCGCCACTTTACATGGTGGACGAATCCCAATGGCTTGAGCAATTATTGCCTCTAGCAACACCGACAAATGCTGAAAAAGAGCAAATGTCGGTCAAAACGACGGAGCTGATTGAAGCTATTCGTGCAGACAAGAAATCGATCCAAATGATAGATGCTTTGCTGCTTGAATATAGCTTGGATACACAGGAAGGCATTTTACTGATGTGCTTGGCTGAAGCCTTAATGCGCGTGCCAGATGCTGCCACTGCTGATGCCTTAATTCGTGACAAACTCTGTGTTGCTGACTGGAAATCTCATCTAAAAAGCTCTGATTCGGTTTTTGTTAACGCATCGACGTGGGGCTTGATGTTGACTGGTAAAGTGGTTGGATTATCTGAATCTGAGTCACGCAGCCCTGTCTCAGCAGTCAACCGTTTAGTTAATAAAATGTCTGAACCTGTTATCCGCAAAGCTATGCACCAGGCGATGAAAGTGATGGGACACCAGTTCGTTCTTGGACGCTCTATCGCTGAGGCCCAGAAAAATGGGCGGAGTATGCGTGATAAAGGTTACACCTACTCTTACGACATGCTAGGAGAGGCCGCGTTAACGACAGCAGATGCAAGTAAATATTTTAATGACTATCTGATGGCAATTGAAGCGGTAGGTCGTGATAATTATGGTTTAGATACCAGTCCTGCTCCTTCGGTTTCAATCAAACTATCGGCATTACACCCGCGCTATGAAGTAGCCAATGAAGAGCGTGTATTAACCGAGCTTGCTGATACCGTAATGCAATTGCTTGGTAAAGCGATTGAAGTGGATGTGGCGATTACTATTGATGCAGAAGAAGCAGATCGCCTTGAATTATCACTAAAACTTTTTGAAAAAGTCTATCGAAGTGATTTAGTTAAAGGCTGGGGGAAATTTGGTCTCGTTATCCAAGCTTATTCAAAGCGGGCACTGCCAGTTTTAGTTTGGATTAATGGCTTGGCTCGAGAGCAGGGCGATCTTATTCCTCTTCGTCTAGTTAAGGGGGCTTACTGGGATAGTGAAATTAAATGGTCACAGCAGGCTGGCTATGAAAACTACCCGGTTTACACTCGTAAAGAAGCGACTGATGTCGCATACCTTGCCTGTGCTCGTTTTCTGCTATCTAACAATGTTCGAGGCAATATTTTCCCGCAGTTTGCGAGCCACAATGCTCAGACCGTTACTTCAATTGCTATCATGGCCGAGCACGAAAACTATGAATTTCAGCGTTTGCATGGCATGGGTGATTCCCTTTACCATCATGTGATGGAAGCTTACCAGCAACCGGTGCGTATTTATGCCCCTGTTGGAAGCCACAAGGATTTATTGCCCTATTTGGTTCGTCGATTATTGGAAAATGGTGCAAATAGCTCCTTTGTTCATCGCTTAGTCGACGCACGTTGTCCTATTGAATCTCTTACTCAGCATCCTGTAGATATGCTTGGTGCATTTGAGACACTCAACAACAAAAGTATTCCGCTTCCGCCACAGATATTCTCTGAACGTAGCAATTCATATGGCGTCAATATTGATATTGAATCTCAAGCAAAAACATTTGAGCAACAAGTTGAGGGTTTTCTAGATAAACAATGGTTTGCCGGCCCAATAATCAATGGCCAAATATTTACTGAAAGCATGATCAAGGAAAATACGACCGCAGAGAACATCATGGCGCCTTATGACAGGCGCATTAAAGTCGGGCAAGTGACATTTTCTAACCTTGATCATGTTTCCGCTGCCATTGACGGTGCGCAGAAAGCCTTTAGTACTTGGCAAGCTAGCTCATCAGATCAAAGAGCAAAACGACTAGAAACATTGGCAGACCTGCTTGAGGAAAATCTCGCAGAGCTGGTCGCTTTATGCCACCAAGAAGCAGGGAAAACAATTCATGACAGCATTGATGAAGTGCGTGAAGCTGTCGATTTTTGTCGTTATTATGCTAACCAAGTTAACACTTTAGGTGAAGTCGACATTCAAGGCTTTGATACTCAGATGCGTAAAGTATCCCGCAATGGTCGCGGTGTGTTTGTATGTATCAGCCCATGGAATTTCCCTTTGGCGATCTTCTTGGGTCAAATCACTGCAGCTTTGGTGGCAGGTAACACAGTAGTCGCTAAACCAGCGGAACAAACCAGTTTAATCGCAGCTCGAGCCGTCGAATTTATGATTGAAGCAGGGTTCCCTAATGGAACCATTCAGCTTCTACCGGGTCGTGGAGCTGATATTGGGTCGGCATTGACGTCGCATTCTGCTATAGCTGGTGTCGCTTTTACTGGCTCAACGTTAACAGCCCAGCGCATTAATCGTACTCTTGCCGAACGAGATACAGCACCTGTGCCCTTTATTGCTGAGACGGGTGGGCAGAATGCGATGATTGTGGATAGTACAGCCCTTCCTGAGCAAGTTGTCCGTGACGTGATTCGTTCTGCCTTTGCTTCTGCGGGACAACGTTGTAGCGCACTAAGAGTTTTATATGTACAAGAAGACGTTGCAGATCGTATTATCGCTTTGATACAAGGTGCGATGCAGGAGTTAAAGATAGGTTTACCTTTTGAACACTCGACTGATGTTGGTCCCGTAATTGACGAAAACGCCAAAAATAAGCTTCTCAAGCATATTGAACGTATGACGGCTACTCAGCAAAAGATTGCTGGATTGGAACTCAATGATCTGCATCGACATGGTGATTTTGTTGCGCCATGTGCATTTGAAATCGATGATATTTCTTGTTTAGACGAAGAACAATTTGGCCCGATTTTGCATATTGTTCGCTTTAAAGCGAGTCATTTACATCAAGTCGTTGAAAGAATAAATGGAACTGGCTTTGGTCTCACCATGGGGATTCATAGCCGTAATGAAACGACTTATCGCTGGATTGAAAAGCATGCTCGTGTCGGAAACTGTTACATAAATCGTGATCAAGTAGGGGCTGTCGTTGGGGTTCAGCCATTTGGCGGGCAAGGTCTATCTGGTACAGGCCCAAAAGCAGGCGGCCCGCACTACCTGTTCCGATTTACACAGACATCGTTTTCTTAATCTGTAAGCAAGGAGAAAAATTATGGTTCATCAAGTTACTCGTTTTTCCGATGCTTATTCAGCATGGGAGAATTGGAATCTCACAAACTTTGATGCAAAAAGTGAGTGTTTGCTTGCGTTCAAGCAAGCTTTGCAGGGTGAGCATCCTACCTTGGCTGCTGTAATTGGTTACCATTATCAACACTCAGCTGGATTGTTGTCTCAAACGCATGAGATGCCGGGACCGACAGGGGAAACCAATGAGTTGTATACTGCTGGCCGAGGCGTGGCATTAATCATTCAGGACCACATGTCCCAGCCAGGACAAAAAACAACTCTTGCACAATTAACAGCAGCGCTCATTGCAGGTAACAGCGTAATTGTGTGCAGTGATGATATTGACTTTATCAAAGCTCTTGAATTGGCGGCTAAAAGTGCTTCCTTACCGATAAACTTATTACAATTTGCTTCTCTTGATGCTTATCACCAGTTGTTGGAGTCAGATGTTAGAAGTGTCGGCTATATCGGCAATCAAGAGGTTGAGCGTAATGTCAACTGTCAATTAGCGAAACGAACGGGTGCTATAGTAGGCCTAGTTTCTGAAACGGACGTAGAGGCTATTCCTGTTGCTCACGATCCATACTTATCGCTTCGCTTTATCACAGAGCGAACGAGAACAATAAATATAACTGCTGTGGGCGGTAATGCGACCTTACTAGAGCTTGGCAGCGAAGCCCACTAATCCTTTCTCGGAGAGCCCTTACTCAGTGTAAGTAAGGGCGTTCATGGAAGGTGATTTTTTTATGAGGACAAACACATGGAAAATAGCTTTGCTATTACGACGACGTTTATTGCGTATCTAATCCTAATGATGGCAATAGGCGTTATTGCATACCAACGAACGAAAAACTCAACGGACTACTTCCTTGGCGGTCGATCATTGGGCCCTTGGCCTGCTGCGCTTTCTGCCGGAGCCTCTGATATGAGCGGCTGGTTACTTCTCGGTCTTCCTGGTTATGCTTATGCCGCTGGTATTGAAGCTTTTTGGTTGGCTGGTGGTTTACTTGTTGGAACGTGGTTGAACTGGTTGATTAACGCCAAACGCTTACGCACCTACAGTATTACTACGGATGCCTTAACGCTACCAGAATTTTTGTCTCGACGCTTTAATGATAAATCCAAGTTGATTCAGGTTATATCTGCATTCTTTATTTTGTTATTTTTCCTTTTCTACACCAGCTCAGGTTTAGTGGCTGGTGGTAAATTGTTTGAAACTGTATTCGGGATGGATTACAGCATCGCTGTCATTATTGGGACAGTATGTGTCGTATCTTACACACTATTTGGTGGCTTTTTAGCGGTATCTTGGACGGACCTTGTTCAGGGGCTGCTCATGTCTGCTGCGTTACTGGTGGTGCCCATTGCAGCGATGGAAGGTGATTTTGGCCAACTTAGCACTGACTTGGCTAGTATAAACCCTCAGCTACTTACCTTATGGAGTGATACAAAAGGAGAGCCATTATCTGCTATCGCTATCATCTCACTGGTGGCTTGGGGACTAGGTTATTTTGGACAGCCACATATTTTGGCGCGTTTTAAAGCCACTCGCAGCAATAAAGACTTAACCACAGCGCGTCGTATTGCTGTCGTATGGACTGCACTATCAATGGTCGGTGCTATGCTGGTTGGCTTGGTCGGTTTGATTTATGTCAAGAACTCTGGCGTAACAATTGACGATGGAGAGAAAATCTTCATGTTACTAGTCAACTCAATCTTCCATCCAGTTGTTGCCGGGATACTTCTTGCTGCGATTCTTGCGGCAGTTATGAGTACTGCTGATTCTCAGCTCTTGGTGTCCTCTTCGGCGTTAGCAGAAGATTTTTATAAGCAGCTAATTAAGAAAGATGCAAGTTCACAAGAAATTGTGATGGTTGGGCGCCTTGCAGTGGTTACTATCTCAATTATTGCTTTGATTTTAGCTATGAACCCTGATAGTTCAGTGCTTGGGCTGGTTTCTTATGCTTGGGCTGGTTTTGGTGCAGCATTTGGTCCAGCAATCGTTCTTAGCCTATATTGGTCACGTATGAACCGTAACGGTGCTCTTACCGGTATCATTGTTGGTGGTGTGACCATTGTGGTATGGAAGCAGTTAACAGGTGGTTGGTTCGATGTGTACGAAATTGTACCTGGGATCTTATTATCAACGATTTCGATAGTTGCTGTGAGTTTATTAACCGCTGAACCTGAAGAATCTGTGAAAGCTCAGCATGCTAAGTTCAAAAAGCAGTTGGTTGAACTCGATTAATTTAGGAAGTTAAGCCTTGATACCACCGCCTATGGCGGTGGTAATCTTATTATTTCTTTTTTTCTTTCGCTAATTTCTTGACTGAGCGTTTTTCTAGTACGTCTAAAAATTCTTGGAAACTCTCTTGATCAATGAACGGATTAGTTTGCTGTGAATACCTAGCGTTGCGTTCAAAAATTTGTGCCATGTGAGGGTGACTGGCGAGGTTTACTTCTACGTGTGGCTTGGATAGAGAGAGATTTCTAATCCTTTGAACACTATGTGCGTACTTTTCTGCTAAATCGAAACCAGTAAAATTGGTCCCATTACCCCCGACAATAAATGCTCTATAGCTTTTCCCTTTATCTGTAACAAAAAACTCTAGTGATAGGGTCCCTCTTGTATGTCCCGGTGTTAAATAGAACTTAAAGTGTTTGCTCCCCACACTTAATTCATCGTTGTCACTTACAAAGGTTTCAACTTTAGGTGGTAGAAACAGATTATCACCTGTTGAATTTTTTGCCGTGAATTTAGCTAAACGAAAATCTATGCTGGACATCATAACTTTTGCCCCAAAATGCCTTTGGATATATTCGGCAGAACCGACGTGATCTGAGTGACCATGGGTAATAAAAATGTATCTAATATCTTTTGGGTTGAATCCTAATTTCTGTATATTTTGTGGGATCCATCGCCCATAGGGACTATCTAATGAATCAATGAGAACAAGTCCATCTGACGTGGTGACCAAATAGGAAGAAACCCATTTATCGCCGACATAATAGAGGTCATCGAACATCTGAAAAGGTTCAACGTAGCCGTTTTTCACGGATTTATTTGGAATATATTCTTTTAGAACGGCGGAAAAAGCGTTCATTGATAGTAAAAAGAGCAAGCCAATTTTATATGTCATCATGCAATCTCGCCTATGGTGAGTCATTTCTGGTGTGTACAACACCATGTTGCTTAAACCTTGTGGCTAATGTCGTCGATTGTCCTAGCGATGAGACTAAGTTGCAAGCCCAAATCCTACTCGCATCTGAGCTTAAAATCTTGAATGAAAAAAGTAAAATGGCTAGTTATGTTGTCTTGGATTTATCTGAGTCTTTTGACCATTGGGTGGGAAGGGCTTAGCTGTAAAAGATCCCACAGGTTACCGTATAGATCTTTAAAAACGGCGACCGTGCCGTAGTCTTGTTGCTCAGGCTCTCTAATAAATTCGATTCCGATTGAAACCATTCTTTCGTAATCTCGCCAAAAATCGTCTGTGTTTAGAAACAGAAATACACGCCCACCTGATTGGTTGCCGATAAAGTCACGCTGCTGAGGTTTAGACGCTTTGGCGAGTAATAAAGTCGTACCGCATGAATTTGGTGGCGCAACCACTACCCAGCGCTTTTTTTGCTCCGGTTGGTAGGTATCTTCTATTAGTTCAAACTTAAGTTTGTTGATATAAAAATCAATGGCGTCGTCGTAGTCATCGACTACCAAAGCGATATGGATAATACTTTGTTTCATTGTCAGCCTTTCATCGTAGCTCTATTTATTTTGTATGGTATCAGACAGGTAAATCGCCACAAAGTAAGTGTCACATTAAAAATTCCATACTAAATAAATAATTATCATTATTATAATAAATGATAATTATTTTTTATAATAAATTGTTCTTATAATGCAGTCATTGAAACAAACCGTAAGATTAATTATATATTTGGAGCCAATTATGAAGATGAATCACGTGGGTATTATGGTGGGTGATATGAGTAAAGCGGTTGAGTTTTATACCCAAGCGTTAGGCCTGCGAGTCGTGATGAATAACACCAAAGTTATCGAAGAGCGAGAGTCTGCAATCGGGCGTATGTGCATTGCCGTGTTTGGTAAAGGGTTTGCAGGGTTTAATATTGCGCATCTTGTGACAACCGATGGCATTGGTGTGGAACTGTTTGAAATGAAGCAACGTCAAGATCGACATCATGTTGACTTTGCTCGTCTAGGTATTTTTCATTTCTGTCTGCAAACGGATGACTTTGAAGGAGTGATGGCAAAGGTAGAGTCTCTCGGTGGTAAAGTTCGTATGGATGTGATGCGCTACCATCCTGAAGATGATACTAAGCCAGCAAAAATGGTTTACCTAGAGGACCCGTTTGGTAATTTGTTTGAGTTGTACTCCCACTCTTATGAAGAAACCTATGCGTCTGATTATGAGTAACTCAACCGATAGATTGGGAGGAATTTAGGCGCTACTCTTTGTACGGGCATCCACTTAGCGCTAAGTAACGAAAAACAAACTGGTTTTGGTATGTTACTTACTGGCACTTAATGTTTTCTCGATTACTGCGATAACTTGGTTATAGCGTTTGCCAAGCGAAGTATTGAGTTTGCTGACCAGATAAATGGGTTCCAAAACTTCTTTTTCTATTTCGATCACTTTGAGTTTATGTCTGCCATTGAATAGGTTTATGCACCAGCTCGGGACAACGGTAAAGCCAATTCCTCTCGTGATAGGCTCTAAGATCTGGTGTATTTGATTGATATAGCTTTGGGTTTTTATTTCATCGAGATTGAGTAAGTTGAGCTGGGTATGGTTGGACTGGGCAATATAGGTTTGGAAATAATGTGCGAGATCTGGATGTCGAATGATACCTAGGTCCTTGAGTAGATTGTCTAAAGGTGAGTCCATTTTTGTACACTCGGGCACAACCAACTCGAGACGTTCAGCGCCGATATTTTGGCTAGAAAAATACTTGGAATCAGGTTTTTTTGTCACCAAGCCAAGGTCGAGTGTGCCTTGCTTTATTTGCTCAAAAATGCATTCGTTTGGCGTTGCTTCAAGCTCAATAGATAAGTCCGGATAGCGAGCTTGTAAGTCCAGTAGAGGAGAATAGAGCAGCCAAGCCAATGTGCCGGAGCAACCTATGGTACATCGTCCTTTAAAGGCTTCATCCTGGCCTAAATTTTGTAAAAGTCTGGCTTCATTTGCGAAGTAATCAAGTGCGTAGTGGTAAACTTTTTGCCCGTAAAGGGTAAGCTCAAACTGTTTATTGAAGCGTTTTAAAAGCGGATATCCACAGGCATGTTCTAGTTTGCTGATATGTTGAGTTACACCGGGTTGAGTCATATGAAGCGTTTCAGCAGTTCTGGTAAAATGGCCAACTTCGATAAGGGTTTTAAATGTGTTTAGCCATATGGGGTTTAGCATGAGTAGTGACCAATAATTATCAACAAGTTTATCTTTGATAATTTGTCATTATACAGACAAATTACCTTCTCGTATGATGAATATTTTCATGTAGCTTTGAAATGCACCTTGATTTGTTCTCTAAACAATATCCCAACCTATTATTGTTCAAAAATATTGTGAAATACCAAATTTCACTAATAATATTTCAGTATTGAGACCTAAATACCAATTTTTTCTCATGTCATAAAGTTGAAATAAAGTTTGACATCTAATGTTTAGTGTATAAATGTTTAATTTTTCTGATTATTAAATGATTAAGTAGAAAAGCCGTCATTAACATATAAATAGAGATTTTTAATTTATGGCCTGTATGTTCTTCTTGTAGGGGGTTGTTTTATTTTTCTAGATATTTCAATAATTTAAAGTTTTTTTTTGATTTTGGTTATAGATTCTAAGTATGGTTTTCCAGTTTTAATCTCAATGATTCTAACGACTTGTTATTTGATAATACTTATTTTTTTGTTTAGAGTACAAAGTGTTTGTGCGTTTGTGCACCTAGCAAAGGATAAATCATATGATTCCCATACTAGAAGTTAAGGGACTCTACAAAGTGTTTGGAGAGAACACAGATCGTGCATTTACAATGATGGATAAGGGTGCGGATAAAGACCAAATTTTTGAAAAGACGGGTCTAACCATTGGGGTAAATGATGTATCTCTTTCAATAAATGAGGGAGAGATCTTTGTTATTATGGGCCTCTCCGGTTCAGGCAAATCTACATTGGTTCGTTTACTAAATCGCCTTATTGAACCGACCAAAGGCAGTGTGTACTTCAAAGGTGACGATATTTCTCATATTTCTGAAGAAGCGCTCAGAGCCGTTCGTCGTAAAAATATTTCTATGGTTTTTCAGAGTTTTGCGCTTATGCCCCATATGACGACTCTCGAAAACGCAGCATTTGGTTTAGAGTTGGCTGGTTTGGAGCTTGATGCACGAAAGAAGCTCGCGCTTGAGGCTTTAGAAAGGGTCGGCTTGGAAGCTTATTGTGATTCTTTTCCTGATGAATTGTCTGGCGGAATGAAGCAGCGGGTAGGTTTAGCTCGTGCATTAGCCTGTGATCCAGATATTTTATTGATGGATGAAGCCTTTTCAGCATTGGACCCACTGATAAGAACGGAAATGCAAGACGAACTGATACGTTTGCAAAATGATGATAAGAGAACAGTGGTGTTTATTTCCCACGATCTAGATGAAGCGATGCGTATTGGTGACCGTATTGCAATTATGCAAGATGGTGGGGTTGTTCAGGTTGGTACCCCTGACGAAATTCTTCAAAAACCAGCTAACGATTATGTGGCTGCATTTTTTAGAGGTGTTAACTTAGCTTCGGCGCTAACGGCTAAAGATATTGCTAAAAAAGCACCAGCAGCCGTATTCAAAAAATCAGAGCATGATGGCCCTGCTTCGGCATTACAGCTGTTAGTTGATAGTGATAGAGAGTTTGGAATTATTGTCGATAAAGGAAATCATTATTCTGGTATCGTGTCATTAGATTCACTTCAATTGGCACACAGAGAAAATCGTTCTCTGTCTAGTGCCGAGCTTGATGGTTCCATCACTCTTAAACCTGAACAACCGATAAATAGTATTCTTGGGTCCGTTGCGGCTGTCCCCTACGCTGTTCCTGTAGTCGACGATGGTGGTAATTACTTTGGTGTCATCAGTAAATCGAGATTACTGCAAGTATTGGATAAGGAGTAGAACCATGTCATCTACGCAAAATACAACTGATCCTTGGGGTACCAGTCAAACTGAGCAATCTAATGATTGGTTAAATGCAGAAGTAGTTGAAGAAAAGCCTTTTGACTTACTGAACCCTTTTGAAGATGCTTTTCTACCATTAGATAATTGGGTCGATTCAGGCTTAAATTGGCTTGTGGAATACGGACGCCCTATTTTTCAAGCTATTCGTGTACCTATTGATTTTATTTTAACGTCATTCGAAGCTGTGCTTGTTTCAACCCCCGCGCCAATAATGCTCGTTATTTTATCATTGCTTGCTTGGCAGTTTTCTAGTTTACGACTTGGCGCCACGACCTTTTTATCATTAATTTTTATTGGTTTTATCGGCGTTTGGTCTCAGTCGATGACGACCCTATCACTCGTTATGACCTCGGTGTTTTTCTGTTTATTGATAGGTTTGCCTGTCGGCATTTGGCTCGCTAGGAGTGATACTGCGGCAAAATTTATTAGGCCAATACTTGATGCTATGCAAACGACGCCAGCGTTTGTTTATCTTGTTCCCATCGTCATGTTATTTGGTATAGGGAATGTACCCGGAGTCGTGGTGACGATTATCTTTGCGTTACCCCCAGTTATTCGTTTAACCATATTGGGTATACAACAAGTTCCGGAAGAGCTAATAGAAGCGGGGCACTCATTTGGTGCGAGTAAAAAGCAGATGCTGTATCGCATCCAATTACCTCTTGCTTTACCGACTATTATGGCAGGGGTAAACCAGACCTTAATGCTATCACTTTCAATGGTGGTGATTGCTTCAATGATTGCTGTTGGTGGTTTGGGTCAGATGGTTTTGAGAGGCATAGGTCGATTAGACATGGGGCTCGCTGCTGTTGGTGGTTTAGGTATTGTAATACTTGCGATTTTATTAGATAGAATAACTCAAGAACTGGGAAAAAATGCAGGCAATACCAAGACACGTTGGTACCAGTCTGGGCCAATTTCAATTGTCCTACATTTTTTCAAACAAACGAAATCCCCCAAAGCATCCCTAGAGGAGAACTATAAATGAATCATTCATGGAAGAAATTATTGACAGTAAGTACTTTATTTACAATGGTGCTTTCTGCTCAAGTATCAGCGGGTAGCCTTCCCGGTGAAGGTGTGACGGTTCAGCCATTACAATCAACAGTTGCTGAAGAAACGTTCCAAACTTTGATCGTGAATCGAGCGCTGGAAGCACTTGGTTACAAGGTCCAAGAAACAAAAGAAGTAGATTATAACGTTGGATATACATCTATCGCTAAAGGGGATGCGACGTTTCTTGCTGTTGGTTGGTTTCCACTTCATGCTGACAAATACACAATGGCAGGTGGAGACGAGAAGTTTTATCGTCAAGGACAATATATTAGTGGCGCTGCACAAGGGTATCTGATAGATAAAAAAACAGCACAAAAATATGGTATTACTAATATCGGGCAGTTGAAGGATCCTAAATTAGCTAAGCTTTTTGATGCTAATGGTGATGGTAAAGCAGACTTAACTGGTTGTAATCCTGGTTGGGGTTGTGAAATGGTTATCGAGAAGCAGCTAAACGCTTTTGGATTGCAAAACACGGTTACTCACAACCAAGGTAATTATGCGGCAATCATTGCCGATACAATATCTCGTTATAAAAAGGGCGATCCTGTTCTTTATTATACGTGGACTCCATACTGGGTTAGTGGGGTACTTGTTCCAAGAAAAGATGTTGTTTGGCTTGAAGTGCCATTTTCTGCATTGCCCGGTGAGCGTGAAAATGTGGATACTACCTTGGCGAATGGAAAGAACTATGGATTTGAAATGAACTCGATGCGTATTGTAGCGAATAAAGATTTCACAGATAAGAATCCTGCAGCCGCTAAGCTTTTTGAAATCATTAAGTTAGATATTAATGATGTTAGTGCGCAAAATATGATGATGAGTCAAGGCAAAAGTAGTTCTGCTGATATAGAGTCGCACGTAAATGGGTGGATAAAAGCGAATCGTTCACAGTTTGATGCTTGGGTTTCTGAAGCCAAAAAAGCGGCTTTATAATATGTAACGCTATGCTACTTATGAGTGTCTGGCTAGGTAGTTAGACATTCATAAAAGCCATTATATGTTGCGACTTTTACGCCTCGTGGTACGCGAGTATATTTCGTACTCCGACACCTTACCTCGTATATGATTGCCTGCTGATATGATATTTGGTGCTACTTGTAGCACTAATTGGTAATTTTCATGGCTTTAGTTTATAGGTCTGATTATTATCGTAGCAATATTTCTTTATAGTTAGGTTGGTAAATGGGCTTAGATAGAATTGACCGTGAAATCTTGCGCATCTTGAACCTCAAAGGCCGCCTACCTGTCGTTGAGCTAGCTAAGTCGGTGAATCTAACGACTTCACCTTGTTCAGATCGTGTAAAGCGCCTCGAGAAAGAGGGGTATATCAAAGGCTATCATGCGGAGTTAAATCCAGAAAAGTTGGGGCTAGATGTACAGGTGTTTATCCATATTCGCCTTGATCAGTCTAGTTTTTCAATTTTTGATAAGTTTGCCAAAGCCGTCGAAGACATGCCAGAAATTGAAGAGTGCTATTCCTTATCAGGAGATTTCGATACTATGATCAAGGTTCGTGTCAAAGATATGAAAGCCTATCAGAGTTTTATGTCGAGTAAGCTGGGTACCTTACCAGGTGTGATTCAAACGCGCAGTGAAGTGGTTATTGAAGAACATAAAATCGGTTTTGGAGTTAATGCTGATTTGATCATGACGTTGTAAAAAGGGAAGTTTTTCTTCCCTTTTTATCTTACAAGCCTTAAGCAACAAACGAAGAGGCAATACCGATCAGGCCGCCAAACACGCCTCCCCAAACAACAAGCCAACCTAGATGTTGCTTAATCATTTTTTGCACTATCTCTTTAACCAGCTTAGGTGTTAGCTCATTAAGCCGCTGATCAATAATATTCTCGATATTCGCTTGAATCTCTTCCATCATTGCAGGCGATTCTAACTGATCTTTGAGCGCTTCTTTTACGGCATCACTTTGGCTGATCTCAACCACTGCTTGCTGCATTTTTTCGACAAATGGTTCTTTGAGTGGTTGTAGAGCTTCAGTGCCACCAAACATGGCCAGCATGCTACCAAAAGAGGAATCTGCGATGACATTCACCAAGGAATCAAATGTTGGATTAAAATCTACTTTTTCTAAAATGGGCTCAAGTTTGAGGCTTTTTCCTCCAGACATTTCTTTGTTAAGGAAACGGTCTATATTTTCTTCGGTAAAAAATTGCTCCATCATGAGGCTTTTGATGGCAGCCTTAAATTCCTCAAATCGAGCAGGAATGACACCTGAACCATACAAGCCAGGCACTTTTTCGAACAGCATGTGGATGGCTAACCAGTTAGTAATCGCGCCTGAGAAAGCGAATAATCCAGCGTAATAGGCAAGGGTGTTGTCAGTTTGATAGCCACCAGCTAACAAAGCCAGTGCGAGAATATTAGTCAGTAAACTCTTGTTCATGCTTTCTCTAAAACAATAATTGGATAGTAGTGTGCGAGTATACACCAAGTACCAACGGAGATTGAACAGGATATGGAGTAATCTCCGTTGTAGCACTCGATTAAAAATACGTTTCTTCGAATTTACATTCGGGTCTCTACCTTCTAGTGTTCCTGAAGACGCCCCAAAGCACAACAATGCTTTTTGTCTTTCTTACATAACCATATGTTTATAAAGCGATTCATTTGATGCCAACATATGGGTGTGGTAGTGTGTTATATAGTTAAACTATTGAATTTTTAGAATTTTTTAGAGCGCCTTTGGTTGGGGACATATGAAGATTACGACTTTAGTGGATAATTTATGTATTAGTAGTAGGGAAGATCTAAAGGTTGAACGAGGCTTATCTCTTCATATCGAAACGTCCAGTACTGACATTTTATTTGATACTGGTAACAGCAGAACATTTTGTGATAACGCACGCCTACTTGATATCGATATTGCTGAGGTTGGCTTGGTGGTGTTGTCTCATCGGCATCATGATCATTGTAATGGCACCTTGCATTTTACCGAAGCAAATAGTAAAGCAAAAATTTATATGAGAGAGTGCGAGGATCAGAACTATTATTTTCAGGCATTTGGTTTTAAGTCCAACGTAGGCATGGACAAAGAGATTTTAGAACGAAATAGTCACCGAATTGAGTTTGTCAAAAATACTACTGAAATTTCGAATAATATTTACATTGTCACTAAAATTGATGAGAAATATGCTCAGTCTTTAGGTAATAAATATCTTTACACTCAATCAAAAACTGGTTTTGAACGCGATAAGTTTAATCACGAACTTATTCTCGTTATTAAAGAAGAGGATGGCCTAGTTGTATTTACTGGGTGTGCCCACAGCGGTGTGCTTAATATGGTTGAAACTGTAGTTAATCTGTTTCCAGAGCAAAAAATTAAAGCTGTGGTGGGTGGTTTTCATCTCGTAGGCCTACCGGTATTTAATAGCATAGGTGGTTCTAAACAAGATATTGAAGTCATTGGTCAAGTTTTAGCTGAGTATCCAATCGATAAGTTTTATACAGGGCATTGCACAGGAATGAAAGCATACGCCATTCTCAAGCAGGTGCTAAGCGATCGTCTGGAATACATACCAACCGGTCTGAGTGTGTATCTTTAGTGAGTGTTGTTATCAAAGTCACTATAAATCTCATTTAGAGTACGTCATTAGCATAATTAGCTGTTGAATTTATGCAGGAGAATTATATCTAATATATCAAGGTTACTTGTATATTATATATAAATCAATGAATTAAATGACTAAATGATATAGTTTAAAGTCACAATTTTATACTATATTCGAAGTATTTAATTG
>NZ_JAHKPM010000042.1 GCF_018860525.1 Vibrio hepatarius
CAGCTTCTGCCCATCGGTGTACCAGGCGAGCTGTATATCGGTGGTGCGGGATTAGCTCGCGGCTACCTCAATCGCCCAGAGCTCACCGCTGAAACGTTTATTGCTCACCCCTTTAGCGATGAACCAGAAGCGCGTTTATATCGCACCGGAGATTTGGTGCGTTGGCTGCCCGATGGCAATCTCGCTTTTTTAGGGCGTTTGGATCATCAGGTCAAGATCCGTGGATTTAGGATTGAGTTGGGGGAAATCGAGTCTCAGCTTTTGCGTGAGCCGAGTGTTAAAGAAGCCGTGGTGTTAGCCCGTGAAGATCGCTGTGGTGACAAGCGCTTAGTGGCCTATGTCACAGCGGCTGAGACGTCTGAGGATGTGGGCGCAACAGAAGACGCGCTGATTGATTCACTCAGGCAAAGGTTAACAGCCGTATTGCCCGATTACATGGTGCCATCGGCTTTTGTGGTGTTAGAGCACTTGCCATTAACACCCAACGGTAAAGTCGATCGTAAGGCCCTGCCTGAGCCGGATTTAGCTCAGGTGACAGGGGCTTATGAAGCACCGCAAAGCCTCACCGAAGCGCGTTTAGCTGAACTTTGGCAAACACTGCTACATCTAAACTCGCCCGTTAGCCGTGATGCGCATTTCTTTGAGCTGGGTGGGCATTCATTATTGGCCATGAAGCTGGTTGCGGCGATTAATGATACGTTTTCAACACACCTATTGATTAAAACCATTTTTTCCAATAGTTATTTGCATCAACTCGCCGAGCAAATTGATAACAATCAGTCAAAAGAAAATGTATGGCAACCGCTTGTGGAAATGCACTCAAACGATAAGGACATGAAGAGTTTACCTATTGTCTATGCAGTGCCGGGCGCAGGTGGTTCAAGTGCCGCTTATCAAGCACTCGCTAAAGCACTGGAGCCCTATGCGAAAGTCGTTGTGCTGGAGCCCAAAGGTATAGCTGGTGATCAGGCACCACATAAAAACTGGGTTGAAATGTTGGACGAATATACGGAGGAGATACAGCGTTATCAACCTAAAGGACCATACTGGCTATTGGGTCATTCTTATGGTGCCAGAGTCGCATTTGAAATAGCGGTTAGATTGGAAGCACGAAACAAAGAGGTAAACTGTATCCTACTCGATGCTGAACTCTGTGGCGTTATGACGGAGGACATGCCTGAAGATACGTTAAGTACAGAAGAAAAAGTGCTCAGTGTTATGCAAGAGTTTCTGGATGTGACTGTTTCTCCTTTTGGCTCATTGAGTAAGGAACAAGCGAAAGCGGAATTGATTCAATTGATGACAAACGCCGGTTTGATTTCACAAGAAAGGGGGGCTCGGCAAGTAGAAGCCATATTGGAGATTTACAACTTTCAGGAACAAACTGGTTTTGATTATCGAGCGAGCCAGTTAATCGATGGGCCATTAACGTTGCTGTATAGCAAGGAGTCTTTCTCTCAAGAAAGCCTTCTTAAGGTTCATGAATTACACGGAAAACTCAGCCAAAAGGGCTTCTCCTGTTATCCAGTGGAAGGCACACATGTCTCTATGCTTAGGCCGCAGCATGTACATAGTATCGCTAGCTCTGTGCGTGACTTAATTCACGCCAATACCTGTGGAGTAGTCATGGAGTAATAATTTACATAAAACTAAAAATATCAATATTCAATAGCCAGCTTGTTAAGTTGGCTATTGAGTTGACCTAAACTTATTGAGTTCCATTTCAATAGTTAGGCACTTATTTCAATCGTTGGCGTATGATAAATCTACCCATACAGAAAAGGCGAACCCAATGGTTCGCCTTTTGTTATTCAAGTTAGTTTCCAACTTAGTTATCTGTGATCAGTAAAGAAACTTACTCTTCGTAGTTATCAATACTTGGGCAAGAGCAGATTAGGTTACGGTCGCCGTAGACGTTGTCGACACGGTTAACCGTTGGCCAGTATTTCCACTGCTTAGTTGCCGGTGTTGGGAAGCAGCCTAGTTCACGCGAGTATGGGCGGTCCCACTCGGCAGCAGACAAGTCTGCTTGGGTGTGAGGTGCGTTTACTAGCGGGTTGTTCTCTAGTGGCCATTCGCCATTTTTCACCTTGGTCATTTCTTCACGGATGGCGATCATCGCTTCGCAGAAACGATCGATCTCTTCTAAGTCTTCCGATTCAGTTGGCTCAACCATCAGTGTGCCAGCCACAGGGAAAGACATAGTTGGCGCATGGAAACCGTAGTCCATTAGACGCTTGGCAATGTCTTCTTCGCTGATACCTGTCTCTTCTTTTAATGGACGAATGTCGATAATACATTCGTGAGCCACACGGCCATTAGTACCACGGTAAAGTACCGGGTAATGAGGACGTAGACGCTCCATCATGTAGTTCGCATTTAAGATAGCGACTTTGGTTGCATCGGTTAGACCAGCTTCGCCCATCATAGCAATATAAGCCCAAGAGATAGGCAAGATAGAGGCACTACCAAGATCGGCTGCTGCTACTGCTAAGTCTTCACCTTCTACACCGTTTTCAATGTGACCTGGTAGGAAAGGCGCTAGGTGCGATTTGACACCAATTGGCCCCATTCCTGGGCCACCGCCACCGTGCGGGATACAGAACGTCTTGTGCAAGTTAAGGTGAGAAACGTCAGAGCCGATGAAACCCGGAGAAGTAAGACCGACTTGCGCATTCATGTTGGCGCCATCAAGGTATACTTGGCCACCAGCAGCATGGACCATTTCACACACTTCTTTCACTTGCTCTTCGTAGACGCCATGCGTTGAAGGGTAAGTGATCATAATGCTTGCGAGGTTGTCTTTGTGCTTTTCAATCTTAGCCGCAAGATCGCTCACATCGATATTACCCTCGTCATCACACTTAACGACTACAACCTTCATTGACACCATAGAGGCTGTCGCTGGGTTGGTGCCGTGTGCAGAGCTTGGGATCAAGCAGACGTTACGGTGTCCTTCGCCACGACTATCATGGTAGCGCTGAATGGCGATAAGGCCGGCATATTCACCTGATGCGCCTGAGTTTGGCTGTAATGAGAAGGCGTCATAGCCTGTAATCTCACACAGTTTTTCTTTAAGATCGTTAGCAAGTGCAGTGTAGCCAGCTGCTTGATCTAATGGCGCGAATGGGTGAATAGAACCAAACTCTGGCCAAGTGACAGGGATCATCTCAGCCGCAGCGTTGAGCTTCATAGTGCAGCTGCCGAGCGGGATCATACCGTGAGTAAGAGAAAAATCTTTGTTCTCTAACTGCTTCAGGTAGCGCATCATTTGCGTTTCGCTGTGATGCGTATTGAATACTGGATGAATCAAATATTCAGATGTACGGCGCAGCGCTTCAGGGATGGCAGCAAATTCGTTGGATGCAATCTCAGTAGATAGGGCATTCACATCTTCTTTCACGCCAAATACCGCGAACAAGGCTTGAATATCTGCCGTTGTAGTGGTTTCATCCAAGCTCACACCGAGCTGACCTTTCAGTAGACGCAGGTTGATGTCTGCTGCTTGCGCTTTGGCGTACAGCTTGTCTGTATTGGCAGAGGTATTGATAGTTATGGTGTCAAAGAAGCAATTATGAGCAAGCTCAAAACCAGATTTAGTCAGCCCTGCCGCCAAGATAGCCGTCATGTGATGGGTGCGGCGTGCAATAGTGCGCAGGCCTTCTGCGCCGTGGTATACCGCGTAGAAAGAGGCCATGTTAGCCAGCAGTGCTTGCGCGGTACAGATGTTCGATGTCGCTTTTTCACGGCGGATGTGCTGCTCACGCGTTTGCATTGCCATACGCAGCGCTTGTTTACCTGTGCTGTCGATAGACACACCGATAACACGACCTGGAATAGTACGTTTGTGCTTTTCACGCGTTGCCATAAATGCAGCATGAGGACCACCGTAGCCCATAGGAACGCCGAAACGTTGGGTTGAACCAATGACAACATCGGCGCCCATTTCACCTGCTGGTTTAAGCAGTGTAGAAGCAAGTAGGTCAGTCGCTACTGCAACTAATATTTTGTTCGCTTGCGCTTTAGCGATGGTTTCAGTGATATCTCGCACTTCACCTGTGGTGTTTGGGTATTGAACCAATGCGCCGAAAATATCTTGCTCAGCAAGAGAGTCAAGTGAGCCAACCAGCACGTCAAAACCAATGTATTTAGCACGGGTTTTGATGACTTCGAGTGTTTGCGGGTGTACATCATCAGCGACAAAGAATACGTTGCTTTTGCTCTTACCTGCGCGTTTACAAAAGGTCATGGCTTCAGCCGCTGCGGTTGCCTCATCAAGCAAAGACGCATTAGCTATGTCCATTGCCGTTAGGTCCATAACCATTTGCTGAAAGTTCAGCAGCGCTTCAAGGCGGCCTTGTGAGATCTCTGGTTGGTAAGGCGTGTACGCTGTATACCAGCCAGGGTTTTCCAGTACGTTACGTAGGATCACATTGGGTGTGAAAGTGTTGTAGTAACCTTGGCCGATAAAAGTACGCTTAACTTGGTTTTGATTGGCGAACTCACGCATAGCTGAGAGCATGTCTGTTTCGCTCATGGCCTCTGCAAGAACCATCGGTTTCTCAACGCGGATTTGCGCTGGTACGGTTTCATCGATCAGTGTATCAAGGCTAGTGGCTTTGATAGCATCCAACATCTTTTGTTGGTCTTTTTTATTAGGGCCGTTGTGGCGAGCAACGAACTCATTTTGGGTGCTAAGGCTTTGAAGTAATTCAGTCATTGTCCTTTACCTACTCCATCATTCGGGTATTGGATACCGCTACTGATATAAATGATTATACGTCCGAGTTTTGGAAAAAAGCTGCCCCGTTATGGGACAGCTTTACCTATTTGCCTATTACTCGTCTTCGATTGAGTTTAGGTATTCTTCTGCGTCTTTGAGATTGTCAAGTTCAGCAGCATCTGCCATTTTGACTTTAACAATCCAACCGCCTTCATAAGGCTCTTCGTTGATAAGCTCTGGGCTATCTTCGAGGTCTTCATTTATCTCGATTACTTCACCAGTAATGGGAGCGTAGATGTCTGAGGCTGCTTTTACAGATTCAACCAGAGAGAAACTATCACCAGCATCAATTTCAGCTTCTACTTCAGGAAGGTCAACGAAAACTACGTCACCCAGCATTTCCTGTGCATGCTTTGAAATACCGATAGTTGCTGTGCCGTCACCGTTGTCACGTACCCATTCGTGGCTGTCTGCAAACTTCAGTGTTTTGTCCATTGCTTAGTCTCCAAAAAAATAACTTTGTTTAAATTTGTTTACTTGTAAAGAGGGAAGCGGTTGCACAGTGTTTTTACTTCTTTGCGAACGCGTTGTTCCACTTGTGCATCACCTTCTGGGTTTTCTATTAGCCCATCCAGTACATCGCCAATCCAATTACCAATGAGTTTGAATTCTTCAGCGCCAAAGCCGCGGCTTGTTCCCGCAGGTGTACCTAAACGTATACCCGATGTAATCATAGGCTTCTCGGAATCGAATGGGATTCCATTTTTGTTACATGTGATCCCTGCACGTTCTAGCGCTTCTTCTGCCTTGTTGCCTTTCAATCCTTTCGGACGAAGATCAACCAGCATTAAATGTGTGTCAGTACCACCAGTGACAATATCGCATCCACGAGTTTGCAATACTTCAGCCAGTACTTTTGCATTATCGATGACTGAATCGATATAAGAGGAAAACTCAGGGCCAAGAGCTTCGCCAAATGCGACCGCTTTGGCCGCAATAACGTGCATTAATGGTCCACCCTGAAGGCCTGGAAAGACTGCAGAATTTATTTTCTTAATGATGTCGTCATGGTTGGTTAAGATCATACCGCCACGTGGACCACGTAGAGTTTTGTGTGTTGTTGTTGTTACTACGTGTGCATGCGGCAGTGGGCTGGGGTGAGCCCCTGTTGCTATAAGGCCAGCGATGTGAGCCATATCAACCATTAAGATGGCGTTGACTTCATCGGCAATGTCGCGAAATTTAGCAAAGTCGATAGTACGTGGAATCGCGCTGCCACCTGCGATGATCATTTTAGGCTTGTGCTCAAGTGCTAATTCACGAACATCTTCGTAATTGATTTCAAGTGTTTCACGGTCAACGCCATACTGAATGGCATTGAACCATTTGCCAGAAAGTGCAGGGCGAGCGCCGTGCGTTAGGTGACCACCTGCGTCCAGCGACATGCCAAGAATGGTATCACCAGGCTGAAGTAATGCGAGTTTCACTGCGCCATTTGCTTGAGCGCCAGAGTGAGGTTGAACGTTGGCGTATTCACATTTAAAGAGCTGTTTCGCACGTTCAATCGCGATGGCTTCTACGGTATCAACATGTTCACAACCACCGTAGTAACGACGGCCGGGATAACCTTCTGCGTATTTGTTGGTTAAGCATGTGCCCTGAGCTTGCATTACGGCTTTCGATACAATGTTCTCAGAAGCAATCAGCTCAATCTGTTCATTTTGACGAGTATTTTCTGCTTGGATACCAGCAAAAACCGCATCATCTGTAGCAGCAAGGTTGGTTGAGAAAAAATTCTCTAGGCTGTGATTTGGGTAAGTGTTGTTCATGGTAGATGACCTTCCATTCGTGCTAACGAGATTATTAATAGGATTATCGCTCTCGTTAGTCCTCTTTCTGTTTACTGCCCTCTATAATGAAGACAAGGTGAATTCCATACCCCAAATGATGAACTATCGCGGGGAAAAACCGAATCTCACTGTTAAATCACATTATCAGTCAGTTCGGAAATCGCATCTCTACAACTAACAAGTTGGTAACATAGCTTTTGTTGAAGCTATAATCAACTAAAAATTTCCTATTGGAAACATGGTTTCTTAAAATGTTACCAAGAGCACGGTTTATTTGTCCTAGTTATCTTTTTTATCCTATAAGCTTAGTGCACAATAAAAACCAACAGGAAATGGACATTCAATGAAGAGGGATACATGCCTGAAGACACCTATGACGAGTACCCATCTTTAACTCTTGCAAAAGAAGGCGAGCAAAATATTGAGCCTTTAAAATTAGGCGAGAAAATTAAGGACATTCGAAGTAAACTGGGGATCACTCTTGAGGAAGCAAGTCAGCGTACAGGTTTGGCTCGTTCTACCTTGAGTAAAATTGAAAATGAACAGATTTCTCCCACGTTTCAAGCGATGCAAAAACTGGCTTTAGGCTTGCAAATTGACATGCCACAACTATTTGAACCGCCAAGAAAAAAGGTGGCAACGGCACGTCGTGATATTACGAAGACTAGGCAGGGTAAATCACACCCAACACCTACCTATGAACATGAGTTACTGGCGACCCAACTATCGAACAAAAAAATGATGCCTTTTAAGAGTCGTATTCATGCGCGAAACTTTGAAGAATACGGTGACTGGGTTCGCCATGACGGAGAGGAATTTTTGCTCATTCTTTCTGGCACCGTTCTCTTCTATTCTGAATTCTACGAACCCGTTGAATTAGGTGAAGGTGACAGTGTTTATTATGATGCAACTATGGGCCATATGCTGATTTCTACCAGTGAAAAAGATGCCAATATTTTGTGGGTAACAGCTAAATAGTGACAGCTTTGTCAGATTTCCTATAGTAAAGGCAAACGATTGCATTTCGAGTTTTAGTTGATACAATGACATCCTCTCGATTGAGATGGTGTTTTCTTTTGTTATCGGAAAATGTGAAGATGATGTTAAATGTCACATTTTGAATGCTTGCACTCTTGTTAAGAGTGCAAAAAGGTCTCACTCGTGTTTATTATTGGAAACAAGGTTTCCTTGAATGGAAAGCGGACCTGATTAAATGGAGACAACAATGACTCAAGATCTACTTAAAACACCACTTCACTCCCAGCACGTAGAAGCGGGTGCGAAAATGGTTCCTTTTGCAGGCTATGATATGCCAGTGCAATATAAACTGGGTGTAAAGAAAGAGCACCTGCATACTCGTGATGCTGCTGGGCTTTTTGATGTATCCCATATGGGGCAGCTTCGATTACATGGTGAAGGCGCTGCTGCATTTCTTGAGTCTTTAGTTCCTGTTGATATTATCGACTTGCCGCAAGGCAATCAGCGCTATGCCTTCTTTACTAATGAGCAGGGCGGAATTATGGATGATCTTATGGTGGCAAACCTAGTTGATCATTTGTTTGTCGTGGTCAATGCGGCATGTAAAGAACAAGATATCGCGCATTTAGAAGCTAATTTACCCGCCGACGTTGAACTTGAAATCATTGACGATCGCGCGCTACTTGCACTTCAAGGACCTAAAGCGGTGGATGTGCTTACGCGTTTTAACCCTGCGGTTGCTGAAATGCTATTTATGGACGTCAAAAAACTCGATATTCTCGGCATTGAATGTATTGTTAGTCGCAGTGGTTACACTGGCGAAGATGGTTACGAGATCTCAGTACCAAATACTCATGCTCAAGAGTTGGCTGCTAAGCTAACTGTAGAAGAGGAAGTGGAATGGATTGGACTTGGCGCACGTGATTCATTACGTCTGGAATGTGGGCTATGTCTCTATGGGCATGATCTAGATACAACAACAACACCTGTTGAAGCTAGCCTTTTATGGGGAATCCAAAAAGTGCGCCGTACAGATGGAGAACGCGCAGGTGGATTTCCTGGTGCGGACATTATCCTCAAGCAGATTGAAACCAAAGATGTCTCACGCAAGCGTGTTGGTTTGGTTGGTCAAACTAAAGCCCCCGTTCGTGAAGGTGCGGAGTTATTTGACGCCGACGACAATAAAGTAGGTATTGTAACCAGTGGTACCGCAGGTCCAAATGCGGGTAAACCTGTATCCATGGCATACGTTCGCGCTGACTTAGCGGCCATCGGGACGGAATTATTTGCTGATGTTCGTGGTAAGAAGCTACCAATGATAATTGAAAAGATGCCGTTTGTACCACAGCGCTATTACCGTGGATAAGTAGGTATTTTTAAATAGCAATTTCTTTTAAACCTCTCATTTGAGAGGTTTTTTATTTCTATTTTTGGGATGTTGACTTTTTAATTTTTAATTAAATTAATGATTTAGAATCTAACGCCTTCTCTTTTTGTCAACTAGACTTAACTTTGACAGATAGAAAAGGGAGACGGAATGATGAAAGCTTTACTTGGGTTTCTCGGCTTGATATTTGTGTTCTCTCGTGCAATGGCAAACGATGTATCCGCCTACATTGTTAATGGCACTAACGTTAGCAGTGCTACTACATACCCTTCTTTTGCTAGCATGTTTGTTATTAGTGGAGCCTCTTACAGTAACTATTGTGGGGCAACTATGCTCAATAGCCAATACGCACTCACTGCTGCCCACTGCATCTATGAAAACTTTAGTAATATGCTCAACACTTATATCATTCCTCAGCTTTTAGATGAATCAACTTATGCCAGTGCTGAAAAAGCCAGAGCGTTGGAGTTTTATTTCCCTAGTGACTACATAGACTCAGGAGCAGCACTTTGGCCTAATGATATCGCTGTGATCAAGCTTGAATCGCTTCTGTCTTCTGTTCCTGATTATACCTATCTACTCAATACGACGATTAATAACAGTTTTTCTGCTTCAGAAACTTATATCGCGATAGGACATGGCCAAATTGCGGGTAACGTGTCGGGTGGGACCATATTACAACAAACCAACCTCGATTATGTGTCCTTGAATGATTGTCGGTCTAAATATGGTTTAGTGACTGATAAACAAATATGTTTTGGAGGGGCTCAGTCAGGTGGATATAAAAATGCGACTTGTAGTGGCGATTCTGGAGGCCCGGTCTATTTAGAAAGTGGTAGCCAATACATTCAGATTGGTATTACTAGCTTTGGTCCTGGGTCGTGTGGTGACGCATCTTCGACCGTTACCTCTGTCTTCACAGATGTTTATGACTACATTGGCTGGATTAATCAAGTAATAAATGGTCAGGAAGCCCCTAAGTATTACGTCACTACGATCAATGGGGAGCGTACCCTTGTCAGTAATATTATTACCGCGAATTCAGAATCAGGTGGAAGTATTAACCCGATTATTTTAGCTGTATTCCTCCTATTTAGGTTGTTTAAAGAGCGGTTCAAGCCAATTAAAAAATCGATTTTTTCACCAACTAGCAGTTTATAAAGCCATTAATTTTTGGGTGTAACTCAACTTTATTATTAACTTTGGGATTTTAAATTGTCTCATAATTGATAATTTCATGATAAATGTGTTACTTACTGAGGTATTTAATTGGGTTAAAGTACTTTTTCTATTCTGGCAGCTTGACAATATTTTCTGAATCAATATTGTCTCTTCGATCAATAAGAATGAGCCGGAGAATATGCACATGGCGAGTAGGCTAAGCTATGAAGTAACCTTTCTTTCAGATGCTTCCATGCAATCTAGAGTATTTAATGAGTCTTTACAAAAAGGTATTAACCAGCCCATTGGCATGAATGCGGTTGAGATGTATGCAGCAGGTGATGTCAGCCTTGGTGACTATGTCTTGGTTGACTACCATTATTTGAATGAAACCAAATTTGAGCAGTACAATCAAGCACGAATGATGAGTGCTAATAATGCCAGAGAAATTATTATAAACTGTCCAAGAAATATATCTTCAGCAGAGCTTTTAAAATGGAGAAATTTGGTTGGGGTTTTCTATCTCGATGATAATATATCGATATTATTCAAGGGTATGGAAAAGATTTTTCAAGGTGAAATGTGGTTGTCACGACAAATAGCTCAAGAGCATATTGAGTATTTTAGATCCGCTAATGCAGCAACGACTTCTCAAGTTTATGCAAACCTGACTAAACGTGAAAAACAAATTATGCGTTTATTAGGGCATGGTGCATCCAATGCAACAATTGCCGATGATCTTGTTGTGACGGAAAATACGGTTAAGACACATCTACATAACATTTTTAAGAAGATTAATGCTAAGAATCGATTGCAAGCGCTGCTTTGGGCAAACAACAATATTGCTTTAGAAGACAGGTCTTAAATTCAGTATGAATAATTCTTACTGATATACCTGCACAAAGCTTTGAGTAAAGATTAGGGTAAATTTATATGAAGTTTAAACACACCATTGGATCTGAATAAGCTGTTCTAACCGTTATTATGCATTTAACTGACAAATCAATATTAAGTGTCCAATTAGTCTCTGGTCAGCCATGCTGTGCAGACGAGTTTGATGATACACAAGACCCATTTTATTCACCACACCGTCATGAATATTGGGAGATTGTCTGGTGCCTCAATGATGTCGGCAGTCAATGTATAGACTTTGTTGAATATCAAAACCGATCAAATCGATTTTTCACTATTACGCCTGGTCAAGTGCATTCTTCTCAATGTATGGGAAATAATGTCCGTTTTTTGGTTTTTGCGACAGGCTTTATTGATACCCATCCTCGCAATATTCAACTAATTAACAGTATTTTCGCCTCATTTGATAGAGTCCCATACATTGACTGCTGTGATGAAGGTATAATTTACTTAGAATCGATTTTTTCGCTGCTCAGTGAAGAGTGTAAACGGATTGATTGTGACTGGGATTTGGTGGAATCATTAGTCAGCAGTTTTATGCGTTATTTGATTCGACATTCTAAAAAATCTGATGGTAGTTCAATACTTTACGATGGACGAGTTACTGCACTGGTTGAGTTGATTGATAGGTACTATCGACAAGAAAAAAAGAGTGGATTTTACGCGGATAAGTTGTCTTTGACCACCAAAAGGCTTAATGAAATTGTTAAGCGGGATAAGGGAAAATCAGTCACTCAACTCATACATGATCGTCTTGTATTGGAAGCCAATAGAGAAATGACTTTTTCAGAGAAGAGCATCAAGAAAATTGCTTTAAATTTGGGCTTTGATGACCCAGCATATTTCAGTCGATTCTATCGTTCACAAACAGGTGAAACACCAACTCATTTTCGTCTTCAATGTTCAGATAGTGCAAGATAATAGGCATTAAATCCATTTATAGTGGCTCTTAAGGTACTGATAATACCCGAATGTAAACTTAATTATTCGGTAGTGTTAGTTCTATGACAGTCAATTTAAACAAGGATCCGATTTCCACATCTTTCTATCAGTATTTATGGCCTGCACTGGCCGGAATGCTTACTAAATCTCTGTTTATTATGGGTGATGGGTTAATTATAGGCATAGGGATTGGAGTGGAGGGGCTCGGTGCTCTCGCACTTATAATGCCAGTGTTTTCTATTTTTACTGCACTTGCGATGATGATAGGGATTGGCGGTGCGGCAAAAATGTCCATAGATATAGGCAAGGGAAAGATTAACTCGAGTCAGGTCTGGTTCAGTCAATCAACTCTGCTGATCGTTGTTACTTCAATTATAACAGCTGCCTTAGCCATTATTTGGCTCGATGACCTTCTGACTCTAATTGGTGCGTCTGGAATAATAGCTCAGCTAGCGCGTGATTATCTTCTCATAATGTTACCATTTTTCACGCTCTATTCTGGTACTTGGGTTTTATCCTGTTTTGTACGCAATGATTCTAACCCTAGATTGGCAACTTACGCTATGTCTTCTGGAGCCATTGTAAATTTGTTATTTGATTATTTATTTATAATGGAAATGGGAATGGGCATTAAGGGTGCAGCGTATGGAACCATCACTGCCCAGCTGGTTATGTCACTCATTCTTCTCAGTCATTTTGCGCGTGTTCGGGGTTCTCTAAAGCTTAGTTTAAAAGGGATTGGTTTCAGCAAAGCCAGAGATATTCTGGCAATGGGGGTACCTTCATTTTGTGTTGAGATGGCATCTGCATTAACGATAATATTGTTTAACTATATTCTTTTGACTCAGTTTGAAGAGAGTTACATTATTGCATATGGCCTAAATACCAATATTGGTGTTTTCGCACTATTTGTTATGGTCGCTGTTGGACAAGCTTGTCAGCCGATTCTTAGCTTCAACCATGGAGCAAAGCGACAGCCTAGGATTGATGAAACTATAAAATTAGGTCTAAAGGTAGCGATTATCAGCGGTAGCTTATTTCTCATCATTATCTGGATATCCGCTCCTTTTATAGCATCGTTATATTTAGGTAATTTAACCCAGTTGATATCATTGGCGGTGACAGCATTAACATACTATTTTTTCGCTGTGCCACTGATGGGGTTCAATATCGTTGTTGCCAATTTATTTCAAGCGATTGAGAAACCACAACGTGCGACTGTGCTTGCCTTATCTCGCGGATTCATTTTTGTCGTTCTTGGTATGCTTTTACTCCCTATGCTTTTTCCTAGCAATGGTATTTGGGTGAGCATTTTATTTGCAGAATTTTTGACAGCAATAATGGCACTTATTATGTTGTTGAATTACTTTCGTGACTCACGGCCAGATAGAGCAGAGTGCATTTCAAACTTTGGCACTTAGGTTGTTCGTGCTATATACAAATAGTAGTCACTGTATGCAGTGATTTTAGAGCTTATTTGAGTAATAAAATAAGCTCTGTCGCTGTTTATGTGGAGAATACCTGAGTTAGTCGTAAATCGTAGGAATGGGTAACCTCTTGTGCTGCGTTGCTTTGTAAATTGCGATTAAGCGGTCTGATGTGTCTTGTGATACAGACTTGCCTTCAAGGAAATCATCAATTTGGTCATAAGTGAGGCTCAGGGCATCTTCGTCAGCTTTTTGTGGATCTAGCTCTTCTAAATCGGCAGTTGGTGTTTTGTTTACTAGGACTTTAGGAGCACCTAGGGTGTCTGCTAGCTCGCGAACTTGACGTTTGCTCAGGCCAAAAAGAGGTGCTAAGTCACATGCGCCATCACCAAATTTTGTATAAAAACCGGTAATGTTTTCTGCTGAATGATCTGTGCCTAAGACTAAACCGCCAACATATCCTGCGATTTCATATTGTGCTACCATTCTTGCTCTGGCCTTTACGTTGCCTTTTACAAAATCAACTTTCTCTTTTTGAGTTGGGAACAAACCTGTATTCGCCAAAGCTTGGTGTGAGGATGTATGTAGACCATCAACACCAGGTTTGATATTTACCGATACAGAGTGAGTGGGTTGAATAAACTCCAAGGCAATTTGGGCTTCGTCTTCATCTTTTTGCTCGCCGTAGGGCAGGCGAACGGCGATAAATTGGTACCCAGCATTTGTTTCACTATTCAGCTCATCGATAGCGATCTGTGCCAAACGCCCACAAGTGGTCGAGTCAACGCCACCACTGATACCCAGCACTAATGTTTTACATCGTGCATCCTTTAGCCTGTTCTTAATAAATGCGATACGGCGGGTGATTTCAAATTGAGGATCAATTGATGGTAGTACACGCATTTCGTCACGGATTTGCTGTTCCATAGGTTTTCTTCCTGCAAGCATGATTTTACGGAATAATAGTAATATCATACCTCAAAGAACGGTTTAGAAAACTATGAACAGTGAATTCACATATATCAGGGAAAAAAATGAACAAAATTGCGGTGTTTGGCAGTGCTTTTAACCCACCAAGCCTTGGTCATAAGAGTGTTATTGATTCGTTGCAGCACTTTGATCGTATTTTGCTAGTACCAAGTATCTCCCAT
This sequence comes from Vibrio hepatarius, assembly GCF_018860525.1. Taxonomy (GTDB): domain Bacteria; phylum Pseudomonadota; class Gammaproteobacteria; order Enterobacterales; family Vibrionaceae; genus Vibrio; species Vibrio hepatarius_B. The sequence goes on from NZ_JAHKPM010000042.1 coordinate 14,532, forward strand.
GCATGGGGTAAAGAGATGCTTGAATACGCAAAACGATGTCATCTGGTTGAGGCATTCATTGAAGATTTATTGATGGTTAATGTGGAGCTAAGCTGTATTGAAGAGATGTTATACCAGCCAGAACAAAGTGTGACAACTTATGCTGTCTTGAATGAACTTCAAAATCAACACCCTAATGATCACATTACTTTTATTATGGGGCCAGATAATCTGTTTAATTTTTCTAAGTTCTATCAAGCAGATGAAATTCTCAACAATTGGTCGGTAATGGCTTGCCCAGAGAAAATTAAAGTGCGAAGCAGCGATATCCGGCAGTCAATCGCAAAAAAACAAGATATTAGCACCCTGACAACACCGAGAGTCTGCCAGTTACTGAACAATAACAAGTTCTATTAATCTTTACAGCGTTTTTAAGGTCTTTGACCTTCAACAGGTAATGACTTCGGGTGGTGGCTCAGTAGGGCCTATGTTGTTTTGTGCTTCAATAATGGCTTCAGGTCGTTGCGGGCGTGAGTAGTAATACCCTTGAATTTGAGCACAACCCATTTGGTGTAGTTTATCAACCGCTTGCTGGGTTTCAGCACCTTCTGCAACAAGATCAACCTTGAGTTGTTTGGCAAGTTGGATAATTAACCAGATCAAACGTTCAGATGTTGGGTTGCTGAACATATTACGAATAAAGCTCGCATCAATCTTTATGCAATCTATTGGGTATCTGTGAATGTAGTTGAGGCTTGAATAACCAGTTCCGAAATCATCAAGAGCAATACAAAAACCGAGCTTCCTCATTTTATCGAGAATATCCCCAATCTCACTTGCCTGTGTGAGTAGTACAGTTTCGGTGAGTTCTATGGTGAACTCTTCGGGCTTGAACCCGTAACGACCAATTGTTGAGGTGATATGTGTAAGATATCGATGAGGATCATTGAGCTCATGTGCAGAGCAATTAATACCTAACTTCACTTTGTGCCCTAAACCCGCTTCCAATTGTTTTTTGGCCCAGCATGCTAGCTCAAAAATCCTTTCGCCTAAATCGACGATTAAACCTGATTGTTCGGCTGCTTCAATGAATTCGGTTGGTGAGATAAAACCAAGCGTGCGGCTTTCCCAACGAGCTAGAATCTCAAAATAATGCCAGTGCTCTTGACCTAGCTTGACGATGGGTTGAGCGACAACATGAATCTCGTTTGATGTTTTATGGCCTGATGTAAGCACTTTTCGTAAGGCATCAATTACTCGGGTACGTCTATAGTATTTTGCACTTAGTTCAGTATCATAGCATCTTATTTGTGATTTTCTCGACTGTTTACAGTCTTTCAGTGCCAAACTGGCATTGAGAATCAACTGTTCGGCATTCACTCTATTATCTGATGTGATCGCTATACCCATGCTGACATTGATTTTCACATTATGTACAGGATCAGTGTAACCAGCACTGAGCTTTGCCAATATAAGCCGACATGCTTCTACAGGATCACTAGCGTAGGTGATGAATGCAAACTCGTCACCAGAGATACGAAAAGCAAGTTGTCTGATATGAAGTGAAGACTCAATCGTATGTGCGACAAACTTAAGCACCTGATCACCAACATATTGTCCATATAGGTTGTTAATGGATTTGAAGCTATCAATATCGACATAGACTAATGCCAAGTAGTCAGCATGTGATTCAGTTAAACGTTCAAGCTTATCGGATAAGTAACTTCGGTTCAGTAGGCCTGTTAAATTATCATGAGAGACTTCGTAACTGAGTTGTCTAACGAGGCTATCTGATCGTGCAGCGAGCCACTTTACTCGCAAACTGTGTACTACCATATTAGCGAGTAATATGTGGTAATAAATCAGTTCTTTTGGGTTTTCAATTGGTTGCTTGAATGTTGATAAAAGAACGCCAAGTACCTCACCTGATACTGTTTTTAGTGGAATACCGATATAAGCTTCTAATTCATGCTCTCGGATGTATGTGTCTTCAGGAAATTGCAAAGAAACGTTTTGAGTGTAAAGTAAATAATCAAGCTGAGAATGGCTAACTCGAAATGAGGGGGTGCTTCTTAGTGAGTAAGAAGTGGGGACACTTTTAGATTCAAAGCAGGCTTGAGATAAACAATAGCCATTGGAATTAAATTTATCAATTTCTACGATACAGGTGCAATATGTACCAAAGTGTTGATTCAACACTTTGGTCACTTGATTTAACAACTCTGTACCATCAAGTTGCAACGTACTATTAATGACATCTAAATCCATAGATGTCACCTGTACTGGTGTCCTAGCCATTTGAACTTACCTACTTTGTCGTGATTTAAATCACTTATTTATTGGTAACGCTATGATTAAATATGGTACAGGTCTCATATTATTTCAAATTTTGGCAAAGTTTTTTCTCTCGACTACTGCTAGCCTATTCGTCTATCAATCTATTTTTAAGATAATCGAGAAACAGTTTGGTTCGGGTATGTTGGTAATCTAATTTAGGGTAGTAGGCATATACAGTTGTTTCATCAGTAGTTATTGATGGCAAAATTCTTTTTAGCGCTCCAGATTTTAATTCATCTTTGATCATGACGTCATTTGAAATGAGTATGCCCATAGCATTTTTTGCTGCGTAGTAGAGGGCCTCAGGATTGGTTGTTGCAAGGTTACCTGTCAGGATAATTCTCTTACCAGTGTTGAGTTTGACTTCCCGCTGGGGCCTTTCTCCCCAAATTAGAGTGTTGTGCTGGGTGAGTTGTTCGATATTGTCAGGCTCCCCATATTTATCTAAATAGAAAGGAGAAGCGTAGAAACCAGCTTTGTGCTCGAATAGAGCTGTAGCCTTAAAGCTCAAAGAGTTAAGTTGTTCTAGTTCCCTACTAATAAAAAGGTCTAAACTGAGTTCCGGTAACTGACCTGGAGTGGTGGTAATTAATTGTATTCGTATATCTGGATACATCTGGAGAAAATCATCCAGATATTGGACTAGGAACTTAGAGCCCACGGCAATGGTAGCACCTATCTTCAATAGGCCAGCAGGTGTTTGATTAACTGAGCGTGTTTCATCAATAATTGATTGCCATCCTTCTAATTGAATTTTCGCTTGCTGATAGAAAAGTGCTCCTGCTTCAGTTTGAGTAACACTACGGGTGGTGCGTTTAAGTAGTTGTACGCCAATTCTTTCTTCAAGCCAATGAATACGTTTACTTATCGCAGAACTCGTCGTATTCATTTTCCGAGCAGCACCATTAAAACTGCCTTCATCTACAACTCGTATATAGCTCTGTACGCTTTGGATCCAATCCATTTTCTACCTTACTCTTTCCTGTATGGAAGTAATCATTTTCCAATTGAAGATATTATCATTATATAGAGTTTAATCTAAACTTTGTTGCACATGGGCTATGTGAGGTATTGTGATGAAAAGAGCGCCGATTTTAATGGCGATGTTAATTATTTCTACAGGGCAGGTAGGTGTCAGTATCTATCTACCTTCACTCCCTATGATCAGTCACGCCTTACAAATCAGTCAGTCCGATGCACAACTATTGGTGACTCTATTTCTTATCGGGTTTGGTTGTTCACAGCTATTTTATGGCCCTTTATCAGATGCTATTGGCCGACGGCCCGTTTTTATTTTAGGTCAGGGTGTGTATTTGATCGGCACTTTGCTTTGTATCCTATACAGCCATAATCTCTGGTTGTTAGTCGTTGGCAGATTACTACAAGGATTAGGTTCTGGAAGTGCCTCAGTTCTGGGTCGGAGCGTGCTTCGAGACTGCTATGATGGTCAGGAATTAACAAAAGCACTATCGTATGTCTCAGTAACCGCATCTATCATGCCTGTTCTTGCACCGGTGCTTGGTGGCTGGGTGGCATTCTATTTTGGATGGGAGTCCGTCTTTGTCTTTGTGTTTACCTATCTGGCTGCGACTTTTGTTTTGGGTTACTACTTATTGCCCGAAACAATGACTTATGAAAGAACAAAATTCAACATAAAAACGGTGGCATCAAATTATGTAAAGCTGATCAAGAGTAAACAAGTATTTTTTAGCGCGAGTTATAACTGGATTACTTATTTAGCATGTGTCGTTTCCTTGTCTGTAATGCCATTTATTCTGCAACACGAATTGGGCTTAACGACGGCTCAATATGGAACTGTGATGGTGGTACCCTCAGCGGGTTTGTTAGCCGGGACTTTAGCATTAAATGTTCTGAATCGTTACTTAAATTCGCGGAAAATTCTTGGGTTAGCAGCCGGTATTATTGTGCTGTCGGGCGTATGGTTAATTGTGGCAGATTTGACCATATTTAATATTACTTGGGCATTTACATGGATGGTGGTTGCACAAGGTCTATCTTTCCCGCTCTCCATTGCGACGTTACTGGCACCGTATAAAAGACAGGCCGGAGCGGTGTCTGCTTTAACAGGTGCTATCCAAATGTGTTTTGCTGGATTGCTCGGTGGCTATTTAGTTGAGAGTTGGATACGAAGTAGCATAGCATTAGGTGTGTTTTATCTTATTTGTGCGGCCACTATGGTCATCGTATTGTATGTGAGTCGCGTAAAGCCATTCATACGCCAAGAGTTTGCTTGAAAGGCATCAACTCCCTGTTACAATGCGCTGACTAGTTAACACATATTCTGAAGGAGTGATGATGGAGCACAAAGAATTTGCTCAATTAGTTACTGTACTTTGTAAGCAAGATAACTTGCCTCAAGTCTTAGAATTACTAAAAGTTAGTGAAGATGAAGAAATAGCTCAAGCTGCGTTATCACTGGCTGGTCAGTTTGCTCTGGCAGAGGTTGAAGGTGAACAACGTATTTACCACGTGACTATTGAGAAAAGCCTGCAGGGCGAAGACCAGGAATATGTTGAGCATATTATGAACGAAGGTGATGATGTTGTTCGTTTTGTTGCTTGGTTCTTTGAGGTTATGTTTGACGTAAAACGAAAAGAAACTTACCAAGCTGCCGGTAAAACGTTTCAGCAGCCCAAACGGTAATTCAATAGTGAAGTTCTAGATTATGAACTGACCTCAATAGTAGGGCAACCAACCATTGAGGTCTTATTTTTTAACCAGCAGAACTTTGATTATTTTCTAAATTGACGACGTTATCAGGAACTTTATTTAGTCCTTTTTTCTCAAGCCAAGCAGTGAGGTTGTCCGCACCACCAATATATTGGCCATCAAGCCAGATTTGTGGGACAGTGACCGGTGTTTTTTCACCAATAATCGCTTTGACTTCAGGGATCATTCGATATAACGCGGCGCTATCTTTAACGACATCATGGTACTGGTATTCAATTCCAGCATCATCGAGCAGTTTCTTTGCTTTGACACAATATGGACAGGTGGCTTTGCCGTATACAATGTTACCTTTAAGTGTGTCGCGTTTTGTCCATTCTTTTATGACAGATTGAACTAAGACCCCTCGATTTAACGCCTCACCCTGGCTGACAACTTTACCTTCAATCATAAGAATAGGCGCGTGCCATGCACCCACCTTAAGTGGTTCCCACCAGTGAGATAACCAGTCTTTGACTTCCAGTTCAACGGCGACTTCAGACAACTCATTTTCAAATGTATCTTTTAGAATATCTTTGGTTAGCGTACATTCACCACAAGGAATTTTGACGCTAAATGGTCCCCAACTGCCACCCCAGCGATATAGCGTTATTTTGATTGGATCTGTCATAGAACTCTCTCCCATACCTATCTACAATTAATAGAACGGGATTAGCGGGTATTTATTTCAATTGGCGAGTTTTTTTTGATTCCCATTGAGTGATAAAAGCAACAGATGCAATAATAATGGCCGCGCCAAGCCATAATCTACCGGGTGGAATCCAACTAAAGACAACCCAGCCGGCCAGCACATTCAATGGTAACTTAGCATGATCAAAAGGCTGTACAAACGACGCATCTGCAACAGAATAAGCTTTTACGACCGCCCATTGGGCTAAAGCCGTCAGAGTACCGGCTGCGAATAGTACTAGCCAGATCGAACCGCCTATTGGTGTTTGCCAGTCGGGTATCGCGAGCAAAATATTAAATGGAGTAATCAAAATCAGTAAATAGACAACTATGGTGGATGGTGAATCATCAGAAGATAATTTTTTTACCATTAATGAGTAACAGGCCCAAAAAAATGCAGCACCAATAGGGAGTAATGTCGCCCAACTAAAGTCATCTGCCCAAGGTTCTAAGATGAGCATGGCACCAATAAAACCAGATACTGTCGCTCCCCAGCGTGCTACCCCCACTTTTTCTTTTAAAAATAGACCTGAACCCACGGTCGCAAAAAGTGGGGATGTCATCAATAAAGCTATGCCTTGCCAAATAGGTACAGGATAAGCGAGGGCCCATAGCCACAATTGAATGCCGATGACAGAAATGAAGACACGAAATATATGCCAACCGAGGTGGTTTGTACGTAAGGATTGACGAATACCAAGTGTTTTTAAATACGGCAAAATAACTATCAATGCTATCGCATATTGAATTAGAGCGATAGTTGTAGAGGCTAAGCCGAATTTAATGCTGGCAACTTGCGCAAAGCTATTTACCAACGCAAACGCTAATCCAGCCATGAGCATCCAACTTGCTCCCTGTACTGGGTGATGGGATTTTGAAACCATAATTATCTTTTCAGAAATTGAGTATGCAGAATCATACGATGTTATTGCTTACTCGTCATCTATCTCACTGTTTATTATTTGATTTTTTGTCGAAATAGTCAGCTTAATCACCTTACTAAAGCACGTGTAACATTGTTTTTTAGCAAAGCAAGGAGGTCATCTAACTCTGCTACGCTCACCGATGCAAAACGAGCAAATGGACTTGCTTGACCATGAGTGATGAGACAAGAAGGCATATTTGCGTTGCTGGCTGCTTGTAAATCATAGACATAGTCGCCCACATAAAGCACTTGTGGAGATGATAACTGCCATTCATCGGCAAGCGCTAACAAAGAGTCTGGGGCTGGTTTAGGTGGGAAATGTTCACGACTGATGATACGTGAAATGTTCAATTTATGCTGTGCCACTTTCCGTTGGGATGCTTCGTAGCAATTACGTGTAATAATAGCGGTGTACAGTTTATTTTGTTCAATGTAACTGAGTAAGTCATGGCAACCTTGCATAGGAGTCGAATGATTGGCGTCATCAAGTTCGTGTTTAAGGACTAACTTCTTTGCTTTCTGTGCAGATTGGGAACAACCTATATTATCAATAAAAGTAAGTAAATCAATGCTTTCCGGGCAACCTATTTGTGATCTAAGCCATTTGAAATTTAGACTTGAGCTTACTAAAGTATTATCCAAATCAAAGACGATGGCTTTGATTTTCTCTATGTTTAGATCCATGACTTCCATGTGAACTCCCTCAGTAGACGTTATGTGAACTCTTTGTCTAGATACTCAACAATATTAGATGATTCATACATCCATTCTACCGTGTTATTTTTTTCTATCCTTAGGCAAGGTACCTTTATTGTGCCTCCGCCCATTTCAAGCTCGGATCTATGCTGCGGGTTCGCTTTGGCATCACGTAATTCAATATTTAATGATTGGCGTTTCATTGCTCTGCGTACTTTGACACAAAATGGGCAAGCTTCAAATTGATAGAGGGTGAGTTGATTTGTTTTATCATCAATTTTTTGCTGTTCTTGGGTAGAACGTTTGACACCTTTAGGTGAGAAAATAAAATTGAGCAATAGAATTACACGGCCTAAGAACCAACGGACAAACTTCATAATATTCCTTACAACATGGTATTTATAGCAACATTGTACCCAAGTTGGCCTTTAATGAGTACTGATCTTGTGCTGCTTTGTCACTGTCAGGCCCAGCCGTTTGGCAAGTCGGGTTAGATTCGCACGGTCTGTTTTTAATTGGCGAGCAGCTTTGGCCCAGTTAAACTCAGCTTCAGTGAGCGCGTGTGTAACTAGCTGCCTTTGATAATCTTCTGTCGATTCACGTAGCCCTTTTGACCAAGTTGGTTCTGGCATATAAGTTGAGTAAGAAGTTTGGTCTGTGGGTATTTTAATTGGTAGGGTATTCAGTTCCCCAATATCTGAAATTGATACCGAAATCAGCTTGGCATTGTCAACTCGTGCTCTAGCTTTTAATGCAGCACGGTTAATAACATGCTCTAATTCACGCACATTGCCTGGCCAATTGTAACGTGGCAGTAGATGTTGAGTATCTTTACTTAGTTTGATTTGAACAATACCAAGCTTACGTCTCGCTTGCTCGAGGAAGTAACCCGCTAGAAGGATGATGTCGCCTTCGCGTTGACGCAGTGGAGGAACACTGATTGGGTAAACACTTAATCGATGATAAAGATCGGCTCTAAATCGTCCCTCAGCGACTTCTTCGGGGAGATCGCGGTTGGTTGCAGCTAATACACGAACATTTATAGTTTCAACAGTATCTTGGCCCACTGGCTGGATTTCATTGTTTTGTAGAGCTCTTAAGATTTTACTTTGTGCATTGAGTGGAAGCTCACCTATCTCATCTAAAAAAAGTGTCCCTCCATCTGCAAGAGCAAATTTGCCTAATCGTGATTTATCAGCGCCAGTGAATGCCCCTTTAACATGCCCAAACAGTTCACTCTCAACTAAATTTTCAGGAATAGCAGCGCAATTAACATACACTAAGGGTTGTTTGCGTCGATTGGACAAGTGGTGAATGCTTCGGGCTACTAACTCTTTACCGACACCAGTTTCTCCGTTGATAAGGATGTTAAAATGGGAGGGGGCAACTACCTCGATATCCGATTTTAACGAGAGCATCTTTTGACTTGTTCCAATGATTTCTCCTCCTTCTCGTTCCCATGCATCTTCGTTTAGTTCTTCAAAACGTTGCTGAGTTTGTTTTGCTTGCTGTTCGAGTTGATTGACTGTCATAGCCACTTTAAGTGTTGAAGCTAGGATTGCTGACAAAGCCTCTAAGCTACGTGTTGGAATTTGGTCAAAGACATTGGGCGTTAAGCTGTCAAGTGCCAGTATCCCTAGAAGTTTATCAGCATAGATAAGTGGTAGGCCCATGCAGGAATGCATGGGTAGGTCACCTTCGTAATCAATTAGCAAATTATCAAACGGGTCGGGCAAATCGCAATTGGTATCAAAGCGTACTGCCACTTTTGATGAACATATGATGTTTAAGCGTGGATGCTCGCTGATAATAAATCGACGTCCTAGCGTGTCTCTTGTCAAGCCTTGGATAGCGAGTGGAATAAGAGTTTCACCTTGTAATGAAAGTAGCGCGATACTATCACATTGAATCGCTTTGCGAATGGCATCAAGCAATTTGTGAAATCGCTCTTGCTCATTATGACCAGTAGCAAGGCCAATTGTCATATCGATTAAAGTAGAAACAGAAATATCTTGCATGCTAGCGTTAGACTCCAGAATGAATTGTGATGCCTTTGCAGTTAATTGGGGCGGTTAAAAAACAGTCACAGCCAGTGTGTTATTAGTCTATTATAGAGTCATTTGGACTTATTTCAATAGGTCTAAATGACTTTCATAAGACGAATTATTCACTAGAATCCAAGTAATTACGCGTTTTGGTGACTTGGCACTGATTGTGCAAAAGCATGGTAAGAGTAACCATACTTGGAGAATATATAGATGCTCAATAACCAGCATATTGACGTTGTAAAAAGTACCATTCCTTTGCTAGAAAGTGCCGGACCAGTTTTAACTCAGCATTTTTATCAGCGTATGTTTTCACATAATCCAGAGTTGAAAGACATCTTCAATATGACGCATCAGAAGACAGGTCGCCAAAGTGTGGCTTTATTTGAAGCGATTGCTGCTTACGCAAAGAATATTGAAAGCTTGGAGGCATTGGCTTCTGCTGTTGAGCGAATTGCTCATAAACACACCAGTTTCAATATTCAAGCGGAGCATTATCAGATAGTTGGCCATCATTTAATCGAGACACTACGTGAATTAGCACCAGACGCATTTACAGAGCAGGTAGAAGAAGCATGGACGGCTGCTTATTTGTTTCTTGCAAAAGTATTTATTGACCGTGAGGGAGAATTGTATCTGCAAAGAAAGCAAGCAATCGGTGGCTGGGAAAATGCACGTCAGTTTATTGTAAAAGAGAAAACTCGAGAATCTGAACTAGTGATGAGTTTTGTACTGGCCCCTGTCGATGGTGGTAAGGTGCTTGATTATATTCCTGGGCAGTACGTTGGTGTTGAAGTTAAGCCATCGTCAGGGGAGCATAATGAGATTCGTCAGTATTCTTTATCTCAAAAACCCAATGGTAATAATTACCGTATTTCAGTCAAACGTGAAGTGGGTGAGTATAAAGGCTTGGTGTCTAATTTTCTGCACGATGAAGTGACTGAAGGTGACATTGTTCACTTATACGCACCAGCAGGTGATTTTTATTATCAAGAGAAAGAAGCGCCTGTTGTGCTTATTTCTGCTGGAGTAGGTGCAACGCCTATGCAATCAATGCTACAAGCACTAGCGGATGCTGGTAAACAAGGTGTGTCTTACCTTTATGCTTGTAACAATGCTCATCAGCACACTTTTAAGCATGAAACTGAGCAGCTTATTGACCAATGTGGCTGGCAGCAATTTACTTGGTATTTGAATGGTGGGGCCCATTTTAAAGGTCAAATGGACCTAGCTCCGATAGCAAGTTCATTGTCTTTAAGTTGTGCTGATTTTTACCTTTGTGGCCCAGTTACATTCATGGAAATCATGGTGAAGCAGTTAGAAGATCACGGGGTACAAAGAGATCGTATCCATTACGAAGTCTTTGGTCCTCATGCTTACTTATAATGTTTGAAAAGGGTTTTCTTAAGGAGGCCCTATACAATTATCTGAAGTTATTTTTTAGCCAATTCCAAATTGAATATCGATTTGATGCAATGGGCGAACTTTTGTTGCCAAGGTAAAAGCTAGCGAGAAACTGAGTCCGAATCTCGTGAATATCTGAATGTGACAGCTTTGCTATTGTCTTTGCTGTTGCATCGGCATGATCGTTAGCTAGACTGAAATCCATGTTTAAGTAACCTTGGACGTAGAGCCAAACATGCGTAACTAGCATTAGTATGTGAAAATCTTGATACTCGAGACTTTTGGCATATTCGGTACCTAACGTTTTGTTTAGTGTCTGCCACATGGTTTTTACAGCCGTTTGATTGAGCTCAACACTTGATAGGCATTCAATATGCGCTTTGGTTAAAATCCCCAACAGGTGAGATTCATCTGCTATGTTGGGTTTATTCTGCTTCACATTGGTAAACAACACCGAATGTTGTTGCAAAAATTGTTGCCATAGTTGTGGGTGATCATGGATTAGTGGTAGTGAACTAATACCTATCTTTTGAAACGCTTGGTTGAGTTCACTCATTGGATTGTAGTGTTTCTATTTGAATTTCAAATGAGCCCTTATCACAATCAACGAATACGCTTGTTCCACTAATCATAATAGACAGATCCATCCCACGTTCAATCACTTCAGATAAGGCTTCTATACCCTCGGAGCTAAGGCGATAGATATGAGCATCATACTGGTGTGATTTGTTTTTAGTTTGTTCCCACCAAGTACTAGACTTACTAGTAAAACTAAAAACATCCACTCTATCAGCTAAGCGAGTCGCTTTTTTTATACGATCGAGTGCTGGCTCGCCGACTTCAATCCAATGTGAAATCGTACCATTTAATGCTTTTACCCAAAGATCTGGCTCTTCGATCGATGATAGACCTTTGGTAAATGTTAATTCTGCTTGGTACTTTATGCAGTATGCTAACACGCGAGCGATCATCCGAGCTGTATTCTCTGACGGATGTTGAGCTATGGTCAACTGTGGTGAGCTATATTGGTCTCTATTAGTATCTGAAATCGAAAGCCGGAATTTAAAAATAGTCGGTTTTAGTGCCATGATTATTTGCTACACATAAAAAAATAGCCAGCATAATGCTGGCTAATAAAATTCTTTTAGTTTAAAAATTAAACTAATTTGATGTTTTCTGCTTGAGGGCCTTTTTGGCCTTGAGATACAGTGAACTCAACTTTCTGACCTTCAACTAGTGTACGGAAACCGTCGCCAGTGATTGCAGAGAAGTGAGCGAAAACGTCAGGGCCGTTTTCTTGTTGAATGAAACCGAAACCTTTAGTTTCGTTGAACCATTTTACTGTACCAGTAACAGTGTTTGACATAATGTTTTTCCTTGATAAATCTTTTAAAAGCCATAACGGCAACGATAGCGTGGAAAAGGAGATTGCTATTGCGCACGACGTCACGGAAGAAATACAAGAAATCCAACGAAACGGCGAAATAAAAACAAGAACCGTTTTCTAGCTGACTCATAGTCTAAAGGTAAGTGGCACTAAGTCAATAAAATTCATATGATACTTTTCTGTTTCTACGATTTTTCATTGGAAACTTGCGCTGAGTAGGGTTTCGAAAATATTACTGTTTACAGTCAAACCAGTGTAACATTCGAAATTCCGATATTTTTTTGATAAAAACAATTTAATTGATTGCTTTGTTATTAATCGCCAGGTGTTTATAAAAAATTCATAAGGAAAGTTTATGATTCATTGTACTAAAAAAAAGAGTGCTGAGTTTCAACCTCAAGAGATGCGTTTAGAGGTTGGGCGAGGTGAGATTAAAGATAATGCACTTAAAGCGCTTGTTACCAGCCCGGTATTTAGAGCACGTGTAGAAAAAGCGAAGAAGGGAAAAGGGAGCTTTAATCGTAAGTTGAAACACAAGGGCAAAGAGCCCTATTCAAAAGCGGCTTAGTCTTGCTTTTGAATAGGGCTTTATTCGTTTCAATCTGCCACAAGATTTATCCAGCGACTTCCACTGGCTTTCGGCTATTATCTTTTATTTTAAATTTTTTGATGTTTCTCTTGTTAATAAAGTGTAACTTTTTGTTTCTTTTCTATGGGTGGTTCAATTATTTCTTTAAACGTCAAGGAATAAGATAAAACATAGGCTTAACCATTATTTTACATATGTTAATGGCAATATTTTTGGTGGTAACATCATAAATCTATCACTTGAATTGAATGAAAAAGTGATGTAAACATTCGGGAAATGAGTTTGCATAAATGAAAGTGAACTTTCACCTAGAGTCATAGTGAGTAGAAGATGAAGCTTTTCCTGATCATAGTTACGTCAATTTCAGCTGGTGTTTTATCTGCTGAACACCTCCACTCATTCATGCTGGGGTTATGTATCTCTGCCATAGCGGTTGGTAGTTGTTATTGGTTTGCTTTTCGAAGCACCCGCTTTCCTGAATTAGCGGTATTGTTCCTTATTATTGGTTTGTTTTCTAAGTTGATTATTACTGTTGCGGGGGTGAGTTGGGGGTTGTCGCAAGAGTTGATTTCTTCTCCGTTCGTATTTGCACTGTCATATCTATTCTTCTCATTGATTGTGACATACTTGTGGTTTACATACCGCGAAAGTATTACGCCTAAGCCAGAAACAGTTCGAAATGTTTCTCAAAAACGGCAGTAACTATCTAATGATGAGTTACTGTGTTTTACTTTAGTGTAATGAACGTTATTCGAGCTGATTTTTTGCAACTATTTACCAATAAATGGCGCCGAATTCTCATAAATTGATAAAAGCTATCATGGATAAGTAACTATTAGTTACAAAGCAAACACATAGCTAAATTGTTTGTATATACTCAAACACATAAACAGTACGTTAAATTGTGACTTGAGTGGTAATGTCCCATGATAAGAAATTTCCTTTACCAAGCTGCCTTGTGGTGTACCTTGACTGTTGCATTCAGTACTTTTTCTGCGCCAACGATTATCCCAGATCCACCTTCATTATCTGCAAAAGGCTATGTTTTAATCGACTATAACACTGGAAAAGTATTAGTTGAAAAAAATGCTGAGACCAAGCTCAATCCAGCAAGTTTAACCAAGCTTATGACGGCCTATGTTGCTGGACAAGAAGTCAAGGTTGGTAATATTACTTTGGATGATCAGGTACTTATCAGCAAAAAAGCATGGGCAAAAAACTTTCCTGACTCATCAAAAATGTTTATTGAAGTGGGTACTAAAGTCGCTTTGATGGATTTGTACCGAGGCCTTATTGTTCAATCAGGCAATGATGCGAGTGTGGCCATTGCCGAATATGTGGCTGGAAGTGAAAGTGCGTTTGTGAATATGATGAATTCATGGGCAGAAAAACTTGGATTAGAGAATTCTTCATACAGTAATCCTCACGGCTTAGACAGCAAAGGGCTTTATTCTACACCGCTTGATATTGCTAAACTTGGGCAAGCGATTATTCGTGATCTACCGGATATATACTCTTTATACAGTGAAACCTCCTATACGTATAATGGCATTACCCAATACAATCGAAATGGGCTTCTACGTGATAGGAGTATCAATGTCGATGGTATGAAGACAGGTTATACGAGTGGTGCGGGCTACAGCTTAGCGACTTCAGCGACATATGGAAACATGAGATTAATTGCTGTTGTGATGGGAGCTAAAAGTGCTAAAAGCCGAGAGTCTGTAAGCAAACAGCTACTGAGCTATGGTTTTCGCTTTTTTGATACTATCTCCCCTAACAAAGCCGATGATGTTGTAACAAGTACCAGGGTATGGATGGGGGAGAAAGATCAACTATTTGTAGGAGTCAGTGAAGATATTTACCTGACCTTACCAAGAGGAGACATTGATAAGTTACAAGCAGAAGTTGAATTTGATCATGAATTGGTTGCACCTATTACTAAAGGCGAAAAAGTAGGCAGTGTTATATATGCAGTAGAGGGCCGACAATTGGTGGTGACTGATCTCGTCGCTCAGTCTGATATTAAGAAAGGAAGCATGTTTAAACGACTGATCGATTGGTTCAAACAGCTTATCTCAAGTTGGTTTTAAGTGGTAAACCATAAATAAGATTAATCTTTAACTAACGTTTACTGTCGGCTGACATCTTGGTAAACAAAAAGTCACATAGTTAGGTTCATATATGTGATTTAAGGATTAACCATGGAATTTACGGAAAAAGACAGAGAAGTCCTCTATGCGACGTGGATGTCTAAAAAGTCAAAAATGCGTATTACGCAAATGGAGTTTGCAAAAAAACTTGGGATTAGTCAGCTTAATTTTTCTCAACTTCTACGAGGCGATCAACCGTTGACCATGTCGTTTGTGAGCCATTTTTGTCGTTTGCTTCGATTGGATCCTAAGCTAACTTTCCCTTCTCTCAAGCAGTCGAATAATTTAGGCCCTAAAGTTGTGTATCTAAAAAGTCGCATGAGTGTGGATGGAGAAATTCAAAATGCCTACATTGAAGGCAATCAGATTGTGGTTGAATATGCCCATACCATCAATGAAGAATAGGCGGATTGTTATGTTCGCTACCGTAGCCTTTCACTCGGTGGTATCCTAAACTCACATACTCCCATCCCTAAATTTCCCCATGTTAGAAAAAGAAAACTTGATTAAGCTAGCGCGTGTTCAGATGCCATTTGGTAAATATGCTGGCCGCGTGCTGATTGACTTACCTGAAGAATATTTATTGTGGTTTGATAAAAAAGGTTTTCCGAGAGGGGAACTAGGGGATCTGCTTAAACTCTGTTTAGCGCTACAAATAGAGGGACTCGATACATTGGTCAAACCGTTAAAGAATGGCACTATGCATTAGACTTCGTGTTTGGTTTATACCAAACTGATTTGATGGTTTTCAGTATTTGGATGCGCAACCCATAACATAATCTTACTAAGCATCTGTTTTGGAAATATATTCTAACAATTTCGATGAGAGGTTGTGGCTTAACGCGTTTAGACCTGGTCGGACCAAAAACTATAAGACATAGCTAACAAACTCGCGTTTTATGCGTGCTTTAAATTTCTGCGTGAGTTTATACTAATGCACCGCAATCCTTTTTGTTACCTTCAACGCGCTTATTATCATTTGAGAGGGCGACTTCACACTAGGTTGTTACCTTTTCAAGTCCCTGCCTTTAGTCAGCACTGTCCTTGTTTCATCCTTTTCTCTGTTGTTTTTCTGGCTTCATGTTTTGATGGCTCGGAAAAAGCGCAAAATATTCAAATACCTTCTTCTGGTTCTTCTATTTCTCAAGAAACCAGTTCTGAGCAAGAACTTTTTGCAGAAGCTGACTTAACTATCAATGGTATAGCACTAACGCCAGAAAACATTCTGGCTAAGAGGGGAGAGTGGAAACAACGGCTGAAAAATCTTAATGTTAGCGCTGGAGAAGATTCTACAATTCTTAACTTTTCGCATGTGCAATTTGGTGATATGCCGAGTTATGATCATATGGGGCAGAATACGGTTATTAAATCTTCAGATCTTTTTGAGCGTTACATGATTAACGTTCAAGAACAATTGGATCCCTCAGAACATCAAACATCGGACAGTACAGGATTAAAAAAGCTATTCGATTTTCTGGATGATTTGGGCAGGACATATACTGGATTACGTTTAGATAAGTCAGGGACCACAGTTAAAGTGGTGCACTACGGACCTGATGAGTACCCTAAGTTTAGAACGAGAGATGAAAAGCGAGTAGAGCCTGCCATATTTGGTGAATTTTTACAGTTCAACCTCGAGGAAAAAATAGAGTTCTTACGTTTAGCATCCTATCTAAAAACGGTAGAAAAAATTGGAATACCTGAGGATGCCACACCTGAAGTTATAATCCAAAAGTTAAAAAGCTATCAAAATACTGGAGCTCAATTCAACTACTCTGATATGCCAAAAGATATTAACATTCTCTTTCGAGAAAAAGAGTTTGAATTATCAAATAAAGAGAAAATACTTGTCACTCATAATGGTATCTCACTAGCGTTGGGTACTGAAGAACCATCTCCAATCAGTATGAGCGCAGATGTCCGCTTTCTTACTGATAAATACAATATTAATAATTTTGATGTGATTCGTGATTCACAAACGCTCACAGAAGAGAATCGACAGGAAGTGGGTGAGTTTTTCGATACCATGCTCAAGAGTGACGGGCGAATTCTGATGACAGGTTATGCTATTGCAGGGTTTGGTGATCTTGTGAACTTCCAGATGTTGTATAAAACAATCATCAGAAAACACCCTGAACTTAAAGGCAGAATCGATGCTTATGCACATTTTTATCGTTACTCAATCAGTAATGAGATATTAGATAAACTGCTCGATAAAGACATTAAAGTCGTGACGCACCAAAATGCGAATCGCCAATGGGATCCTAACTACAGCTACCAGCTAGTAAATGAGCTGGGTAAGCGTCATAAACCGGAATTTGAGATTCAATATAATGTAGGTTCGGTATACAGTGTGGTTGATGATCAACACATATTGAGAGTTGGTGAAATTGGCGGTATGGCAGGTGTGAGTCAAGTTCAAGATGCTTATTTTACCGGTCTTTCACGTGGAGCAATAGGGTTTGGTATTCCAAGTGTATGTGCCGATATTGATAATCCTGAAATCAAAGTGGTTTTATCTGGAATTATGCATGAGGTGTTAGGCCAAGCACCGGACAGTAGTATTTCTTTATCTTCATTAATTCAAGAACATTTTGCTTTGATGATGGCCCGTGAAAACTCACAAGTGATTAACCAAGGCCGATTTTACAATGTAAATGATGTGCAAGATGGGCAAAATCTGAGTATAGGTAAACGTGTATTGGTCGAGATTTTGAAGGCAATGACAGAGCATGCTGCGACAGGTAATCCTATCATACTTGCAACAGGAAGAATTGATGCGCTTCAGGAGCAGTCTAAAGCCATAGGTGTAACATTAAATGAACGACCTAGCTTTGCTATACAAGGTACTAAATACAAGCTGTTTGAGCTGATTACTAGTCGAGGCGATAAAGCGTTTGTTGTTCAAGGGTTCTTTGACAACGCACTTGTAAATGCAGTGATGAAGGATGCGAGTATTCCGACGGTTTATTCTGGGGAAGGTTCAATGAATGAGGGCCTTTCGTTCCGAGGAAAAGGTTTTATGCTCCCTTTCTACGATTACCAGGTAACCACACTTATTGAGTCAGCAGGGATTGTTAGCACGCAAGATATTGGTTCATTTGGGCTTGAAGTTGACGGAAATGATCGAGACTTTCTGGATGATCCCAACAAGTTAGTTAAGATAAAGCCGGACAGCGATTCGCTACAGGAAATTAGTGAACCTTATGATTTAATTAAGCTAACACTTGATGATCAGCCAGCGCAAATGTATATGGTGACAAAGCGCTCTTTTTCAGATATCCATTTAAAAAAGCTCGACAAGCCTGCTTTAGACTTCCATGTCTTATCTTCGCAAGCTCAATTAGATAAGGTGTCAAATATATACCGTTCTGAGGCAACGATATATAAATTAGAACCTTGGGCTCAAGAGTGGTTAAAACTGATTTATGATCGAGAAAATACGCAATTAGATATGGATAAGCTGGGGAAACAAACTCTAGCGATACTAAAGGAAGAAAAAGAGCAAATCGCCAATTGGTTTGATTTATTTAATTAATGTCATTAAGACGACTGTATTTTTATTGATAAATATGAAAAGGAGGCGGATTTGTCTCCTTTTCTGTTTTGTATTTATCAAACTTGAATAAGCACAACACCTCAGTTTGAGTTAAAAGGGTCTTATTTACATGTGTCGAGTTGAAAAAACTCAATAACCTGTACTAGTATGACCAGAACGCATTGTAACTATCTAGCTGACTTAAATGAGCTTTTTCCTAGTTTTTAATGTTCGGCTCTGTGGTGGTAAGCGTACTGATAAAATGTATCTACTAGCGAGTAATTACCATGATTCATAACGCAATAATTAATATCACTAATCTTAGGCTTAGGACGTTTATAGGTTTTAATGACGATGAAAAACAAAAGCAGCAAGACATAATTATTAATGTTGAAATCCATTATCTGGCAGATAACAAGTGCCTAAGTGACAATGTTGATAATGCCCTAAACTACAAAACCATTTGTAAAGATATTATCCACCATGTTGAAAATGGGCGGTTTTTGTTGTTAGAGAAATTGACTAGTGATGTGCTCGGTTTATGCGTAGATAACCCAGTAGTGAGCTTTGCTAAAGTGACGATTGATAAGCCTCATGCACTGAGATTTGCTGATTCTGTTTCCTTGACATTAAGTTACTCAAACGAAGAAAACAAGGGTGGTTAGATGATGAGTGATGAAGCAAGGCGAGTAGAAAAAGCACTTATTGAACAGGGTTTGGAAACACCACTTATTGATCGCGTTATGACACCTGAGCAAAAATATGAAAGGATCAAAGGACTGCTTACTGAAATGATCTCAGTAATCGGTTTAGATTTGAATGATGATAGTCTAGCCGAAACACCACATCGCATCGCTAAGATGTATGTTAATGAGATATTCTCTGGGCTAGATTATGTGAACTTCCCTAAAATCACTGTTATTGAGAATAAAATGAATGTTGATGAGATGGTGAAGGTGTCAAATATTAATCTAACATCTACCTGTGAGCATCATTTTGTCACCATTGATGGGTTGGCGAAAGTAGCCTATATACCAAAATCAAAAGTGATTGGTCTATCAAAGATAAATAGGATAGTACGGTTTTTCGCTCAACGCCCTCAAGTTCAAGAGCGTTTGACTCAGCAAATTCTTATTGCCGTTCAAACTCTAGCTGAAACAAAAAATGTTGCGGTGACGATAGACGCGACTCATTATTGCGTTAAATCGAGAGGAGTGATGGATGTCAATTCAAATACAACAACAACAGCCTTAGGTGGTTGTTTTAAAACAGACCCTCAAACTCGCGCGGAGTTTCTACAATGAGCAAGACTATATTAATTACTGGTGTTGGTAAGCGCCTAGGTTTTGAGTTAGCTAAAGCATTATTAAAGGATGGCTATCAAGTGGCTGGCACCTATCGCACAGAATACCCATCTCTTGCTGACCTCAAAGAATTAGGAGCTGATCTCTATCAAGTTGACTTCTATCAGCAAGATCAAGTCGATGACTTAGTTGCTCAGCTTGTGCAAAATTATGCGACTATTAGAGCCGTTGTTCATAATGCTTCAGATTGGTCTGCTGACCACGATGGTCAGGTTGAGTCTAGTAAAAGTGCAGCAGCCGTTATGCAACGTATGATGACGGTACATGTTTCAGTGCCTTACCAAATCAATTTAGCGCTGCAAGACATTCTTCGCAAAAATGGTCATGCTGATGTTATCCACATTGGAGATTATGTCGCTGAAAAAGGTAGTAAAAAACACATTGCCTATGCTGCTAGTAAGGCTGCAATGAACAATCTGACTTTATCCTTTGCCTCATTACTTGCTCCTGAGGTTAAAGTGAACACTATCTCGCCAGCATTGTTAAAATTTAACCCAGATGATGGGGCTGCATACAAAGATAAAACACTGGCCAAAGCCTTGCTTCCAAGAGAGGCAGGTTTTGATGAAGTGATTGAAGGCGTAAAAATGTTGCTTAACAGCCATTTTATGACAGGTAGAAATTTGCAGTTTGACGGAGGACGTCATTTGCGTTGACTACTATACATAGTCATACCTATTGTACATGGTCACTAGTAGCATACTTTTCGCCAATGTTACTTGCCAGAAGGGTGAAAAACCGAGTTGAAGTAGATATTAAATACTTTGGCTTTGGTGGGTTATAGTCGCAGCCATTGAAATAAGAAAAGCCAAATTAATGGCTTTTCTTGGGGCCATTTCGCACCATATCTTGTCCAGTTTGGAACACATCATCGGTTACCCATCTAGCTAATAGTAATTGATGGTTGTCATCCAGCACTGCAACAAAATGGCGTCCGTCGGCGTTATTGGTCGCAAGAGCAATACCCGCAATTCCTTCCAATCCAAAGCTACCATTTTCGACTGCTATCAGAAAAGCTTCCAGCTCTTCTAGGCTATCAATGGTACGGTCATCACTAAACATAAAACTAATCTCTATAGACTCTCATTGAGTGGTCGATGTGAATATAAGCCTACACTCTAGCCATCATTCTTGTCGATTTCTAGGTGCTATGGATCTTTCGAACAAAATTCAACCACAAAGGTCAATAGATCCTAACCACGAGATATAAATTAGTATGCTGATATTCCAAATTTTTTTAGTTTAGCTGGAAGAGTATCATCCAGCCTATCTATATCCTTAGATTCAATTTCTATTAAGTTAAATTGATGGTTGTGATAGATGGCTTGAATCTTTTCTTTTTCGATATCTGTGAAATTATCGCTTCCCCAGTATTGGAGATAGACTTTACCACTAGGAAGGTAAAAATCGCTTAGAATGTCTTCCTCTATCGGCAGCTGGCGATCGTAAGCGTGAACGATACCGTTCATGTATAGCCAATTATCAATTTTTAGTTCGCTTTTCGAGCGGACATAATGGCCGTCTAAAGTGCGAAACTTGGCTTCAAATTTTTGCCTAAAATGAGAAATAGATTTGTCTGTAGAATATTGTTCAGCTTGCTGACCAGAAAACTCAGTGACAGATTGCTTAAAACGTTTGTTGTGTACAATTGAGTCGTGCCACAAGGCATATTGGTGATCATTTTTCTGGTCGTGTTTCTGGTATCCACCCATTTTGAGGCCATTATTGGTGATTTCCCATCCATTATCAGCTTTGTGTAACCAGCCAAGCTCTTGAAGTAGCTGATTGATCTTTTTGGGGTTGAGAGCAAAACGTTGGCCAAGTTGCGTTGTGCTTAGTGGCTTTCCACTACTAGAGCTACTGTTTATAAGCAAGTTTTCAGGCCAAACAATAAACTGGCCGTATTTGGGGTGCTGTAGATATTCCCCCCCAAATTTCTTCCCTATTTCTGTGAGTAGCCAAGTGTCTTCATGGCGATTAACATAACCTGCATTTTTTAGCGTTTTAAATAGCTGCTTGGCCTCGGTGTTTCGCAGCTTAGCTAGTGCAGTTGTAGAGATTTTATCTGCCATGTTTCTTCCTTTCATTTTTGGGAAGGTTTAGCCGTATTGTTAGATATATAGTCCAGTGAATCAAGCGAGTAGAAGAAAGAAACTTTGTTAACAATTATCGTTTTGCATACAAGATAACCAGTGAACAAGGTGTAACAAGGATCTGTTTATCTTCAATGTGTTTATTGAGCTCATAACAATGGGTATCACAAATAGTGACCCATTGCTGTTTATAATTGCTTGGCAAACTAAAACGGGCTGGTGCATTGGTTTGGTTAATACAATAGAACATTTCCTCTCCTTGATTACCCAAACCAAGGTGCAAAGCTACTGCATTAAGTGTATTCCAATCATCATGTTCGATTTCGGTTCCATCGACACGTCGCCAATGAATGCGATTATCATGACGCTGCTTGCCACTGAAGGCTTTAATAAAAGGAGCCATAAATTGATGACGAGCCGCGACTATGTGACTCATCCACTGTTTAAAATTGTCCTTTTCAGGTGAAGGTCGCCAGTTTAACCAACTCAACTCATTGTCCTGGCAATAGGCATTATTATTGCCTTTTTGGCTATGTGAAACGATATCTGCAGTAAGTATGTGTGGTATGCCAAACGAAAAAAGTAGACTAGCCATAAAATTACGTTTTTGCTTTTCGCGCTTTTCAATAATGATAGAACTGCCGGTGTCACCTTCGATACCATAGTTGTCTGAGCGATTATCTCCGTGCCCATCGCGGTTTTGTTCACCATTATCATGGTTGTGCTTTTGGCGGTAAGAAACTAAGTCTTGTAAAGTAAATCCATCATGATAGGTGATATAATTGACAGTGAGGTTATATGGCCAGTTGGCAGCACTGTATAAATCTCTTGACCCCATTAGACGTGTTGTGAATTCTTTAAGGTAGCCTTGATCGCCTCGCCAAAAACTTCGGGTGATGTCTCGCAGCCTATCATTGCATTCATTCCAGCCAATTGGAAAGTGTCCGACTTGATAACCATTGGGCCCTATATCCCAGGGTTCTGCAATAAGCTTTACTTGTTTGAGCACGGGGTCTTGGGCAACCGCTTTAAAGAAAGCAGAACTTGGGTTGAAGGTATCCCCTTCGCGACCTAATGTAGCCGCTAAATCAAAACGAAATCCATCTATCTGATATTCTTCTGCCCAATATCTGAGGCTGTCCATTACTAGGTTTAGAGTGGGTTGGTACGTTAAGTCGAGGGTATTTCCACAGCCAGTGAAATTTGCAAACAAATCACCATGTTTGAAATAATAGTTATCGTCTAAAGCCTTTAGGTTAAACAGCAGGCCTTCATTACCTCCTTCCGCAGTATGATTATAAACTACATCAAGGATGACTTCGATTCCATGGCGGTGTAGTTCTCTAATAGCTGTTTTAAATTCATACACTGCATCTGTATCCGCAAAACGAGGATCTGGGGCCATAAATACATACGGATTGTACCCCCAATAATTAGATTGGTTGTTTTGCAGCAGGTGAGGTTCATGCATACAAGCGGCAATGGGTAACAGCTGTATCGTATTGATATTTTGCTTTCGGTAAAATGCGATCATTGCTTCGCTGGCCAAACCAAGGTAACGACCTTGGTGGCAATGTGGCACGTCTGGGTTTAGCTTAGTCACACCTTTAATATGAGTTTCAAACAGTACTATTTCTTCTCTCGGACGAAGAGGTTTGGATATATTTTGCCAATCAAAGTCGTTATTGACTACCACTGACTTTGCGACTTGGAAACTCTCAACTGGTGTGTATGGTGGTGTGTAGTGAAGAGGCTTCTCTAGTGCCTTAGCATATGGATCTGATATGAGATAGTCACCGTCTGGGTGATGAACTATAAAGCCGTATTTTTGTCCAGCCTTCACTCCGTCAATGTGAATATGTTGTATGCCTGCATATTCATTATTTATTGGGTAGGCTTGGAATTGGTTACCTTCATTAAATAGTGCAAGGCGTATATTATGGTGATCGGGCGCATAAACAGAGAAATTGCATCCATCACTGTCTAAAGTGGCACCAAGAGGATAAGGGCTAGAACAAGGCATAATTAATATTGTATCAGTTGTTATTTAATAACTGAACTAAGTAAATCTCTTTGTTGTAAGGACGTCAAGCGCCTTCTTGTTGAAAATTAAATTGTCAATAAATGCATTTGTTCTCAGTGTTTTTAAATTTAAAAGTGATCTTAATTAGACTTTTTTGGGATTATAAAGACATCTTTGGTATTTTCTACCCCCTATATTTGTGATCTAAACCAAAAATATTTTTGTTATTTATTTTTCTCATCCTTTCTCATCCCCCTAAAAATTTGCCTAGGGTGGAGGAAGTCAACCTTGCCTCTTATAGTTAGTCTGTCAGTAGTTAGAGCAAATAGGTTGAGACATTAATCTTAACCTTTCTTATCTCGCTTATTTATGATTTTGTTTCTGCCTTTACAGGATCGTTCAATGAGTCAGGCATAAGAATAATAAACCTTAAATGGAGTGAATAATGAAAAAAATGAATTTGGTTGCGGTTGCAGTGGCTGCAGCTCTTACCGCTGGGCCTGTTTTGGCTGTTGATTTCAATGGCTATTTTAGAGCAGGTACAGGAATTAGCGGTAATTCAGGTAGCGATGTAGCGGTTAATAAGGCTGGTATCGGTCGTCTGGGTAACGAAAACGACAATTACTATGAATTCGGTTTTTCTGAAGAGCTAAAAACAGGGGAACAAACTTGGCGCGTTGAATCTATGTTAAACAAAGGAGATCAGGGTCAATCGGGCAGTGAAGATGGGGACATTAATGTCGCTCAGTTTGCAGTAAAAGCAAAAGGTCTGATTGCTTCTGATAAAGAAGCGACACTTTGGGCCGGAAAGACCTACTATCAACGTAAAGATGTGCACATTACAGACTTCTACTTCTTAAATACTTCAGGTACAGGTGGTGGTATTGAAAACTTGTCGCTTGGAGAACAAAAATTATCTGTCGCTCTTATCCAAGATGGTGAAGATGATAATGGTGCCGGTTATATTTTTGATACCCGTTTAGCCAATATGGGCGTTTGGGAAGATGCCTCCCTTGAGCTGGCTTTAGCCTATAACTTCTCAAACGAAAAAGACGGCAAAAATATTGATGCTGACGATGGTTTGTTGGCATCGGCAATCTTACATCAAAATATGAAGCTCGGTTTTAACCAGACAGTACTCCAGTTCGGAACCAATGGCTATGGTGCTCAGGTCGCATCATACGGCTCTGGTGCATACTATAACCGTGCAAATAACGCTCAGAATGAGGCTTCCGGTTACCGTTTTCTTAACTGGGGCGTTGTGAGCCTTGGCAGTGATTGGGAAATGGGACACCAGTTAGCCTTTATGTTTGGTAGTGATATAGGCAATAATACCACTTCATTTACATCAGACACCGACCAATTTTCTGTTGTGGTCCGCCCTATGTATAAATGGGACAACACCATGCGTACCATTTTTGAAGTCGGCGCAAATATGGGCGAGAGAATCAACTCGGCAGGTACGGTGAAAGAAGATTTTGGTAATACCAAACTTACTGTGGCACAAGGCTGGGCAATGGGTAATGATTTTTGGGCACGTCCTGAACTGCGAGTATATGGTTCCTATATCACAGATACTGAAGATGACAACGCATTTGGCACTGGTGAAGATTCTGAATACGTGGTTGGCATTCAAGTTGAAGCTTGGTGGTAAACCGATAATAAAATTGTGCTAATTGGCACGTCAAGTTATGATGGCCGACAGTAACTGTCGGCTATTTTTGTTGCCATTTAATCTTTTAAAAACAATTACATGAGAAAGATATTATGTATGCTTTTCGTATCCTTACCTTTAGCAGTTGTATTGCCTTATTTGGATGCCAGTCTCCCGAAATAATTGAGCAGTTTAGTACAGAAAGTACCACTCAGGTGGCTTTGCTGTCAGAGCTAGAATCAGTACCAATGAGGCTACCAAGTAACAAAAGCGTTAGTATTACCTCTAAATCGCAGGCTCTTAAATATCAAGATATTAATAGTCCTGTGGCTTTATTTGAGTTACCCGCTGATCGTGGTGAATTTTCAATAAATATTTCTAGCGAAATTGGTGAAACGGCTTTTGTTCCAAGAGCGGTTATTCTCGACAAAAATGGGCGTGAGCTAGAGCGTTATGGAAAAGACGTGTTTATATACCAACCTCCACGTCTTGGAGCTGGTAATCGTTTGAGCGCTGAGGTTGATTTCTTTCCACCAAGAGATAACACAAATGTCTATTTGCTGATTTATACAGATAGATCTGAACTTGGCAAAACCACTATGGTTACTCATCCTGCTAGGTTGTATGCAGAGGGGAGAGGGAACTACTTGCCTGAAGTAAAAGATATTGCAATTCCGAATTCAGAATATGGTCTGGTTAGTGTGTCTATTGACCGAGTTGGCTTTCTTAAACATTTGGCAATAGGAAGTGCATCTAGTGACTCAAGCTCACAACCTTTGATGGCAAAAAGCGTGGATATAGTTCAACCTGAAACGCAACAATATTATCATCAAGCAATAACAGCAGCTGTTGCCGATGACGATCTTAATAAAGCGATAAACTTATTGGAAGAAGCGAAAGCACTTAATGTTGAAGGTGCCCAGCAAGTTTTTGTTAAAGCGGTAGAAGATAGAAAGAACACTTTATGATAGTAATGCTTATAGCTAGACGCTAAATTTTTGTTTACTGAATGGGGCTTAATGGCTTTGACCATGAAATTACTTTATCCGATGGTAGGCAGTAGTAACTCGGTGCCCCAATATTTAAGATGGAAACACTTAGTGTCTGAAATTACTTTTGACCGTACCCCCGATTGTAGCGGTATGAAACGTAACTGACATTGAAATTCAGTCAAACTGTCAAATGAATAGCACGTAATCGTCATATTTTACTCCTAGCATGCTGGTTGATATTTTACTCAATTAGTCCAGAGGGATTGAGATAGTGACAACATTATTAACTAAATCAAACGTAATATCATTGCTTCTTACATCGGTGGTATTGTCAACGTCAACGATGGCGCAGGATGCTAATATCGACTCGTTGATACAAGCTGCTCAAAAAGAGGGCCAAGTATATAGTGTTGGTATGCCTGATAGCTGAGCAAATTGGGATTACGAATGCACTTGGAATAGATTTAAGGATTAAAGATGGTTGTTATACCTCAACAATACAGGGTGTGCCAAGTTACCGAGAGGGTAAAGTAATACGCTTAAAGGAGTGGCTGCAATCTCAACCTGATAAGTATTCAGTTATTCACTTCTATACCGACTCGATAAATGATTTACCATTATGTGAGTTTGCCGATAAGGTCTACCTAGTGAACCCATGCCCACAATTGCTAGAGCAAGCCCAACACCATAATTGGACTAAATTGAACTGGGAATAATCAAAGTACATGTCCGTGAGTGGCCTAATTAGACATTTTATACAAATTGATGCATTACTAAAGACTATCTAAAAACCTAAAGTTAACTTAAGATATCTGCTCACGATATAGAGGTTTTAAAAGGGTATTTAAGTTCTTATTTGAATGAATGGTATTTGTATGGAAATGACGGTTGGTGAAGTAGCGAAACGAGCGGGTGTCAATGTGTCAACACTGCACTTTTATGAACAAAAAGGGCTTATTTCAAGCTGGCGAAATCAAGGTAATCAACGCCGATACCATCGTGATGTATTGCGCAGGCTTGCGGTTATAAAAGCGGCGCAAGAAGTAGGACTTACCTTAGAAGAAATTAATCAATCACTTTATTATTTACCTAAGCATCATGCTCCCACACGTCAGCAGTGGGAAAAAATGGCATCGAGTTGGCACGATTTACTTGACCATCGTATCCGGCAGTTAGAAGCTCTCCAAGATGATCTGGGGGGGTGTATCGGTTGTGGTTGTTTATCGATGAAGTCTTGTGCCATCTATAACCCAAAAGATATTAGAGCAGAAGTCTTTGAGGGGAAAACTATGTTGACTCATCCGGAGGAATGGTCAGAACCATTAGATGTCGAAAATGAATAATGATGAAAGGCAGCTTGAATAATACGCTAAAGATCTAATTTCGATACTTTTAATCGTTTGTTGTAATCCTACACTGGACAGTTCTAAGCTGGAAAAAATTGTCAGATCTCTCACTATTCTCATACCCATTCAGTAATTTTCTGACCAGTCCTATGGTCGTATTTGTGAAGTGTATTGTATTTTATATCCTCCTCCTCCATTTCTACGCCTCATTAACTAAGGCTATAGGAGGAGGGAGTTTGATTTGCTAAGAATATAACGTGAGCTTGAATACATCTACCTTGGTCAACACGGTTATTAACTTAATAACACGAAATATCAGTGGGAATATGAATGAAAATCAAGCGAACAGAACTGTGTATAGTGATAGCAGTGCTTGGCTTATTGGCTGGTTGTGATGACTCTCCAGAAGCCCAGGCAATTGAGACATATTTTGGCGGCAGTTCGACATATTGGGAATCGGAGAATGGTAGTTCAGCCGACTCTGATGCGGTATACAAACAAGCTGTCATCTACTACAAACGCGACGATGGTGATTATAACAACTGGGGGCTGCATTTATGGAATAGCACCTCTTGCGATTCCATCTCTGATGACATGCTGCCTGATATTGATTGGAGTCACCCAGTAATATGGAAAGATATCGACCTAAGATATGGTGCTAAATTTGTTATACCGCTGAAGTCTGAGCATGGTGCGTGTATGAATTTTATCCTCCATAAAGAGGATGATAAAGCACTGGGTGGTGAGGATTTAAAAGTTGAATTTGATAAAGGAAATACGCTCTATACCGAGCATGGAAGCGCGATACTCAAATATTCTCCTGATGAACCATTGAATGTAAAGCTTGATGGTGCCGCTGCCCATTGGCTTGATACTAATTCGATTGCTTGGTTTGACCATAGTAACGCGGTTAGTTATCAAATCTGGAGCCATGAGACGGGAGAAGGAGATATTGCTCAACCACAACATTTTATCAAATACGATCTGGCGATCTCCGATACTATTTATCACCCTAAGTTTCCCAATCTTAACGGCCGTGTAGGTTTTACTCTCAATGTTACTCCCCAAACAGCCAAAGCTTTACTCAAAACACAATTAATTGCGCTTGCACTCGATAATGATGGTAAGCCACTCGTGGCTACACGTGTTCAAATCCCAGGTGTACTTGATGATCTGTACACAACAAGTCCAAGTGATGCGGATGAAGAAAAACTAGGCAGTTGGATTGAAGACAATAGGGCTCAATTTGCTCTCTGGTCACCAACCGCTCAGAAAGTTGAGCTGCATTTGTACGATCAAAATAAAATGCCATTGCCTGATTCTCCTTTTGATTTGACGCTTGACGCTTCTACCGGTATTTGGCGTTTTGAAGGTGATGTGTCACTGAAGAATATGTTCTACCGATATCGTGTGAAAGCGTTTCATCCGCAAACTGATAACATTGAATGGATGACAGTTACTGATCCTTACTCGCTGTCACTCAGCACGTCTAGTCAATATTCACAACTTGTTGACTTAAATGCCCAAGACACTAAGCCTTCTGGTTGGGATAACCAGAAAGTTCCTGAACTCACCAATCCAGAAGATCACATTGTTTATGAGCTTCATATACGCGACTTTAGTGCCAGCGATAAGCAAGGTGAAGAGCTTAACAATGGAAAATATCTTGCTTTTTTGGAAGATGAGCGAGATAGCGTCAAGCAACTGGCAGCACTTAAAGAAGCTGGCCTGACGACGATTCATCTTTTGCCTACGTATGACCTTGCCTCTATGCCTGAAGATCCTGAAAAAATGCTGAGCCTGACGGATACGGTTGAAAAACTTTGCAGTATTAACCCTGCGGCCAATCTATGTAGTAATAGTACTTCACGCCATTCTTCAATATTGTCTTTATTGGAGCAAACTGATCCAAGTAGTGGTGAGGCACAGAAGTTATTGGCAGATATCCGCCCAATTGATGGCTTCAATTGGGGGTACGACCCTTTTCATTACAACGTGCCAGAAGGTAGTTATGCGGTTGCGAGTGATGGTATTTCACGTATTCGTGAATATCGCCAGATGATACAGAAACTTCATGCAATGGGCTTTAGGGTTGTTCAGGATGTAGTTTATAACCATACCTATGCTTCCGGACTGTACGAGAAATCGGTACTCGATAAGGTTGTGCCTGGCTATTACCACCGCCTTAACCCCTTAACAGGTGCAGTCGAGAACTCGACATGCTGTGATAATACCGCATCGGAACACCGAATGTTTGAAAAGTTAGTCGCTGACAGTGTCGTTATGTGGGCCAAAGACTACAAGATAGATGGTTTTAGGTTTGATTTAATGGGGCACTTGATGAAGTCAAGTATGCTGCATGTTTATGAACAAACGCAACAGGTCGACGAAGATACGTGGTTCTATGGAGAAGGTTGGAACTTTGGTGAAGTGGTTAACGGGCAACGTGGTGAAAATGCCACGCAGTGGTCAATGGCAGGGACAGGTATTGGGACATACAATGACCGATTGCGTGACGGGGTTCGTGGTGGTGGACCATTTGATAGTGGGGAAGCCTTGCTAAAGAATCCAGGCTTTGCCAATGCTGGTAGTCGATTCAGTGATGACCTAAAGTCGAAGATGGATCTTATCCGCTATGGTATGGCGGGTAATTTACAAAACTATCCGTTGGAAACTTATAGTGGCGCGATTGTCTATGGGCGTGATTTTCAATACGGAGGTCAAGGTGCTGCTTACACGCTTGATCCTCAGGAATCGATTAACTATGTTTCAAAACACGATAATCAGACCTTGTGGGATTTCAATCAATATAAAGCCGATAGTAACATAAACTCTGCGGATCGGGCGCGTATGCAAATTGTCGGCCTCTCAACGGTTATGCTTGGGCAGGGAGTGCCATTTTTACACATGGGGTCTGAGCTACTGCGTTCTAAATCAATGGAGCGTGATAGCTACGACAGTGGCGATTGGTACAATAAAGTCGACTTTAGTAAGCAAACCAACAATTGGAATGTTGGTTTGCCTCGTGCCGACAAAGATATGGCAAACTGGGATGCGATTCGATCCGTGATCGCTAATCCAAATACCGTTGTCACACCAGAGCACATTGCTTGGACTAACGAGGTATACCAAGAGCTGCTCAAGATCCGTTCAACGTCACCTTTGCTCCGTTTGGTTAGTGAAGAAGAAGTCTTAAAGCGTGTTCGGTTTCACAATACAGGGCCAGCAACTTTACCAGGTATGATCGTTATGTCGGTCAATGATGGCGTGAGTGTAGGCTCTGATCTTGACAGCAATTTTGATTCTTTGATTGTTGCCATTAATGCTAATACTTCTGAACATACCATTCCTATCATAGGTGCAGAAAATTTTGAGTTAAATCCGATTATGAAAGATTCCTATGACCCTGTTGTCCGACAGGCTAGGTTTGACAACGGAAATTTTACCATCCCACCATTAACTGCAGCTGTCTTTGTTCAGGTACAAAATGGCGCTCAAGGTGAAGGTTTAACACTTGTCGATAAACCGAATGACTTAGCTCCGTTTGGTTCAACAAAAGTGTATGTTAGAGGGTCAATGAATGACTGGGGAACAAGTGATGAAATGATTTACCAAGATCATGGTCAGTATACCTTTGAAGGGTATCTTACCCCCGGTGAATATCAGTTCAAACTGGGATCGTTGGATTGGAATGAAGTTAATCTTGGTTTTGGTTCTCTAGCTGTTCTCAACGATTCCATTACGCTTGAAGATGGAGGTAGTGGCCATATAAAAGTAAAAGTAAATAACCAAGGGGTGCATAAGTTTACGCTTGATGCTTCAGATCAAAACTCTCCCACCATTTCAGTTATAGATGCCAAGATTGATTACGCCTGTTATGAGGATGATAACAGAGCCTGCAACTTAAGAGTTTATCAGGTGATGGTGGAGTCCTTTGTGGATGGTGATCCCAAACATAGCTATGGCCATGGTTATGGCAATTCACATCATAATGGTGATCTTCAGGGTGTGATCGACAGCCTAGATTACATCGCAAGTCTTAATGTAAACGCATTATGGTTAACGCCTGTGTTTGATTCATGTGCAGGCCAAGCTGGTGATGATCGCCTAGATGCGACGGGTTACTTTCCCTGTGATTATTTTAATGTTGACCCAAAATTTGGTACCAACGATAAGCTTAAGGAGCTGGTGGATAAAGCGCATGCAAGAGATTTGTATGTTTTTCTCGACGGTGTCTTTGGCCATTCTAATCTTGTTGGAGTTAAACCGTCGCCAACGGGTAAGTTACCGTACTTAACAACGAAGGAAGGTTACCCTGGCACATACGTGGCCTATCCAAATGAAGATAGCGATGCCTTTTTTGTTGAGGTAGCGACATATTGGATAAAAGAATATGGTGTTGATGGCTGGAGGCTAGATCAATCCTATCAACTTCCTTTAGACACTTGGCGTAAAATTCGTGCTGCGGTTGAGCAGGCATCTATGGGAAACAAACTGGCGGGCCAGCAGTGGGGAACGTTGGGCTATCTGGTTGGCGAGGTATGGAAGGGTGCAGATGATATTACCGCAACCGCGTATGGTAGTGATGCCAAACCTGGCCTCTCTTCAGCGTTTAATTTTCCGTTACGTTATGGGTTGGTTCAGGCGCTGGTCGTTGAAGAGTCGGGCAAAAGTGGTAGCGCAAGAGCGCTAGATGCCAGCTGGAATAGCCGAGCGAAATCTCCCTATCATGCGATGCCAAATCTTATGCTAGGTAACCATGATCTGGTTCGTTTTGGCGATCTTATTCAACGTGGAAAGTTAGGTAATGAGGTGAAACGGCATAAAGCCGGATATAGTTTTTTAGCAGCATATTCAGGACCAATTACTGTTTACTATGGTGAGGAAATTGGTGATGAAGTTGCGGGTTTTGCTAAAAAGATCGATGAAAACTGTGTTTCCCAAGGTCTGTGTGATGATCACGTTGCACGTTCCAGTGCAAAAATTGAAGGCGTGACAGGCGCAGTACTTACAGTTAATCAACAAGAATTAAAGCAGTATTTTACTATGCTAATGCACCTACGTAGTCAGTATCCTGCATTATACGCAGGAAAACGCCGTAATTTATGGCTAGACGATAACTTATACGCAGATCTCAAAGTGTATGATAATCAGCAAATAATTTACGCACTCAATACGTCAACATCTGATCAAATACTGTTTGTTGATTCCACTTATCTAAAACAAACGCATTTACTCCGAGACTTAATCAGCAACGAAGTGGTGAATGTGACAACGGGTCCAGTACAAATTAAAGTCCCAGCATTAACTGGGCGCTTTTTAATCGCTGAGTGATGAGTTATTTATATTATTCCTAGCCGGAGGGTTTATTACTGATGCGATAAACCCCGTCTAATCATTTTGGACTCAGTTTTGTTTCTATCCTAAGTAACTTAGAGCTTAAACATGAAAAGCATTTGCATAATGAACATGCATTGTGCAAGTTTTGTTGCATAATGCAAATTCATATATGCAATATATGGCGCAATTTAACCAAGTTAATCGGAATTCATCACAATTCAGTCTTTTTTCTCTTGGCATAGAATTTGTAGACTATCAATAGTGTCCTGAAATGTGCTCATCATCCTAAACGTGTGTTCATATGGTTTGGTAGAGTAATTAAACTGGGCGCCAATACAACAAGCAGTAGAACAAAAAATAAGCCAAACATGTTTGTTTATAATCCAAGGAGTGGAGGCGGCATGAAATTGATAGAGCTCGTCTACGTTAGCAAAGCTAGAAATAGGCTTGAACAAGATGAATTGGAAGGCATCTTATCAAAAGCCCGCAAAAACAATACCGACCATGATATCACGGGACTTCTGCTTTATGATGGCTATGGTACCTTCATTCAAGTGTTAGAAGGACCTGAACCATCAGTTGAGCGGCTATTCGAAAAAATCAAAACAGATTCTCGCCACTCTGGTGTTAACAGAATCGGTTTCCATCAGATAAACAGCCGCAGCTTCCCTGATTGGAAGATGGGCTTTCGAGTGCTTGATCAAGACCTTGAATCTTCAATTCCAGGATATAGTGATTTTATGAAGCACAAGGGAGAGGTGCAATATCTTGTAGAGCACAAAAGTTTTGCCATGCAGATGGTGCACTATTTTGTGAAAAAAGATTAGGGAGAGAGGCATGTTATCATATTTCAAGATTGCTCATAAGGTCTACCTGCTAGGGTTTTTCCTACTTGGTGCGATACTTATTATGGGAGGGTTTGCTCTTCATCAAATGAATAAAATTGGTGTCGAGTTAGCTGATATTGCAGAGCGAGATATCCCTCTTACTAAGGCTTTGACAGTATTAACAGAGCACCAGCTTGAGCAGGCGATTATGTTCGAACGAGCCTTAATTAAGGCTATCCGAGTAGAGCAAAATCTTGCGCCAATGAGTGCTTTCGTGGAATACAAAAATAAAGTAGATAAAATTAGTATTAAAGTTGAGAAAGAAATAGTGGCAGTTGAGCAATTGATTACTGCAGCGATTCCAAAACTTCACAGCTTGAAAGCAAAAGCAAAGTTCGAAGCAAAATTGGCTGAACTTAAAAAATTTGAGGAGTCTTACCATTCTCTGGTGGATGAGGTTAAAGAAACGATGCGCTTGGGATCTCAAGGAGATATCGAGACCATGCTTGTGTATTCGGAAAAAGTAGAAAAACACGAAGATGAAATTGATAATTCATTAATCAAAATATTGGATGATGTACAGAGTTTTACGTTAGCCAGCGCTTTGCAAGCCGAAGAAGATGAAAAATTTGCCATCAAATGGATGAGTGTCATCGCAGTTGTTTCAGTGGTGTTTGGCATTATTATGCCTATTTGGATTGCTAAAGCTATTAGAAACCCCATAGTCACCTTGATTGGAAGGCTTCAGCAAGTTGCACAAGGGGACGGTGATTTAACCATCAGGCTTGATAGTAGTGCTAGAGATGAAACAGGCACAGTAGCCAGTGCTTTTAATACCTTTCTTGGCGTATTAACTGGAACCATTTCTGTGGTTAGCTCAAAAGCCGCAGAATTAGGTAAATCATCTGAATCTGCATTGGGCGCGATGCAACGGACATTGGCAAATGTTGAGAAACAACACAGAGATATTGAGCAGGTGGCGACGGCGATTAATGAGATGAATGCGACCACACAAGAAGTTGCTACTAGTACAGCTAACGCATCTTCTGTTACAGATGCGGCTAAAAAGCACGTTGTTGATGGTCAGAGAGAGTCGTTGGAAATCCAGAAGATTATTGAAGAATTAACCAATGAAGTCACGTCCTCATCAGGGGTGATTGAAAATCTGGTCTCTGAAACTAACAATATTGGAACCGTACTTGAATCTATTCAAGGGATTGCGGAGCAAACAAACCTGCTTGCGCTTAATGCAGCGATAGAGGCCGCTCGGGCAGGGGAAACAGGGCGAGGCTTTGCGGTGGTTGCCGATGAGGTACGTTCACTTGCACAACGTACTCAAGATGCGACAGTTGATATTCAACAATTAGTTGATCGATTGCAATCTGAAGCAAAAAATGCAGTAACCAGTATGCAAAAAGGGACAACTACAGCCCAATTGTGTTTAGAGAAAAGTACGCAATCGGCTAACACCTTCCTTTTAGCCGCTGAGTCTGTTAACGAGATCGCTGGCTTAAATGTGCAGATCGCGACCGCTGCGGAGGAGCAAGCTGTTGTAGTCAAAGATTTGGATGCCAATCTCACCAATATTAAGCTGCTGTCAGAAGAAACTGCCGAAGATTCTAGGCATACTGCTTCTGCAAGTGAGACAATTGCCAAAAATGTTATAGATTTACATCAAAACTTAAATAAGTTCCAAATCTGAGATTGTTGAGAGCCAACATCACTTTTTATATCTGTGAAGTAATGATTGAGGGATATGGCAGTAATCTTGAGGATAATGCGTAAGGCGGTCCTGGTGTTCAGGATCGCTTTTTACGTAATTGGTCAGTGGTAACACCTCAACGACAATATGACTGCTGTTAGGTTGAAGACTAATAAATTGTTTTGCTTTGGCTAAGTGTTGATAATCTTTACTATAGACACCTGTACGGTATTTTTTACCTATATCTTGCCCTTGTTGGTTGAGGCTAAAGGGGTCGATGATCTCAAAAAAGAGTACCATCAATTGCTCAACGGTTGTTTCTTGAGGATCAAATTGAGTACGAACACATTCAGCATAGCCATCATATTTTCCTGTAGTGTCGATATTCATACCATTTGCGCGTCCAGCTTCAGTTGCAATGACTCCGGGAAGATGTTTGATAAACTCTTGAACGCCCCACAGGCAACCGCCGGCAAAATATATCTCTTCCAATTATCTGTACTCCTATGACTTACGACATCCTATTACACCAAAATTATAGTACTAGGGGTAGGTTTTATTCTCTTCCTTAAAGACAACTAGCTAGCTTTAAGTTTTTTATGGAGGGACAAGTTAGGTTTATAGTAGATAGGCATCTTAAAAAGCCTTTTAGATGCCTTAAATTGGCTATTTTAGGGTGTTTTAATCTATTGATTTTTAAAGCTTTATTTCGGTGGAAAACTCAATGGTGACAGTGGTAGGCTAGCAGCAACTAAGGAGACATTATGTCAACAAAGAATCAAACCTACTATCAGCAAGATTTTTCTCATCAAGATCTGCAATATGAAATTTATGAGGACTGCCAATTTACTCAATGTAACTTTGAACGTGCAGATTTACGTGATGCAAAATTTATCAATTGCCGCTTTATTGAAGCGCAGGCAATTGAAGGGTGCAGCTTTGCCTATGCGAAATTAAAGGACACCAGTTTTAGCAACTGTATGTTAGCGATGAGTCGGTTTGTTGGAGCCGACTGTTTTGGCATTGAATTTAGAAAATGTGATTTAAAAGGGGCAAATTTTCAAAGAGCTAATTTTATAAACCGTATCAGTGATACGGTTTATTTTTGTTCTGCCTATATGACAGGATGCAATTTGAGTTACACCAATTTTGAAAGAGCACTGCTTGAGAAATGTGATTTGTATGAAAATCGGTGGAATGGAGCAAACTTATTTTCAGCTAACTTATCGGGGTCTGATTTATCCCGTGGTGAGTTTACTAAAGATCAATGGGGTTCATTTAAAGTTGAAGGTGCTGATCTCACTTATGTTGACTTAGAAGAGCTTGACGTTCGCCGCGTACCATTAAATGGAGTGAAAATTTGCAGTTGGCAGCAAGATCAACTTTTATCTCAATTTGGCTTAATTGTTGTGGCGTGATTTTGTGATTACGCCATACCAAGCGCAATCTTAATGGCGAAAGACAACATGCCTAAGAAGATTACGCTAGCAAGCCATATGAATACAAACCAGGTTAACTTTTTCATCAGTGGTAATTCTCCCCATGCTTCATTTTTCCTCTGAAAATCCAATAGGTATAGGCACTGTATGAGATGATAAGTGGGAGTAGAAATACAGTGCCAGCAAGTAAGAATTTCAGACTTTCATCGGGAGCCGCTGCTTGATGATAAGTGAGGCTAAAAGGCACTAAATAAGGGAAGGTGCTTATTCCAAAGCCCAGAGCGGCAAGTCCAAACAAAGCAATACCACATAGGTAGGCTTTTAGTGCTTTGCGATTTTTTAAAGAGCGATAAAGCTGCCGTATAAACCATGCGGACAAAACCGGTATACACAATAATATTAAAGCGTTTGGAAAACTAAACCAGCGATCAAATATCAAGTTGTTTTGCAGTGGAAGCCATATACTCACAATCGCAATACATAACACCATGCCCATACCCCACCGCTTTGCAATGATCTCATAGCGGCCGGTTAGATCGCTTGGAAGTTTAATCATCAGCCAGCACGACCCTAACAAAACGTAAGCAAACACCAGCGCTAAAGCACAAAATAGACTAAAAGGACTTAACCAATCGAACCAAGTGCCTGCGTATGAGCGTCCCTCAACTTCGATTCCTTGCAATAGAGCGCCAAGCATTATCCCTTGCATAACCGTGGCAAGTAGTGAACCGACGAAAAAAGCAATATCCCATAAAAATTTCCCTTTGGTGGTTTTAAAACGATACTCAAATGAGACGCCACGTAGGATTAAGCCCAGCAACATAAGTATGAGAGGAGCATACAATGCTGGCATAACAACAGAGTAAGCTAAAGGAAACACGGCGAACAAACCGCCGCCACCGAGAACTAACCAAGTTTCATTCCCATCCCAAACAGGCGCTATGCTGTTCATCATCATATCTCGTTCCACTTCGCTATGAGCGCTGGGAAACAAAATGCCAATTCCAAGATCGAATCCATCGAGTATTACGTAGATGAGTACTGCAAGGCCAATCAAAGCGTACCAAATGAGCGCATAATCCATGTCGTTGTCCTTACGTTAAATGATTTGAATGGGAGGCTGGTGGTATGTCTGTCCCATCGGGTAGACGGCTGTCTAGTGAGCGTTCATATCTCGTTGGAGACTTGCGCATGAGTCGAAGCAAATAAAAAATACCCGCACCAAAAACTAAAAAGTAAACGATGACAAAGGCCGTTAATGAGATACCAATTGCGGTTGCATCAATGGGGGAAGCCGATTCTGCGGTGGTGAGCAAGCCATATACTGTGAAAGGTTGGCGACCTACTTCCGTTGTTATCCAGCCTGCAAGTACGGCCACAAAGCCCGCTGGGCCAAAAGCAATACAAATCTTGTGGAACCAACGAACTTCGTAGAGGGTGTTTTTATATCTTAAGTACAAACTGCAAACACCAACAAACAGCATGCCAAAGCCTATGGCGACCATAGTTCTGAAACTCCAAAATACGATACTGACGGGGGGGTGTTCATCTTCTGGGAATGCATCTAGTCCTTTGACTTCTCCATTCCACTGATGGGTGAGAATGAGACTTCCTAAATGAGGTATTTCAAGTTTGTAATCGACTGTTTTGGTCTCATCATTGGGAATACCAAATAAAATAAGCGGCGCACTTTTGTGGGATTGATAATGTCCTTCCATTGCCGCAACTTTGGCAGGTTGATGTTCTAGTGTGTTTAAACCATGCATGTCTCCAGCTATTATTTGCAATGGTGTTACAATTGCAGCCATCCACATCGCCATGGAAAACATGGTTCTTGCAAGAGGATTTTTGGGTGCTGAAAGTAGGTGATAGGCACCAACAGCTGCGACAACAAAGGACGTTGTTAAATAGGCAGCAAGCAGCATGTGTACCAATCGATAAGGAAATGATGGGTTAAAAACAATTTCAAACCAGCTTTCGGGAACAAACTGTCCAACATCATTAATAGAAAATCCGGCTGGAGTTTGCATCCAACTATTAACTGACAGTATCCAAAATGCTGAGAGAAATGTACCAAATGCAACTATGCAGGTAGACATAAAATGTAGCTTTTTGCCAACCCGTTCCATGCCAAATAGCATTACGCCTAGAAATCCAGCTTCGAGGAAGAAAGCCGTGAAGACTTCATAGCCCATCAATGGACCTAATATGGGCCCAGTTTTATCAGCGAATACACTCCAATTAGTACCAAACTGATAACTAAGAACTATGCCACTGACCACTCCCATGCCAAAACTAATCGCAAATATTTTGATCCAGTATTTGAAGAG
The DNA here is from genome assembly GCF_018860525.1 of Vibrio hepatarius. Taxonomy (GTDB): domain Bacteria; phylum Pseudomonadota; class Gammaproteobacteria; order Enterobacterales; family Vibrionaceae; genus Vibrio; species Vibrio hepatarius_B. The sequence goes on from NZ_JAHKPM010000042.1 coordinate 54,112, forward strand.
TTGAAGATATTTTTCTTCTTTTGTTTTAAGCCATAGACCTTCTAGCACAGCTAAATAGCTGGCAAGACCAATAGTGAAGGCTGGAAAAATAATGTGGAAGGCAACCGTAAAGGCGAACTGAAATCTGGCTAAATCCACTGCTAACGTGTCCATAATTATTTCCCGCTGTTGGTACATCTATTTCTACGGTGCTGCGATAACGAATGTTCAATCTGAGCCAAACTTTTTATTGCTCTTATTACGGTTCTATTTCGTATCGAAATATATCGGTTCTTCAGGAAGTAAAAATATGAACTTGAAATCAAAACTAGAAGCAATCGCTCCGACGTTTGAGCCGGGTGGGAAGTACGAAAAGTTTTATCCAATATTTGAGGCAGTCGCCACCATCCTTTATACACCAGGAATGGTTAACAAAGGGGCAACACATGTCCGAGACAGTATTGATCTGAAACGCATTATGATTTTTGTCTGGCTAGCGACTTTTCCAACTATGTTTTGGGGTATGTACAATATTGGTAATCAGTCTGCATTGGCATTAATGAGTCAGTACACCCCACAAAACTTAGAATCTATCGTCGCTGAAAGTTGGAGATTAGCGTTTGCTTTTGACAGTTATCAAGGGTTGGTAGAGGCTGGCTGGGGTAGTAAAATGTTGTTAGGCGCTACCCATTTCTTGCCTATCTATTTAACAGTATTTGTCGTTGGTGGTTTTTGGGAAGTCCTATTTGCTGTTGTCAGAAAGCATGAAATCAACGAAGGTTTTTTTGTTAGTTCTGTTTTGTTTGCTTTAATCTTACCTCCAACTATACCGCTATGGCAGGCCGCATTAGGTATCTCATTTGGTATTGTGGTAGCCAAAGAAATTTTTGGAGGCACAGGTCGTAACTTTCTAAATCCAGCGTTAGCAGGAAGAGCATTTTTATATTTTGCTTATCCGGCTAATATGTCTGGGGGTAGCGTATGGGTAGCCGCTGACGGATACTCAGGCGCCACGCCATTGAGTCAGTGGTATGAGGGTGGAAGCAATAATTTAATCAATAATATGACAGGTGAGGCGATTACATGGAATGACGCTTTTCTGGGTAATATCCCAGGCTCAATTGGTGAGGGCTCCACATTGCTTGTGATGTTAGGAGGTATAATTTTAATTGGAATGCGTATCGCTTCATGGAGGATTGTTGCTGGCGTTATTCTTGGATTGTTTGTCGGCTCAACCATACTTAACCTAATTGGATCACAAACCAACCCTATGTTCTCTATGCCATTTTACTGGCACTTTGTTTTGGGAGGTGTCGCTTTTGGTACTTTCTTTATGGCAACAGACCCTGTATCTGCTGCTTATACCAACTCAGGGAAATGGGCATATGGTATTTTGATTGGATTGATGGCGATTTTAATACGAGTGCTCAACCCTGCTTATCCGGAAGGGATTATGTTGGCTATTTTGTTTGCTAATCTATTTGCTCCCCTGTTTGATTTTATTACCAAGGAAGCAAATGCTAAGAGAAGGCGGCAGAGATCCACTCGCCTAAGGTAGAATAACGGCTTCTCACCATGGTAGTGATTGCCCATCGTAGGTCAGAAAACTGCCGCTGGATTCTGGGGTCGCCTTCTCCATGATATCCAGAATATCAGCTGCTACTTTGTCCGGACTAAAAAGTTTTCCGGTAGGAACGTTAGCTTGAAAAGGCTTTGAAAGCGCAGTATCAGTGGTACCCGGATGAATAGATAAAATACAGGCTTTAGGCATACGCCTTGACCACTCTATACTGATGTTTTTTATCAACATATTGAGGGCAGCTTTGGACGATCGGTAACTGTACCAACCACCCAGTTTGTTGTCTTCAATACTGCCTACTTTAGCGGAAATAGTGATAAATTTGGGTTGTTCGCTTGAACTTAAACAAGAAGAAAAATATTTTGCAATCATTAGTGTAGGTAGAGCGTTTACTGCCATGTTATGCAAGAAAAAGTCAGGCTGACAAGATTGAAGGTTTTTTTCAGGGCCCTGATCTGTACTATGTAACAGCCCCACAGCATTAATAATCAAGTCTAATGATGAAAACTGGCAGGCGAGACTTTTTAATTCCTGCTCAGAGGTGATGTCAATACGATGCCACTTAATATCATTCGCATGGTCTTCTGGTTGTTGATTATGGTAAGTAGCGTGAAGGTCAATGTTTGTTTTTTGATTCAGTAGGCACTTGCACAGTGAGTAGCCTATACCGCCATTTCCGCCAAAAATAAGTACTTTCATATGCTGCCTATGTTGCTGTATTTGCTAAAGAACAGCTTTAAAATATAACTATTCTTTACTGGCAAGGTATTTCTTATTGGTTTGTGTGACTCTATTCACGCAAATAATAAAGACTTATACAGAAATCTATAAAAACCCCGTCTGTCACTAAAGATCGTAAATCTATACGCTACGTTTATATGTAATAAATTTACCATCATTTTGAGGGCGAGAAAATATGCTACCAGTCCGGAGAAGTTTTGTGGCGGCGCTGCTCTGTATTGTTACATTCGTTGCCGCCATTCTGGGTCTTGATCAATTTAACTGGCGCAAAAATACTCACATGCATGAGGTTAGAGTGGGGGTATCTTTGACTCCTTTGGCCTCGCCATTTTTGATTGCAGAACACTTAGGTTTGTTTAAAGAGCATGGCCTTAAAGTTTCGCTTTTTCCTTGCGCAAGTAGTACGGCTTGTACCCAACTGATGTTAAGTCGCGATGTAGAATATGCGACAGCCTCTGAATCTGTTGTTATGTTTCAAAGTTTTGAACAAAGTAATTTAGCATTGCTAGTCAGCTTTGTTGAATCAGATAATGATTTAAAGCTGCTGTCATTGAGTCCTTCTGATATCAATCAGATAAGTCAGTTAGCAGGCAAAAGGGTTGGTGTTGTAAAAGGAAGCGCTAGTGAGTTTTATTTTGATTCAGTTTTGATCGCGAATAACCAAAAAGCATTAAATATAGAAAAGGTATATTTGCAGCCTCATGAACTCGTTCCAGCTTTGCTTTCATTTAGTGTTGAAGCTATCTCAGCTTGGGAGCCAATGGGTTATAAAGCGGATATACAGTCAACCTCGGAAGTTAAAAACCTCGGTACTCCGGGAATTTATCAACATTCCTTCAATTTGTTGTCGACTGAAACCTATCTAGAGTTTGCAGGCCAGGAGCCTGTTCATTTATTGAAAGCACTCGATGAAGCGGTAGAGTGGATTAATGCAAACCCCGATGCGGCATCAAGGCTAATTGCTAAGAGATTGAATATACCCCTTAATCAAGTTAAGTGGTCGTGGGAAGACTATGTATTCCGTTTGTCTTTGGGGAATTCGTTACTTTCAAATTTACAATTACAGGCAAGATGGGCATTAAAGGAAGGCTTAGTTAGCAAGGAACAGCCTGATTTCAGGGAGTTGTTTTTTACACAACCTTATCAACAAATTATTGCTTTGAGAGACTGAACCATGCTGAATTCATTGTTTAAAAAGCTGTTTGTCTTATCAACCACTACTTTAATGTTAACACTGTTTATTATTGTCTCTTTTAGCAGAGTAGCTGCTGAGCAAAGAGAAACTAAAGTAGAGTTGGATCAAATTATCGATCTTCAACTTTCAGTGGATTTACTTAGAAGCCAATTATGGTTTTTTCTTCAGTTTGGCGATGAATTGAGCCTAAACCAAGTTGAACTAGCTCAAGCCGAACTCGCGACCAAGCTTGCAAAATATAAAAAATCTCACAATCAACTAGAAAATATACAGAGAATGAACCACAGCTTGAATGCATTATTAACGAGAGAAATACAGCTTTATGTTGTAGAGGCCAGTGAGTCAGAGAGCGTAAACTCTATAGGTTTTCTTCATTCTAGGTACAATATGATAGTACAAAATATGACTGAGGAATTGGCGTATGTTCACCAATCCGCTTTGAACCGTAACACAGATAACGTTCAAAGCGTCATGATGTATGCAGCTGCTTGGTTGGTTGTTTGTTCCTTTTTAGTGAGTGCGACTGCTTGGTTGATTTCTTTTCGATTTAAAGCCGGTGTTGAAGCGATGAAAAAGGCTATTGTAGATTTAGCGAATGGTAATCTCGATTCCAAAGTAGAAGTAGTGAAGATGGATGAGGAGTTTAGAAGAATGGCTCGTTTCTTTGATGAAATGACGGTATCCCTTCGTGACACTACTGTGACTAAACAAGAATTGGAAGATGAGGTTAAACGTCAAACTAAACAGTTGATTCATAAACAAGAGCAACTCATTTTTCTTGCAGAACATGATCCTTTGACTAATTTAATGAACCGTCGAGCTTTCGACAGAGCATTGGAAAGTGCTATTGTGAAAGCTAATCGAAGTAATTGTAAATTAGCGATATTTTTCATTGATCTTGATGAATTTAAGTCAGTAAATGATACTTTTGGTCATGATGCTGGTGATGCTATTTTGGTTGAGGTTTCTAACCGTATTCTTACCGCGATTCGAGAATCTGATTTTGCTTGCCGCTTAGGGGGCGATGAGTTTGTGGTATGCCTTGATTTGCTCAATGACTTCGATGTTGTCACCGTAAAAGCACAACAGCTTTTAGAAATCATTAACCTTCCAATCAATTTCAATAACCGCACATTAAAAGTAGGTGCGAGTATTGGAGTAAGTTACTTCCCTGATCATACAAGGAACAAGGAAGTACTAGTCAGTCTAGCGGATGAAGCTATGTATCGTGCTAAACAAATGGTAGGCCCAGCATGTTTTGATGGTCGTTCGACGATTTGTAAAAAGGCCGTTTCGCCAGTACGTTTAACGTCAATTAATGAGTAACGTCCATATGGTTTAATGCGCTATTAAACAGTTCAATATTTTTATTATCAATGTGGTAACCATTACGATCACTGGCATGAAGAGTGGCTACGAATTTTATCTTGTTATATTCAAAAAACTCACTGAAAAACGCTCTAAAAATTGGGCATAATCTACGATTTCCCGAGCTTGATACAACAAACCCTCGTTTTGATGTGAGTAAGTTTGCTTGGCTTTTGAGTTTTGGTGAATCACCAAGTTCGGTTAGTCTATCAATGAGGTTTTTCATTGGAGCAGTGACTGCATACCAATAAACAGGTGAGGCAAAAACGATATTGTCGGCGTGTCTTATCTTATCGATTAAACAATAAAAATCGTCATCTGGATATTGATTATCATAACGGTATGGTGTGATGTTAAGTGTATCGAGATAAATCACTTCGCATTCGTGGTCAGTATAAATTTTACCGATGGTTTTTGCTGTATTACCATTTTTATTCGCACTTGAAAATAGGATTAAAGTTTGCATGATTCGCCCTATGATTGTTGAGAATCTTTAAACCTAAGAGCTCAACTATACTTGAGGTCAATAATAAACTTTAGAGGTTCTCTATTTGAGGAAAACTTTTGGTCAACGAATGTTAATGATTTGAACCTTAATCATCAGCATTATGGCTTCACAGCTCATTATTTTTAGAACAAAGTGCAATTTATTTCGTATTTGTTGTCTATGCCATTAAAAAACATAGTGAATATTAATGTTGGTAATTATTCATATACTATTGTTGTCGAATTTGTATTTTGTCCGTATAAAAATTGTTCTTCATATTGTTAAAAGGATTTTGTATGCGAGTGAAGGTGTTACGTTGGTCCCTACCTCTTATCATATTAGGAGCGGCATACGGAGGCTATGTTGCTATCTCGTCAGGTAATGCAGAAGCATTAGAAACCAAACCAACTAATACATCACTAACTGTCAAAGTCTCTCCACTTCGTTCTAGTGATCATAATGTTGTTATTACCAGTCATGGTGAGGTGTCTCCTGTTGAAATTACTCAACTTTCTGCCCAAGTATCAGGTGAGGTTGTCAGTTGGCATCCAAGCTTTGTTGCTGGTGGCATTGTCAAAAAAGGTGAGATCTTATTTTCGGTTGAGAGTGAAAACTACTATGCAGCTGTACTTCAGGCAGAGGCTGACCTAGCTACCGCTCAAGCGTCATTGATAGAAGAAAAAGCCAAGGCTGAGGTTGCCAAGCGTCAGGCGAAAAATGTTCCTTCTAGTCAAGTGACCGATCTTTATCTGCGTAAACCTCAGGTTCTTAGTGCAAAAGCTCAGGTGAAATCTGCGACGGCATCGTTAAAAAGGGCAAAACGGGATCTTGATAAATGTCGTGTAGTTGCACCATACAATGCTTTGGTTATTGAGCGAGAAATTGGTGTGGGGCAATATATTTCTGCAGGTACACGAGTAGCGACCCTAAACAATATTGAAGCTGCTGAAATCCATATTCCGATTGCTGGCTTTGATAGTGTTTTTTTACCTCAAGAATACGCTAGTGTGACAGCCAAAGTGACCCGTAAGGGGGTCAATAATATTGAACGTGAAGGAAAAATTGAGAGAGATATCGGTGTTATTGACAGTGCGACGCGCATGACAAATTTAGTGATAAAAGTGACAGACCCTTATGCGTTATCTTCCAGTGCATCTCCCCTCAAGTTTGGTTCATATGTTGAAGTCCAGTTTATCGGTAAAATGTTAAAACATGTCTACCGTCTTCCTCAAGAGCTGGTAAATAATCGTCAGGTGTGGGTGGTGAATGAGAATGATGAGCTTGAGCCTCGTAATGTTAATGTAATAAGGGCTGAGCAGGAGTTCATTCTTATAAATGAAGGTCTAAACGATAGCGATCGCCTCGTATTGACTGTACCTGAGTACCCCCAAAAAGGAACTCGAGTAGAACTAAGTACCGTTGATAATTATTTTAAACAATAAGGTGCGCAGCATGGATGATATGAAACCTAAGGGATTAATTGCCTACTTCGCCCATAACCCAGTGGCCGCAAATCTTATAATGGTGTTTGTTCTAATAGTGGGTACAGTGAGCTTTTTATTTATTCAAAGACAAATGTTTCCCAATCTTGAGGTTAACTATATTAACGTCAATGTTCAATATCCAGGAGCATCTCCTCAAGAGATCGAAGAGAGTATTCTGATAAAAATAGAAGAGTCTTTGAAAAATGTGTCTGGCATAAAAAAAGCGGTAACAACAGTTTTTCGAGGTAGTGGATCTATTGAGATAGAGGTGGATGTCGATCGCAAAATAGAGGATGTTCTTGTCAAGGTTCAACAAAAGGTAGATGCGATATCCAATTTGCCGTTAGGTATGGAGCCTATTCAAGTTTTTCAATATGAATTTCAGCAGGATGTTATCGAAATGGTTTTGGTCGGCGATCGTTCGTTATGGCAACTTAAACCAATAGCTAAGCAAATTGAAGATGAGTTGCTGCAATTAAACAATGTCGCTTTGGTTGATCTAAGTGCACCGGATTATGAAATAGGTATTGAAGTCGCGCCGGAAATGCTGCGTAAATATAACCTGACATTAACGGACATCAGTACGGCTATCCAACAATATTCAGCCAATTATTCTGCAGGTGAAGTTAGAACGGATGGAGGGCTGATATCGGTTAGGATTGAAAACCAATATTACAATGGCGAAGACTTTCGGTTTATACCCGTTAAGATTGGTAGAAATGGGAGTAGGGTATTGCTTCAAGACGTTGCCCAAATTAGGGACGGCTTTACCGAAGACGAACGTTATTTTAAGTATTCTGGACAAAATGCAATTTATCTATCTGTCAAAGCAACCAAAGATCAAAACATGGTGACAGTCGCTGAATCTGTCAAAGCGTATATTGAGCAAAAGAACCCACAACTTCCGGTAGATCTTAAGGTAAAGATACTGGTTGATATGACGTATTATTTAAATGCTCGCCTTGACATGATGTTAAAAAATCTAATGCAGGGTGCTGTACTTGTGGCCTTGATGCTGAGTTTATTTTTGCGCGTTAAACTTGCGATGTGGGTGATGATTGGTTTACCAGTTTGCTTCTTGGGAGCTGTTATGCTCATGCCTTTGGTCGGTGTGAGTATTAATATCGTATCATTATTTGCCTTTATTATGGTCCTGGTTATCGTTGTTGATGACGCCATTGTCATTGGCGAAAGTGCATACACCGAAATAGAAAAGCAAGGTAGTGGTATCAATAGTGTTGTAGAAGGTACACAACGAGTAGCTACACCTGCGACATTTGGAGTGCTGACAACAATTGCTGTTTTTGCGCCTTTTCTTATGTCAAAAGGTATTGAAAGCGCTTTCTTTTTTGGTATTGCCTCTATTGTCATTCTTTGCTTGATTTTTAGTCTCATCGAATCCAAGTTAATTTTGCCTTCACATTTAGCCCATTCAACATTTAAACCAATTGAAAAGGGCAGTTGGCGAGACCGATTTAACTGCATTTTTTTTAACTTCGTTAATGGCCCATATCGTCGCTGTATAACCTTTTGTACCTATTGGCGGTGGAGCGTATTGGCAAGTTTTATGGCTATTCTGGCGGTAAGTATTGCCTTAGTTATTGGAGACTATGTGCGTATTATTCCCTCCCCTAAAGTTCCCCATGACTTTCCAACTATAAAACTCATTATGAATGATAATGTGTCGAGTGAACAGACGATTCAGGCACTTAAATCGATTGAAAGCACTGTACTCGAAGGTGATAAACAAATTGAGCTGCAAACGGGACAAAAGATGATTCGGGACATACTTACATTTAGTCAAGGGCGAAAGGAAGGTCTAATGGTGATCGCTCTTGTCGATGAAGATAAACGTCCTTTTAACACCTTTGAACTTGCCCGTCGATGGCGTGAGGCGATACCTAATATTCCAGCCAAAAAAATGCTGACAGTGTCTGATAATGTTAATAACAGCGGTAAAGGAGATGAGTTTGGATTTTTGTTGTATGGCTCTGATATAGAGACACTTAATGCAGCAGGTAGGGAACTCATTTTGGATCTGAAGCAGCAAGAAGGGCTGTTTGATATTTCTTCATCAATGGATACCGGAAGTAAAGAGATACTCCTTTCTCTTAAGCCTATTGCTTATGACTTAGGCATTAGTTTATCTGATATTGGTGCACAAGTTGGAGGAAGTTTTTACGGTGGTGAAGCACAGCGCATGATCAGAGAAGGAGAGGAAATTAGAGTGATGGTCCGTTACCCTAAGTTAACGCGAGAAGCTTTTGCTTCATTGCGCTACGCTTTGATCACCACTTCTGAAGGGCAAAAGGTGATGCTGGGTGACGTGGTGAATATTGTACAGCAACCAGGAGTCAGCAGCATACGACGTGAAGGTGGTTTTCGGAGTGTTTATGTGTATGGTTCCATTGATGAGGAGCTAGTTGAACCCGATGAAGTTGTCACTCAGGTTAATGAATTGATTTTGCCAAGTATTTTAGCGCGACACATTGGTGTTAAAAGTCAATTAGGAGGTTCAATAGAAGATCAGCAAGCTCAGCAGGATGAGCAGATAATCTTCTTTGTTGCAGGTATGATCATTGTTTATATTCTGCTTGCCGTTCCACTTAAGAGCTATACTCAGCCTTTAATCATTATGTCAGTCATTCCATTTAGTCTAACGGGTGCTATTTGGGGACATTATTGGTTTGGTATTGACTTGAGTATGATGTCAACGTTTGGACTTATTGCTGCAGCTGGTGTGGTCATTAATGACTCTTTAGTTATGACAGATTACGTGAACCAAGTTAGAAGTAAAGGATCTTCAATCAAAGAAGCGGTTATAGAAGCTGGTTGTGATAGGTTTAGGGCCATTGTTTTAACGTCAATTACTACTTTTGCTGGAGTCTTACCTATTATGTTTGAGACTAGTTTGCAAGCTCGGTTTGTTATCCCCATGGCGGTTGCTTTAGGTTTTTCAGTCTTGTTTGCTACAATGTTGACGTTGATTTTAGTTCCTTGTTTATACCTAATTTTAGATGACTTTAATGACTTCGCTCAAAGGGCCAAGAATCTTATTATGCAGCAAAAGTTGTTTCGATCGAGCTGATCGGGTTTCAGTCTAAAGCTTTCTTTATGGAAACAATGTAATAAGTGTGTATGGTTTTCATTTATTCCTGAAGATTATTTCTGGGCAGTTGAAAGTGATTGAGCTTCAAAAATATAAAGGGTGCTTGATAAGATAATCGTGAAAACTGGTCTGACCTGTTGTTTTTTTTGTATTTTTGAAGTGCCCATTTGGGAATCGATTCCTTCATAGAATGTTTGTGGTTTGGTCGTTAGAGTTATTCAAATACGTTTTTACATTTACCCGCTCTATGTTATTTAATAATAAAGATATTTTTAAGAAATGTTTCATGAATTACACACAATGTGCGCGGGTACTCTGGGCATTAGTTTCGTTATTCCACTGCGCGTATAGTTCCTAGTTGTTTATAACAAACTGTAATATTTCACTATTGTTTTTTATAATATTAATCAGTATCGTAAGATGAAAAGTGACTAAAAGAGTCTCTCTATTAAGACAATCTAGATAAGCATAGGTTTGTCTCAGGAGGTAACTCTTACTACTCTACGTTGCCTTTTTCTATTACGTTACTCCAAGATGGAGTGATGTCATGCTCCAAAATATGGAGCGTAAAGGCCAGTAACGGCTAAGCTTAAGGAAAGCAGGTGCTTTAGGTTTATAGCCTGAGATTTTGTTTAAATACTCAATTAAGCGTTTATGAATTATGAATCTTTATGGCAGTTGTATCCTCTCGCTCGAGAGCAACTAGTCAATATTAAAACTCGTAGTGCTACAAAGCTCAAAGGCACAGAGTGTCGCGTGCTGGAGATTTTAATTGCTCAGCAAGGTCAGGTTGTATCTAAGAGAGAGTTATTTGAAAAGGTGTGGGGAGAGCGGGTTGTTTCTGAAAATAGCTTAACTCAGTGCATTGCCCAGCTCCGTGTTGCACTTGGAGATAGTGGTAAAGAACAAAAATTTATTAAAACGGTACCATCCCATGGCTATATGTTGTTTGAAAATGTCGTAGAGCTAGCCCAAATTGAGCAGCCATCAAAGGAGCTCCCTGTAGTTTCAACTCCAAGACAATCTGAATCTGAAACAGAGTTTGAAAGTGTTAAGGAGTATGGCTATCGCCAACAGTTTAAGCTATTACTTGCGTTAGTTCTGGCTATCGTATTGTTATTTCAAGGTACTTCTGCCATTCATCGCTGGACTTTTTCATTGAATGTCCCTTTAGATGCATGGATAAAAGTTCAGCAAGGTGAGCGGGGGTTTTTCTACTTTGATAATAAAGCCAGTAAAGCCATGTACAAATATCTGAGTAAAAATAGTAATCATTTAAGTGATTCCCCTGTCACTGAACTCTTAATTTCTACAGGTGTTAATCATTATTATCTTTCCTGTATATACCGCTCTGAAACGAATGGCGACCAACAGGTAAAAAATTTAAACTTCTCGCTTCGTGAGAATTTTTATTTTATTGGAGAAACGGTGCGTGATGTCTGTCGATAATGTTCTCAAAACACTGTTATGTTTAGTTGTAATTGCAACAGTATCGAATGTCGGTTTAAAACTTCGTGATATTCCTGAGGTCATGGATGGTAAACATAGCTTGCTTTATTACAGTAACAACTTGAGTTTTAGCCTTGATGGGGACGTGCTGTTTAGTGAAGATTACCATACGATAAACCACAGGTTGTTTTTTAATCAGAAGTCACATACGAGCAGAAAAATATATGGTGAACCCAAGGGAGCATATTTTAGTTATTATACCCAGTTTTACGACCACGGCCTGATTCAGTTTAGTGACTTTACCTTTCCTAGTGGAGAGGTCGCTCGGAATAATATCACCGAGATAGAAGCCCATAATCTACGTCGTATCAGCGAAGAAAAACTGCAGGTAATATACAAGGAAGGTAAAGCGGTTTGCTATACAAAACTATTAGACGGTGGGGTTAAGTGCCTTGTTCGCAGGCAGTAACTAATCGATCTTTAACTTCGATATTTCTTTTCCACTAACTTGAAAATGTTGTCTAGTCCATCTCTTTTTAGTGCGTATGAGGTGTTATTTGGGGATGATTTGCGTGCCTTTTAGGCTATGTTAGACGTGTTAGTCGGTGGAAATGGTTATTTATTATTTGGTCTATCCCCCCCCCCCTTTTTTCTACCTAAATAGTATTTTCAAACGCACTAATTTCTAACCTATATCACCTGCCAATTAACTTAACATTTAACATTATCTTGTCTAGTTTAGTGTAAATATCCTATTTAGTAAAAATCTAAATGTTTTATATCTCCTTTATATTCAATGGTTTATGATTGATTCGTGTGATTCATAAAGGTTGTTATAACTTCATTGTGTGTTTAGCACACCCACTGGCATTATGGCTAGGTCGTTGATGGGCAGCTTAATGCATTCGCTTTTATCTTAAATCAAAGTTGTCTGTTCAATTTGGAATAAATGAATAAACGCAAAATGTTTGCGTAGAATAAATGAGGTTACTATGTCAGTCACATTTTTAGGAAATCCTGTAGAACTATCTGGTGAACTACCACAACTAGGCCAAATGGCTCCAAGTTTCACCCTATGTGATCAATCTTTAGCTGATATCGGTCCTGAACATTTTGAAGGCAAAAAATTACTGCTAAATATCTTTCCAAGTGTTGATACACCAACCTGTGCTAACAGCGTACGTGCATTTAATGAGGTAGCGAAAAAGCTCGACAATACCGTTGTACTTTGTGTATCTGCAGATCTTCCTTTTGCTCTGGCTCGTTTTGTTGAAAAGCATAACCTCCAACACGTCTCTATTGCATCTTTTTTCCGTTCTCCTACATTTGCATTAGATCATGGTGTTGCTATTTCAGACGGAGCGTTACGTAGTCTCGCTTCACGTGCAGTTATTGTATTAGATGAAAAGCGTAAGGTTATACATTCTCAGCTAGTGAGTGAAATTGCAGATGAGCCAAACTACCAACAGGCTATCGAAATGGTAAAGGGAGCATCATTGTGAGACGCACGCTAGTTTTACTAACCATGATAACATCTACATGGGCTCACGCTGGATTTGAGGTGACTAAACAGTCTGCAGGTTTGGGTGAAGATCAAAGTGTTACTTTGGAGTACAGCACTACATTTAACCTAGGCGGTAAAACGTTAAATGAAGGGGATATCATTCCTCCGATGACACTTTCAACCTCGACTTTAGATAAGGTTAAAACGCAAGGTAGCGGAAAAGTTCGTATTTATAATGTTTTGGTTTCTGTTGATACTCCAGTGTGTGTAGAACAGGCTTTAGCATTTGATCAAATGGCGAAAGAGAATGGGGCTGATGGGAAAATTGAATTCATCAATGTAAGTGCTGACACACCCTTCGCTCAGGCTCGATTTGTTGCTGACCAAAAATTGAGCCAAGAAGCCTCTTTTCTGTCTGACTCTGCTAAACACGAGTTTGGCCAGCAGACCGGAGCTCACATAGAAGAGCTGGGTTTGCTTTCTCGCGCTGTTATAGTAGTGGGTAAAGATGACCGAATTTTGTTTATCCAGCGTGTGCCTGAACTCACTCAGCTTCCAGATTTAAAAGCGGCATTGGATATTGCTAACCACAATATTTAAAACTAGACACCAAACACTGAGTAGGTGTTTGGTGTTGCATTCTACATAGTATCGTACTGAAGCTTATGAAGTTGTTTGCACCTCTATGCCTTTTTGTGCTCGTAGCACTGGGATTTTATGTGTTTTTTTGTCTAATTGCTGAGAGTTTTGATGGTCAGTCTTTGTGTAAAGAAGCGCTACGCTACCAACATTTTCAATATTATCCTCATAGAAACCCTTGTATGTGACTACTCAAGTATCTGATTGTAAATAGAAAAAACCTCAGATATAGGTTTATATCTGAGGGGAAATACGCGGGAGTAGACAGGAATAACCCGCAAAGCAAGATAGCCAATTTCTAGCTGTAGGCGAGGATTTAACCACATTGGCCAAAAAAGCCACTAAGCTGAATCAGCTTAGCTATTGTAGATCTTCCGAGTTCGTCTAAATATGTTGTTTTTGTGGCATGTTTTACGTGTTTTCTACTTGTAAGTTAGCTGCCAGATTAGTTTACCTACAAATTTTACGGTGTTTTGAACTATGAATGAGAATTTTTAGCGCAGTAAGACGAAATGAAATTCTCTATGACTCTTAAGGAAGTCATCGGACTCTTGTGACACTGCGTTCATTTATTACGACTTAAATTGAAGAGAGAAACTAGCTATGGCAGAAACAAATATTCGTAGACTTAATCAGCTATTGAAAGCGTATGAATGCAATCATACCTATAACGTACTTGTCGAAGACTTAGCCAGTACGTTATCTTCTTCAAGGCGAAATGTGGCCTTAATAGTAAAGCGTTTAGTTGCTTTGGGCTGGATTGAATGGCGGCCAGCTGTTGGTCGAGGACAAACGAGTGTATTAAAGGTCCGAACATCCATTGATGATGCACTTTATCAAACTATGGTTGAAGAGCTGCGTGAAGAGCGTTTTAGCCTTATTTCAAAACTGATTGAACAATATCGAGAAACAGCTGTTAAAGCTTTAACACGTGCAATGGGACTGACATGCTTTTAAATCTAGTCTTTACACCAGTAATAGGTATTGATCTATCTCAATACTCTTGGTTTAGAATAAGCGCCTAGCATACTCTCCGTTAAGTTGCATAACAGCATCAAAAACATTGGAATGACGAATAAATTGCATGTAAAGCTGCTCTCTCTACTCAAGCTTATCTTTATCATTAAGCTGGTTGTATTGCACAAGGGCTTGCTCAGCGGCTTGACAATTAGGTGCTAAAGTTTCACTAAGGGCTGCTATGATAGATTTCGATTGATTTGATTCTAACGCAAACGATATTTCTTTGGCTTTTTTGATTAGTGCCTGAGCAACACTATACTTTTCTACATTCTCTACTTTAAGTTTTAGTTCATTCTTATCATAGGTAAGCCCAAGGTGATCGAGTTTTTCAGTTAATTCTTTGTACATAATGTTACCTGAATAAAAAACATAAAATTAGGTCGAAAATTGTTGCTATTACTGACAGTACTGAGGCGGTTTTTTTTGCGTGAGAGTGTCCAAAAGCGCATCAGATACTTGAATATGTAACAACCGGTACTCTTTGGTGGTTTTTAAAGCTTGGATAAGCCCCCACGACTGATTGATATAGATGGCTGCCAGTATAGTCCCCAAGTTGTTCTCATGTCCTGGGCACATAACTGCCGCTACCATACAGGCGATCACATTATCATCTGTGACATTGAGTTCGAGTAATTTGGCACAGCGGACAATCTCTAAAATACGTACTCTCATTTCCTTTGGCCCTCTTGGTGATCACACTTGCTGTTTTACGAAAGCGTCAGAAGGATAAGGTTTCCTACATCTATGGACTGTTACTTTGTAAATTCTTGCAATTATTCCACTCCAGATTATAAGAATTAATCCAGTTAAGTAATGAAATAAAATCACATTATTTTTCATGATTCGTTACAGTTTGAGGACGTTTTTTAAAATCATGGCCTGTACCTTTCAATTAATAAATTAATTTGTGATTAAATGGATCATAAAAATTAATATGATTTTATTATCATTATCGGTTTGATCTATGTAAATATCTGTCTTGTCGATTATTTATATGAGTGGTGATATTTTTTGCCTTTGGAACATTTAATATTGCTATTGATCTCCAGGGCATTCAAACAGGTATCCCAATTCGTAATACTCGCTTGAATGACGTTTTTTTTGAATCAGCAAAATTCCAAGATGTTAATGTATCTGGCAGGGTTAATTGGGGTGAATTAGATGAAGGTTCTCACAAATTAGTGATCCCTGCTCAAGTGACATTGTTTGGTAACACTAAGTCTATTGATTTCCCTGTCGTTGTGCTAAAAACTGATAACATTATTATGGTGAGCTCTAGCGCTCCAATAATCATTAATGCTAGTGACTTTGGCATCCCGAGCGAGAATTTAACCAAGTTGGCTGCACTGGTAGGTGGAATTTCAATTTCTGATAAAGTGCCATTGACATTGAATCTAACGTTCAAAAAGTAATTTATGTAAAGTATGGCTTGGTCGTTTGCTAAGCCATAACAAACTATTTATATACGTCTAGCCGTTGGCTATTCTTTCTGTCAACCATTTAATTTTGGGGTCATTATTACGCGTTTTATGCCAATACAGTTTGACCTTATAATTTGGCACTTCTAACGGCAAAGGAGATATTTTAATCGGCAATTGCTGGGCAATATGCTCAGCGTATCTTTTGGGTATCGCTAGCAAATATTGTGTATCTATCACAAACGTCGGGGCGGACAACACGCTGGGGGTTTTTATCGCAATTTTTCTCTTCTTTTTGAGTTTTGATAAGGTAACATCAAGTATCCCTCTTGCTTCATTCCAAGGTGTGATGACAACATGATGATAGTTGAGAAATTTAGTTAAGCTCAGTTCATTTCGAAATGGATGTTTTGGACTGTGTATACAGACATATTGGTCCTCAAACCATACTTTATTACTGATACTTTCAAAATTTTCGATTTCATGGGCAAAACCACACACTAAGTCGAACTGACTTTCCCTCAACGCATTCTCTGGCAGCCTTTCTTCTAGATTGAGAAATTCAATTTTGATATTTGGGTAGTCTTTACTCAGTTTTGAAATAAAAGTGTGCAAACACCAACTTGTGTAATCTGTGACTGCAATTCTTAAGGTTTGTACTTCGTATGGATCGAAAATAGTAGAAGAGCTAATGCCTTTCTCAATCTGGTTTATTCCTTGTATGAGTTCATTGGCAATGCCTTTAGCGTATTCTGTTGGTAACATAGAATTACCGACTCGGACGAATAAATCATCCTTTAACCGTTCACGCAGTCTTTGCAGCGCATGACTGCAAGCTGATTGGCTAAGGTTTAAAATATCAGCGGTATCTTTAACCGAATGAGTTTTATATAACACAGAAAACAAACGGATTAGGTTTAAGTCTATATTTGATGGAATAGTCATGTTCTTTGTTCAGTTTCTAATTGCAAAAAATGCATTTTTTTCATGATTTATTTGAGGCTACACTAGTTGAAATGCTTGTCAATATGACAATTTTCATAAAACAGAGGTTATAACCTCCAATAAATATAAAGGACA
Source organism: Vibrio hepatarius (assembly GCF_018860525.1). Taxonomy (GTDB): domain Bacteria; phylum Pseudomonadota; class Gammaproteobacteria; order Enterobacterales; family Vibrionaceae; genus Vibrio; species Vibrio hepatarius_B. Next base: position 71,164 of record NZ_JAHKPM010000042.1, read on the forward strand.
AAAATGAAAAACATCAGTATTAGAGAAGCTTATATTGAAGACACTCAGATAATATTGCAGTTTGTTAAAGAACTAGCCACATATGAAAAAGCGCAGCAAGAAGTAAAAACAACGTTAGTAGAATTAGAAGAAAGCTTGTTTTCAGAGCACTCGACGGCCCATGCTATTATTTGTATGGCAAATGACAAACCTGTAGGCTTTGCTGTCTATTTCTATAATTTCTCAACTTGGCTTGGAAAGAATGGACTTTATTTGGAAGATTTATACGTCTCACCAGAGTACCGTAACTTAGGAGCAGGTAAAGCGATTTTGAAATATTTAGCAAACTTAGCGTTACAAAAAAATTGCGGAAGGTTTGAGTGGTCGGTACTTGATTGGAACCAGCCTGCGATCGATTTTTACCATTCTGTTGGCGCTGTCGCTCAAGATGAATGGATAACGTACCGGCTTAGCGGAGAAAGATTGACTTCATTTGCATTGAGCTAACATCATTACATGTGTTCGTAATTGTCCTAAACTAGCGATTATGATTAATTTGGGCGATTTCATAACTGTGTTTCTAACCAACGGATAAAGGCTGCGTTTTTGGGCCTTTTTTCTTGGCCATTCAAACAGATTAAATCATAACTTAATCCAGAACTTACTTGCTCAAAAGGAGCAACTAACTCGCCCTTGTTCAAGCTTGATTGTATCAGAGATGATCGACCTATAGCGATTCCCATACCATGCTTGGCTGCAATCATTGCCATGTCTGAATGGTTAAGTAGGTAGGTCTTTTCCATTACATTAATTAACTTTAGTCTCTCATCACTTTGATTTTGTAGCCAATGATTCCACTCCTGATTGGGTTCTCCAGTTTCTAGAGACTCATCGCAGTGAATGAAAGTAGCACAAGACAGCTGGCTAACTAGATCAGCGTCATTTGTAAAGTGAGCTTTATAAAAATCTGGGCTACATACTGGTATGAGAACCTCATTAAACAATCTTTGATGATAGAAACCTGGGTGTTCGCTTGAACTGTAATAAATGGCAATATCAACTGGTTCATGCTGGAAGTTAAGGCGGCTTGCTTTGACTCTAAGTTTAATATTGAGATTAGGGTACAACCGCTGGAACTCAGGTAGCCTAGGTAGTAACCAACTTTGGGCGAAGGTCGGCGCTGCGCCAATATAGAGTTCACCACGTAGTTCATTGAATTTAATATCTTCTAACTCAGAAAATATCACGCCGAACGATTGGTTTAATGCGTGAAGAAGCCGTTCTCCTTCTTTGGTCAGCTCAAGACGTCGAGTCATGCGTACAAAAAGGCTAAATCCGAGTTGGCCCTCTAGAGACTTTATCCGTTGGCTAACTGCACCTTGTGTAATGAACAACTCTTCAGCGGCTTTGGTGAAGCTTAGAGACTTTCCTGCGATAGAAAAGGTGTACATATTAGATAACATTTGCTGTTTTTGCACCATGATTCAATCCTATAAATTAGATAATCTAATACATAACAAGTTGTCTTTAGTTTGTATAGCTTATTATGATGTTTTTAAATTATTTCATCTTATCCATAAGTGGGTGCATCATGATGAAGAAACATCTTAAGATCACAATTATTGGCGCAGGCTCAAGTTACACACCTGAGCTTATTGAGGGGCTGATAAACCGTTACCATGAACTACCAATCGGTGAACTTTGGTTGGTAGATATCAAAGATGGCGAGAATAAGGTGAGCATTATCGGTAGTCTGACTCGCCGTATGCTTGAGAAAAATAATCTGTCGCATATTAATGTTCACGTGACCTTAGATCGAAGGAAGGCGCTCAAGGATGCTGACTTCGTTTGCTCCCAATTTCGCGCAGGTTGCCTTGAAGGCCGTATTCGTGATGAACGCATTTCACTGAAATATGGGATGATTGGTCAAGAAACCAATGGCCTTGGCGGTTTTGCCAATGCCTGTCGAACTATTCCAGTTGCCCTGGAAATCTGCAAGGAAATGGAAGTGTTATGCCCTGATGCGTGGCTACTTAACTTCACTAATCCATCGGGGATGGTGACAGAAGCGATCCTAAAGCACACTAAAGTTAAAGTCGTTGGCCTGTGTAACGTTCCTGTGATTATGCAAAAAGGTATTGCAAGCATTCTAAATGCTGACGAGCAAGACTTTGTACTGCAAGTTGCCGGATTGAATCACTTTATTTGGGCACGCCAAATTCTCCATGAAGGGCGAGACAAAATGCAAGATGTGGTGGATGAAATTTTATCAGGCAATGACCCATTAATACCAAATAACATTCCACCATTTGAGTGGCCTGCCGAGTTACTGTGTAATATGAGAATGATCCCTTGTGCTTACTTGCGTTATTACTATACGAGTGAAGATATTATGAATCAGGAGATCAAAGAAGCCAGTGATGAAGGAACACGTGGTGAAGTGGTTAAAGCTATGGAGAAACGCCTGTTTGAGATATATAGAAACCCCAAACTTAGTGAAAAGCCAAAAGAATTGGAAAAGCGTGGTGGGCAATATTATTCAGAAGCTGCGTGTGAGCTAATGAGTTCAATTTACAATGATAAGCGTACAATTATGCACATCAATACCCGTAATAATGGGGCGATTAATGGTTTGCCGGATGATTGCGCAGTAGAGGTCAGTTGTATGATCACTAAAGCTGGACCCGTGCCACTCAATGTGGCTCCGTTTCCTGACGATACTTTAAGGCTGATTCAATTAATAAAAGAGTTTGAATCACTGACGGTTGAAGCCGCCGTTAATGGCGATCGCCATGCAGCTCACCGTGCACTGATCTTAAATCCACTGGTGTCAACAGGTTCGGTGCTGGAAAAAGCCTTGGATGAAACTATTGAAGCAAACCGAGATCATATGCCTCAGTTTCGCTAGTTATAGTTAATTATAAAAGGAGGAGGTCCTTGTGGGTAAGGACCTTTTTAGTAGCATAGAAAGTATTATGGCATCAGTATAGAGGAATATAACCCATTCACGGCTTAAGACTTGTTTGGGTAACCAAAAACATCATTGCCGTTTTGTGATATACCGGTTTGAGGCTCGATGATGTCCCAATGTTCGACGATAAGCCCATCACTATTAAAGCGGAAGATATCGATATATCCTGTCCCTAAATCTCCTTTTTTATTAAGATCTATTTGCTTAGAGTGGATAAGGACCATATCGCCCATAGCAATGGTTTTGGCTATTTCAGTCTCAAATTTGGCATCTTTTTTATGTAAGTAATCTAAGTAGCCCAGCAGAGCGTCTCTACCATCAGGTACTTCAGGGTTGTGCTGAATATAGGTTTCGTTAGAGACATATTTTTTCACAGCGATTTTATTGGCTGGATTGTCAAAGGTTTTTAATACCGAAATGGCTCTTTTCCTATTACGTTCAATGTTTTGAGTATTATCGTAAATATTGGCATCTGGCCCTTGGTACATAGTGTTTTTATTAGCTGATAAAGCAGGGATTTTCTGGTAGTGATCCCAATGTTCGACTAGCTTACCATTCTCTTCTCGCCAGATATCAACATAGACATATTGTGCGTTGTCAGAAGTGGTCCATACGGAGTGAATAGCGACATAAGGGCCCTCAGAGATCGTACGATAAATATCGATTGTAACATTAGGATCTGCAGTTAATTCACCGGCTATGGCTTTCATTAATTCAACTGGGCCATCACCGTAAGCAGGGGCATGTTGAATATAAGAGTGACCAATGTATTTTTGAAAGTTGTTAAGGTTACGGTAAATCAGTACATCTTGGTAAAAGCCTTCGGCAAGCTTTTTGACTTGGCTCGTTTGTTTATCAATGGTGCTGAGATCAGCAAAGCTTGGGGTTGTGAGTAGACATATCGCGAATCCGATAACAGCAGACTTAATAGACATTATATATACCTCTCTGAATGGTTCTTATTGAGAATTCACATGTTATCGATGCAGATTCATCAGATATACAGGGAGTTAACCATAGGTACTATGAAGAAAATCGATGATTTAGGATGTGTTATGAACCCTATTGTATTAAATTTTTAAACCAAGCGTGACGTTGTGACTGCTTGTTCCGGCTGTGCCAAACTTTAACAATATTGAAAGGTGAGTAATTAAAAGGTAAGGGCACCTGCTTAAATTCGTGAAAGATAGTAGTGGATAAACGAGAAGGCATGCTTACTATGATGTTTGTGTCTCTTATCAAAGAGGCAACGGCAGAAAAGCTTGGGGCACTGGCAACAACTTTTCTTTGCATCCCATATTCTTGCAATATGGTATCAATTTCGGTGTAATGAATATTCTCATACGCCATAATTGCATGAGGCTTAGCGCAGTATTGCTCAATGGTTGTTGGTGGTGTTTGTTTCTTCGGGTTATAAAAGCAGACTTCTTGGTCGGAGAGAAGTGTCGTTTGAATTAAATCCGACTCATTACTATTTAATTCGGGAGTGAGTACCAAGTCAACGTCACCAGATCGTAATAGTGATGCCCATTTAAGTTGTGTTCGAGCAGGGGCGATATGTAAATAGCTTAATGGAGCTTGTGTTTGGAACTGCTCAAACATAGGTTTGAGCACCGTCTCAATTTCGTAGTCATTAGCAGCAACCGCGAAACCTTTTTTATCCAAAGATGGATCGTAGTGCTTAGAGCTTGAAAACTCTTGCATGGCAAGGATAAGCGCTCTTGCTTGCCCAATCAGCTCGTTGGCCTTTGGTGTAGGGGCGATACTACGGCCACACGCAACGAACAACTCATCTTTAACAATTTTACGTAATTGATTTAGCCCATGGCTCACTGTGGATTGAGTAACGCCCATGGTCACTGCCGCTTTGGTAACCGATTGGTGTTCATAAACGCAAATAAACATACGTAGCAAACGGCCGTCGAGTGACGAGTAATCGAAAGTATTCATAAGTATCATTCACATCGCATGAAGCATTGATAACTTTGGTTATAGCACGTTTTCCATAAACCAGACAAGTAACATGGTGAAGCTAATAACTATATGATCTTAGATTAGTTTTTAGTCCTTTGCATAAAGTAATTAATGCCGTCCGGCTAGGTATAAAAATTTATGCTTACTTGATATATTATCTGTTAATTAGCCTTAGGCTAGATTGCATATAATTTAAGGGTAATCAATGCTTAAACGGTTCAATGGGTTTGTAGTTTGAATCTAAGGTTGCGGGTTTGACATACCAAAGCGAACTGAGTGATAAAACATAGAAGTTATATGACCAATAAAGGAGGGTTCGGACCCTTCTTTATGGCATTTATGTATGATGTGATTTAAATTATTGTCTATTGACGAATTTTTCAGCTTTTGCAAATAGTGTGTCGCACTTTTTTTTCTGCTTGATATATTCTTCACTGCCTTCGCTCATAGCATCAAGAAATTCTTTAGCTTTTTGATATTCTTCGACCATTAGGGCAAACCGTTCTTCAAAATCGGTTTTGCGCATTTTTTTTCCTGTCTTTTTTACTGGCTTTCTCATGTATTTCTCATTCTATAGGTCCCATAGGTTTTTCTGCTCGCGTTCTAACAGAATCCGTTCGATCTTTTTTCTTATCTCATGAATGTTATCCGGACGTTCATCTTTGATTTGATTTTCGACTTTGGCTGGTTTCGAATTACGACAAGTTGATTTTTTTTTCAAAGTTTAACCTCCTTTATTTGATGAAATTGAAAAAGTACCTAAGACCATACCTTGTGAATTTATAATCTTCCCCAATTTTTCAGTCTCACAAAATGAGAAACTCAAATCAAAAAAACTGGTATTTATTCTGGGGAGGATATGGCGTGTTAATACGTCACTGTTTAGTTGATTTATGGTCGCTGACCACGAGGATTTACTGTGATAAAGAAAGAATTTAATTTTATACAATTATATTTTTATCTTGGCTGTTTTTTGTTCACGCAAAACATAATACCAGTATATTTTTCTATGGGTTCTTCGAGCCATAGTTCTCCTTAATAAAATGACAAATCGAGACCTTACCCTAACTAGGAAGTAGGTAAGATCTCGTTAAAAAAGGTTACAATACTGTAACGTTACCCGCTTGCGGGCCTTTAGCACCTTGCTCAACACTAAAAGACACCTTCTGGCCTTCAGCTAGTGTTTTGAAACCGTCGCTTGTAATAGATCTAAAGTGAACAAATAGATCAGCACTGCCGTTATCTGGAGTGATAAATCCAAAGCCTTTTGATTCGTTAAACCATTTTACTAGACCAGTTGTATTATTTGACATGTATATCTCGATAGATTGATTAAGTTAAAAAGAAAGCTACTAAATAAGGAAGTAATAAGAAGGTATCGCAGGATAGAAATGACGAATCAAATCGAAAGATAACTGTGAAGATCTTGAACTAAACATATTATAAATAGCTCGCCGTTTGAGCTGGGGATTACTATACACCATATGATAACAATAGATATAAGTTTTTGGTGTTATTTTTTTTAATCTTAAAAATCATGTGCTTAGTCTTAATTTTGGCAGTTGTAAGTATATGGTTTTATAAACACCGATGCATTTTCATATGAGGAATGACGATAAAAATTCTGTTAGATTATGACTCTATATGTATAATCAACCCAATGATATTTAACACTTTTGATGATTTGAAGCGCTGTTTTCTAGTAGGAAACTAAAGAATTGGTAACAGTATGACTAATTGTATTATTTTTGATTTTGATGGGACATTAGTTGATAGTGAGTATATAAACAACTACGCATTGAAATCAATGTTCCAACAGTATGACGTATACTATGATGTGCATGATTCAGTTCAACGCTATAAAGGTTTTAAATTAGCAAGAATTATTGCTGAGGTCGAAAAAGATAATGGAATTAAGGTCGAAAAAGATTTTGTCGATCAATATCGAGCATTAGTGGAAGCGTACTATAACGAGTACCTTGAGCCAATGCCACAGGTTATTTGTACCTTAGAAGCAACAGAACTGCCGGTATGTATTGCTTCTAGTGCTCCCAAGAAAAAGATACTCCACGGTTTGGAAGTTACAGGGTTGTCTGGCTATTTCAATCAACAAGCAGTGTTCAGTTCTTATGAGATCAATAGCTGGAAACCAGAGCCTAAGATTTTTTACATGCCGCTTCATCAATGGGGTTCAATGCTGAAAACTGTTTGGTGGTTGATGATGCAGACATTGGTATTAGGGCAGCATTGGCGGCTAATATGAGGGCGTGTTACTACAGCCTTGATGGGCAAAAGTCTTTTGACAATAATGTGGTTTCAATTTCACATATGCCGGATCTGCTAAAGGTTCTCTGCTAATTTATTTATGGTACTCTTTCTATTGCAGTGAAGTCAGGACTTGGTGTTATAAACGCTAGCCGTAATATCATTATAAATAACAACGCGCTTAAATATACACTCGTTCACGTTCTCTGACTGTTCAAGGCTTTCGAGGTTGCTATTTCTGTAGGGCTCAATACTATCTTTGTAATTACATTTCAATTAGATAGTAGTAATGTCATTGGCACGAGTCGATAGTTTGGTCAAGAAACTAGATCTTAAACCGCATCCTGAAGGTGGTTATTTTAGTGAGTATTATCGTTCAAAAGAAGTTCTAAAATGTCCGCCGGAGAGGTTTCATGGTGAGCATGTTTTTAAGACATCGATATATTATCTCTTGCAGCAAGGCAATGTATCGATGTTTCATCGGCTCAAACAGGATGAGCTTTGGCATCATTATACGGGAAGCAGTGTTGTGATACATATTCTTGACCCTGAGTATGGCTACCAGCAACTGATTCTTGGCTGTGCCCTTGAAGATTGTCAAGCTGAGTATCAAATACTGGTTGAACAAAATGTGTGGTTTGCAGCGGAAGTTAAAGATAAATCTCACTTTTCTTTGGTAGGATGCACAACTTCGCCGGGTTTTGATTTCTCTGATTGGGAGCTGGCCAATACAGAACATTTGGCTAGAGAATTCCCTGAGCAAGAAGCACTAATATCACGAATTATGCTATCTACTTGAGTTTATTCATCGCCAAGAAAAAACCCGCACAATGGGCAGACTGTGCGGGTAAAGAAGGGCAACAATTTATTTTTCTCGTTTGGAGGTTGTTGGTTAAATGTCCATATCCAAACTGTTAGAAAGTATCCGTGACTCTGTATGATTACTTTGTATCAGTGTTACCAACATTAAACAAAGTAACACTTATGTTACTTTTCTTTAAATGATAAAAATGAAAATATAAATTTCATTTATGAAATAAATATCTTATAGACAAGTTCCAATAAGCATTTAATCTGTCGACATTTCGTCCAGATTTTCTGCGAAAAATACAGCTATAATTTTTTTTGAATTACTGAAAACAAAGGCGAAGATTGATACTGTATCGGGTCTGGCTCACCTTTTTCTTGTGCTTTCCAATAATCCCATCCGACGGATTTTTGGGCGCCGAGCTCATAATTCATTCCGTCCCATCCATCTTCTCTAAAGCTATAGAAAGCCCAATGAAGATTGTTTTTATCTAAAGCGGTTATCACATCATCTAAGTATGTTGCGCAATTGTTGAGTTTTCGAACGCAGCCAAATTCACCAGCTATGAGCCTGTTCGTGGGAATACTATGCTGATTGGCCCAATTTACGGGGTTATTGAGGTGTTGTTGCACGGCTTTGGCATCCCAAATTTTGTTGAGTTTATCTGCAAAAGGAACCTGCCCAGGGTAAATGTAGGGCTCATTTCTGTTTAGATTATGAGAACTAGTTGCTTGATAGGGCTCATACATATGAAAACTGTACAAAACTTTTTTATCATTGAGTGCTTTGTCCCAGTAGTTGAAACTATCCGCAGCAGCATACCAGCCGGCATCAACCATAATAGGGGTAACAGGGTCGACTTTTCTTATCGCTTCTATGACTTTTTCATAGAAAAGTGGTAAATCATGACTTCCACCTTTATTGATCTTGTACCAAGCTTGCATTTCTTCAGTAGAGGCGTGCTCTTTTAATCCAGCCTTCTTTTCTGGAGCTGGTTCGTTAATGATATTGTAAGCTACGATATGGGGATTATTTTTTAGCTCTTTGGCGAGATCTACCCAAAAAGCGATAGCTCTGTCCCAATTATCTTGGTTTTCGAATAAGCGACCATCAAAACGTCGACCATTGTTTTGTGACCAGCGCATGAAGGGCAGTGATAAAGGAGAGACAACAACTTTGAGGCCAGCTTGTCCTGCCTTATTTATTTCATTGATGAGTTTATTGAGATCTTGCTTTATCAGTCCTTGATAGTTATCCGCATTTCCAATTAGGAAGTCACGATGGTCAGATTGCCATTTATCATAGGCTAGACGGACCCAAGTCGCATTGTAAGCCTTAAGATCTGGGTACAACGTTGGCATTGCCGGCATGCGGTTGAATACATTCGCGCCATGCTGTGGTGTGTCCCAGAAATGAATCAGATCGGCTGCGCTGGTAATCTGAGTGGTTAGACAACTTAATGAAAGGGTTATTGTTGCTATGTAGTATTTGGGCATGAATGAACCATAGAGGATTGTTTGCAATAGACTAATAATAACGAGCTGATGTCGAGCTTTGTCTCTTATTTGTCACTATTGCTCTATGGTTTATTCATATTCAGATCTTAGCAAAAGGGAAATTAGTTTATTACATCCTTCTTCTCGTTCACAAATGGCGAAAAGGGTATGGCCACTCGTTGTATGTAATCAATCTTAATTCCTTGCTGGTATTCGAATAAAGACACTGAAGCGCTGAGGTGTTTTGCTCCTTCATATTGATATGTAGGTTGAGGAACAGGAGCAATATGTTTTTGAATGGGGATTTTACTATCTAACATTATATAGTTGTTATCAAACCACTGCCAAGCTGCAACAGCTTGGCTACAGCCTTTGACTGTTTTTGGAAATGAGATACTGATAATGTCTGCAGTGCTATCGTAGGTAAGCCAACTTTTATTGTCCGGTATGGCGATGAGCAACGGAAAAAATTGATCATTAATACGAAGTTGATAAACTCCAGTACTTGGTTTTATCAGCATCTCTTTTGTCTCAATCTCTTGATAAGCAATCTGTTTAGGTAATTTAGTCTTCAGAAGCCTAGTTGAAGATGGAGCAATGAGCTCGACGATGCTGTCAGTCTTTGTGTTTTCGGCTGAAAGTTTAATTTGGAAGCCTTGTGATGATAACCCTGAGCGGCGAATAAAGGCGATACTAATGTTCGCAGTAACAGGTCCGGCATGATTGACAAGTTTCTGACCACATGACGTTTGGCTGAGAATCTCTTGCTTAACCGCAAGCCAATATCCACTCTCAATATTCTCGCGACTTAGGGCCAGAATAAGCTCTTGCCACGCGAGCTTTGGCTGGTGATTGATTAATGCTTGGTACACGGCTTGGAATGATGTATCTGTAAACCAGCTAGCTTGTACAAAATGAGGTTGGCATAGTGTATAGAGAATGAAAAGCAGCTTATATTTCATCAAAACGCCTCATGAAGTCGGTATCCAACCCCCCGGTGGGTTTCAATGTTGAGCACAGGTAGCTTTTGTCTTAGACGCAGAATATGATTGTCGACTGTTCGAGTGCTCGGAAAGGCTTGATAACCCCAGACTTTGTTGAGTAACTCATCTCGATGAAAGACGCGGCCTTGATTTTGTATTAGTAACACCAACAATTTAAATTCTTTAGGTTTAAGAGAAACGGTTTGGTTATCAAAGACAGCATCACGCTTCGCAAGGCGAATTTCTATGCCAGCATAACAAATAGAGCTGTCGCCAAGAGGCCTAAGTTGGCTTGCAATTCTGGCTAAGAGTTCTTGGTGTGAAAAGGGCTTAGTAACATAATCCTTAGCTCCACTTAATAAACCTTCTATCTTTTGCTGCGTATCGATTTTAGCTGTTAGAATTATGACGGGGAGCGCTTTAAGTAATAGCCAGCTGGTAAGGTGCTTTAGGCTGTCACCGTCATTCAGTTGCCTGTCGAGGATGACTAAATCTGCTTTGAACCAATGTTTCTCTACCTCGCTAGATTTTTGAACCCATGAACACTTATAGTTATGAGATTCAAACAGAGAAACTAAACCTTGACCAAGTAATTCGTCATCTTCAATCAATAATAGAGTTTTCATAGTGGGATTTCCAAAGTACAGCGAGTTGGACGACGGCGGATTTTCAGCTGGCCACCTATAAGTGTAATTAAGTGACGGATAATACTTAAGCCCATGCCCATATTGTCAGTACTAGGCTTTACAATGGAGGCGGCCATTAGTTGTGAGAGTGTTGAAGGAAAAACACCTTGATCAGATACTGTGAGCTTTAGTTTGTCAGTCAAAGTAACGCAGACAGTAACTTCTCCTTTTCCATGCTGTTTGGCATTTATAATCAGGTTATCCATACATATTGAAAGCCAGTAGAAGGGAAGGGTGACTTCTTTATCTTGGTTGAGTTGATAACTTAAGTTATGTTTCTCGCATAAATGATCTAGCCAATCACTTATGTAGGCAGTTTGTTCCATCAACTGATGTGAACTGTGCGTACTTAGATACACTTTGCTGTTTTCCGTAAGTTGGGCCAACCTTTGGTGATCGGAAATCAGTCGCCAGACTGCTTGTTGAGTTTCTTCCTTTAATAGGTCGAATTGATTGCGTAGCATGTCAATGGTCAAGCCTAAGCTGGTGATAGGAGTGCGTAATTCGTGTGTAAGAAGCTGCAATATAAAGCGTTTCTCTCTATTTTGTTGCCTCTTCATGTACAAGCTTCTTCCGAATAAAAGCAGCAGCGAGAGTGTTATGCTAACCAATATAAAACGCTTTAGTACCAAGCTATTAGTCTCCTGACTGATGCACAAGTTATTATACCGTAATTCACAATTAGGTCCCGATAAGCGGATATTTAATTCTTTGGCAACAGGGTGCCATTTTATATTTGGTACGGCTTTCCAGCCTTGTTCACCACTTAACCATAGTGTTTCTTCTTCCATCCATGCTCGATAACCATTAAGCAGAGTTTCTCTTCCTTTAACTGAAAGTAGTGATAGTTGTTTGTTCAGTGGATGCTTTGGGTCACTAATTGTAAGATAACGCAAAAAATCACCAGTGGTTTTTTGTTCTGGATGTTTAGATAGATAACGTTCGGCAAAGCTTCCACCTGCTGGGTGTATCGGTGAATGAGTTGAGAACCATGTTTCATCAAGAGATTGGTTATGGCATAGCGCTAACTCAAATTCGACGGCTGTTTTGAGGTGTGGCTGGGTAGGTTTATTAACTTGGCAATCTTGTGCAATCTGATACAAGATTTGGATATCGCCCCAGCTATAGTTTTCAAAATCAGGATAGCGGGCACTTTCGCTAAGTAGTTTCTGTGGAAAGTGGCTTAACTCTTGCGAATTGACTACTAGAGGTGCGATCTGCCAAGTACGCTGAAAAAAAGATTGCCACTTTTTTTGGATGTTTGTTGCATGGGAGGCCCAAGGAAGCGCAGTAATGAAAAAAATCACCAATGGGTAAATCTTCATCCTTGTACTCAATTTGTGGAAAGTCATCATGATTATATTGAATACAGGCATTAAATTGTAACTTATATGTCAACAATAGCTGAAAGATTATTCCTGTAATCAAGTTAACTCATTTACGATACTAATGCAGGTCAAAGTTATTACGATTCAAAAAAGCTGTCGAGTGGAGGCTCGACAGCTGGATGGAGTTTCAACTAAATCACTATTTTGGCGTTTCGTCTATGGACTATTGGTACTGACTCTTTATTTTGTCTAGCTCGCCAGATTGAGCGATTTGGTCTAGCCCTTTTTGTAACTTGTTGACGTATTCATCTGGTGTATCAGGGCTAAGGCTATAGAAGAGTTGCCCTTCGCTGAGAACATATGCAACATTAAATTTGCTAGGATCAACGTTTGCAGATTTCATTAAGTAGGTTGCTACACTTTGCTCGTAGGCCAACATATCTATTCGCCCTGCAGCAAGTTGCTTTATTAATAGTTCTGCACCTGGTGAAACCTTCATAGCAGATGCCGGAACGCCCGCTTTCTTCAGAAGAGCTTCTCCCACATCATCTCTAACCACACCAATTTTATATTTGCTTAGCTCTGAAGCATCACTGATAGTGACATTCTTACTGGAGAAGATGACAACCTTAGTGGCAATAATCGGCCCAACCCACTTAAACTTGGACTCTCTTTCTTCGGTTCTTGTGGTAGCAAACAGTGCTACTTTAGGACCTTTGAGCGCGGCGTCATAACCGCGAGCCCATGGCTGGAGTTTGATATTACTTCGTGATACTGGTTCACCGACAGCTTTAGTTGCTGCCTCCAAGACATCCACTGAAAGCCCCTTGAGCTCTTTGTTTTCATGATAATTAAAAGGAGGGTAGGATTCGGTGATATAACTAAGATCATTTAGGTTGTTTGCAAAAATAGATGTGGAAAAAAATATACAGACAAGCAGCAAAACTCTCATGGTTGAACCTCATTTAGTAGTTTATACACAATGCAGTATAGTTGCTTTTTTTAAAATCAAGTGTGGGTATAAGCATTCGATGGTAAATTAAGAGAGAAGGTTATTCATATTTCCAAGAATTACCCGTTTATTGTTTATATTGTCTAAAAGGGTTTCGATTTAGCCCCCGCATATCGTTTTATACCGACTCGATAGTATCAGGACACTAACGTCTATATTTATTAAAAATGTTACCTAGATGGTCTTTTAGGCTCATTTTTGACAAAATTGGGCCAATTACAAAGACTTGGTTCATAATTATACCATGCTCCAATTAAATAGGACTGAAAGTGAGGGGTTGGAGAATTTGGCTGGTAGTTTACACTCCAGCGTTAGCATGGGCTGGGTTATCACTTCTTGAGTCCACTTGGTGGGTAGAAAATATTGTTTCCTACCCGGGGCTATTTTTGGTGCTTTATGCACTGATCGCACTTTTGATGATCTTGGGGCAAAGATGGGCACCTAGTGCGATATGCATTGTATTGGCCGGTGCTTTTGGACTAATGTCACCCAAGCCTCATGAACATTTAGTCGCGCAATGTACAAATTCTATATCAATCATTCAATATAATCTTCATTACGAAAACCCCAGTATTAATTCGTTTGTTAATTACTTAATGACTAAACCAGCAGACTTAATAGTGATGCAAGAAGTGGCTCCAGAAGTAGGAGAAAAACTGCAACTTTTAAATGATATATACCCTTATTTCTATGGTGGGCAGGAGGGAGTTGGATACCCTTCAAGCCAAATGATTCTGAGTGTTTCGCCATTAAAAAATATGTCGGTGTTTAAAACGCCAGATTCGCAAAGTATTATTCGAGGAACTTGGCACCCAAATCGGCAAGCGCCTATTTCTTTAATTGTTGCACACCCTCCATCCCCTCGGACTGAAGAGCTGTGGTACAGACGCAATGCGTTAATAAAAACGGTGGAGTCTTTGCTTGCTGTTTACCCCAGTGAAGAAGCGCTTGTGATTGGTGATTTCAATCTGTCTGCCACTAGCTTACGCTTTGCTCAAATGCTCCCAACATTTCAGAAAGCGCCCGTTGCAAGCTGGCCTAATTGGATTGCCTCATTTCGCCCTCCAACAGCGTCTATGATTGCGATTGATCACCTTTGGTTGCAATCAGTCAATGCCGGTAGGAAAATCTGTCAACGACATAGTTTATCTGTATTATCTGGCTCAGATCACCTCGTCGTTAAGACCGATATTGGTTATTAAAGTATTCTGACCTCTAGTACAGTGAGACTAAAGGCCAGTTTACTGAAATAGTTATTCAGCTACTCCACCTTGTGTTAGTTTGGCCGGGTCAAGTAAACGTTCTAAGGTTGTACGGTCGAGGTCGGTCTCTTGTTCTGCTACATCGATAATAGCATGCCCTTGTTGGTATGCTTTTTTGGCGATATCTGCTGCTTTTAAATAGCCGATTACTGGGTTTAATGCTGTTACAAGGATTGGGTTTTTGGCCAAGGCTATTTGTAAATTGTCTTCACGCACAGTGAAGGTAGAAATGGCTTTATCTGCTAGAGCGATAGAACTGTTGGTAAGTAACTCAATACTTTCTAATATATTATGTGCGATAACAGGGAGCATGACATTAAGCTGGAAATTGCCCGATTGACCAGCGATAGTAATGGCTGTGTCATTACCTATTATTTGTGCAGCTGCCATCGCTGCAGCTTCTGGAATCACGGGGTTTACTTTACCAGGCATTATTGATGAGCCTGGTTGCAATCCCTGAAGTTCAATTTCTCCTAATCCTGCTAATGGGCCAGAGTTCATCCAACGGAGATCATTGGATATTTTCATTACAGCGACCGCGGCAGTTTTTAGCTGTCCTGAAAGTGCAACTAAAGCATCTTGACTGCTGAGGTTATAGAAGAAGTTTTTACTGGATGTGAATTGTAATCGAGTCGCTTGAGAGACATTATCTACAAACGTATTCGCAAACCTTGGATCCGCGTTAATACCGGTTCCTACAGCTGTACCACCTTGTGCGAGGGCTTTAACATTAATTAGGCTTTGTTCAATCCCATGTTTTGCCTGCTCAATTTGAAATTGCCAAGCTCCAAGCTCCTGGTCGAAGGTAACAGGCATAGCATCCATTAGGTGAGTTCGACCAGTTTTAGTAAGATGCCCAACTTCATTTCGTTTACTTTTTAGTACCGTAATAAAGTGATTTAATGCTGGGATAAGCTGCTTTTCGACAGTTAATGCGCTGCTAAGTTGAATGGCGGTTGGAATAACATCATTACTACTTTGCCCCATGTTAACATGGTCATTTGGGTTAACGTCTCCGCCAAGAATCTTGCTCGCCAATGTTGCGATAACTTCATTGGCGTTCATGTTAGAACTAGTCCCTGAGCCAGTTTGAAATACATCAATAGGAAAATGTTCATGGTGCTGACCATCAATAATACACTGTGAGGCTTCTTCGATAGCATTGGCAATATCGCCTTCCATCAAACCCAGCTGCGCGTTGGTAAGCGCTGCAGCCTGTTTGATAAATGCTAATGATTGGATAAATGCAGTCGGCATGGTGTGTTTGCTGAAATGAAAATTGTCCATGGCACGCTGCGTTTGCGCTTGATAAAGTGCTTGTGCAGGCACTTTTACCTCGCCCATGCTATCTTTTTCAATGCGAAACTCTGATGTAGAGGAAGTTTGAGTCATGAGATGTCCTTTTTTATTTAATCGAGTGGCATTCGAATACGTTGCAACTTTTGTTGTAGTTGTAAAAACCTGGTATCCCCGTCTTCCCGTTGCAGGTAAAAACGTTTTAAACATAGAAGAGGAGTATGAATTGCATCTAAACATACTCGGCGAAATGTTCTACTTCTTAATGGGTCTTGAATCGCCCCAATTAAATGGAAATACACTTGCCGCAAGTAGAGTTCACAAAGCAAAGCGTTTTCATGTTCAGTTCCCTGCTCGTATAACGATGATAAGGTCATTGCTGAGTGAATATACTCATGAACGATATCTGGCTCAAATCCGTGAGGAGTGTAGTTATCAACGAACTTGTCTTGTGCTTTGAAAAATGCATTGTATAGCGCTTTATGTGAATCCATACTGACCTCTGGCTTTTGGTAATGATAATTATTATCGTTTTATTGGTTGTAATCAACCTTGTTTGTAATATCTATATCACAGAGTGGCCTTGAGCACATTTGGTTGGGTCATAACGCTTTAATAATTGAGGACTTACCTTGCAGTTTGAGTTTCATTTTGGGCTTTAATAGTCATTTTAAGTTGTATGTACTTTTCCTTGAGAAACAGAAATTTCAATTCGTTGAGCAAAGATAGTTTGCTACGTTGCGGAAGGATTGTTCTTAATACTACTGAAGTGATATTGACCAAAAGCAATGGATAAATAGGTTAAACTATATGAGTCTCTATGATAGGTTGTAAATAGTGAGGTAACATTTTGCTCATAGACAGAAAACTGATATTTGCTACGGCCAATTTATTTAATTTCATTGAGCCCCCTTACGCCTTTTATGATTTTGAAAATATTTATTCTAGAGAGCAGTGGAAGAAGAAATGTCGTTGGACAAGGAAAACGATTGAATCATTAGACGCTGACATTATTGCGATTCAGGAAATATTTAGTATAGATTGCGTGAAGCATATGTTGTATAAACTCGGTTATCTGTACTTTGTACATGTTGATCAAGCATACGTTGAAAGCGACTATATCTATAGTCATCCAATTGTTGCTTTGGCTTCGAAATACCCTATTTTACACGCACATCCAGTGACTGTTCCTAGAGATTTGCTTGAAGGGTATGGCATTCAACAGCTTGACTTCAGTCGTAAACCCATTTGTGCAGTTGTAGATGTTCCTGATATTGGTCAAGTAGCCGTTTATGCTTGTCACCTAAAATCACAAAGGGAGACACAGGCAATCCAAAGCGATAAGAGGCACTCTCTTGTGGGGCAATGGTTATCCAGCCAGCAGAGAGGTTGGGAAGCTGTGATGATTCGTATAGCCATGGAAGAAACCTATAGTAAAAACCCAATGCCAACGGTTCTTATGGGGGATTTAAATCAGCCTATTACTAGTGATGTGGTTGGATTATTGACCAAACCTATCGACATAGGTAGCCATAAGTTGGTACTTCAAGACAGCTGGGACATAGTTAATCGTGGGCTGGTGGATATTCAGCGTCCAGCGACACACTATCATTTCTCTTCAGGTAAGGTGCTTGACTATATATTATTTTCTCAAGAGTTTCAGCCTGAATCACCATTCTCAATGGCAGATATTATTGAATACCACACTATTGATACGCATCTCATTAATCCAAATTTTGAACATGATGACCAATCCAGTGACCATGCTTTTGTCTCTGTCACTGTCCAATTCGTCTTATGAGTGTTTTAAAATGGAAATAGGCAGAAAGAGCTGATTTTTCTGCCTGTAAGGTGAGTTAGTTATTAAACTCGGTTTCCAATTCCTGCTCTGCTATTGCTAGCATCTCAAATTCTTCTTCGGCTGTTGCCGCGACAAGGTTATGTCGGCTGTAAAGGATGTAATATACACCGCCAATAGCGTAAAGGCCAAGTGTCAAAAAGAAGGCTAATGGGGAAAATGCATATACACCTGTCATTGCGATCAGAGATAAAATTAGAGAGATACTTGACGTTACTATGCCCCCTGGAGTTTTATATGGACGCACTAATAGTGGTTGTTTAATACGCAGCAATATATGGCTTAGTGATATTAGTGCATAAGAAACGGTTGCACCGACGACAGCCATAGCCAAAATGAGGTCGCCTTCACCTGTTAAAGACACGACAAGCCCTAAAATTCCGGGTAGTATTAATGCTTGAGTTGGTACTTTATTTTGATTGGTAAGTGACAAGCTTTTGGGTAAATACCCTGCACGGGATAAAGCAAAAACCAGTCGGCTATAGCCATAAATAATCGAGAAGAAAGAGGCGATAAGCCCCGCTAGACCGAGTATATTCACTAAGGTTGCAATAGATGAATAGCCACTTAAATTGAGTGCATCAACTAAGGGGACCGAGCTATTGCCTATCACCTTGGCACCGACCGCACCGGCTAACAAGAAAACGACAAGTGCTGCGGTGAATAAAAGAAACGTCATAGCGCCAATAATACCTTTTGGTACATCTTTTACTGGATTCTTCGCTTCTTCTGCAGCTAATGGAACACCTTCCACTGCTAAAAATAACCACATTGCAAATGGAAGCGCAGCCCATACTCCATACCATCCCATTGGTAACACTTCCGTTGCTGCGTAAGTCGCTGGTGCAATATCGAATAGATTATTTATATCGAAATGACCTATTAGTGCTCCCGCAGTAAGTACTATAGCGACAACAGCGAGAGCACTAATGACCATCATTACTTTCAGTGCTTGGCCTACGCCGGACAAATGGATAGCAATAAAGACAAAATAGAAACAGGCGTAGACAATGGGACCGTCAATCCCAAGGAGCTCATTGACCGCTGAGCCAATAAAAATCACTATTGCAGCAGGAGCTAAGGCATACTCAATCAAAACGGAAAGACCAGTAATATAGCCACCAACGGGCCCCATTGCTTGGCGGGCAAAGCTGTATCCGCCACCTGCAGTAGGAATTGCCGCAGACATTTCGGCCAGTGACAGTACAAGAGTAAAGTACATGAGTGCCATGGTCAGTGCTGCGATAAGAAAGCCCGCCCAACCAGCTTGCGCAATACCAAAATTCCATCCGGCAAAATCGCCAGAAATAACATACGAAACGCCCAAACCGGCGAGCAGGATCCAACCTGCGGACCCGCGTTTTAGCTGTCTTTTGGCGAGATAATTCTGACGTTCATCAGACATGATAATTCCCTCTATCATTTAGTTATTGGTGGTGTTAAAAAATTGGTTGAAGACTTGCTTTTGAGCACTTGACTGCTATTGTCATCGCTGCGATCTTTTAAATCGATACCTGATATTTGTCGTTGAAGTGATTCGTTGAGTAAGTAGTATGCTTTTTGACAGGCTTCTTGGTAATTGAGCCCTTCTGGCCTGATATTGGAAATACAGTTTCGGCTTGAGTCCTGCTTACCACGTATGGGGTTCCAAGTAATGTAAAGCCCCATACTATCTGGTGATGTTAGTCCTGGCCGTTCTCCAATAAGAATCAAGGTGATCTTAGCTTTATAGCATTCACCGACATCATCACCACAAGCTACACGTCCTTGCTTTACTATGGTGATAGGGGCTAAGGACCAGTTATGTTCACTGTTAGAATTAAGAAGAGTGATTAGTTGGCCCACAACGTGTACTGCATGATCCTGAATGGCGGTGGAAGATAGGCCATCAGTTATAACAATTGATAAATCATAGTTATCCGCATTCTTAGCTTGGTAGTCGCTTATTTTCTGCCAAGATGCTTCATCAAGCTGGCGTCCTAAATCGGGGCGTTGTAGATACATGAGTCGATTAGAGACTTTGCTATTGACGACTATTGGTAGATCTGGAGTATGTTCTGTGATGCATTTTTGAATGCAAAGCTCTTCCATGAGCTGGTCTATATTTAAAGCCCGATGTACTGCATCTTTTGCTCTTGCATGATCAAGCTGAAATGCCAGCATTTCATGAGTAGGGATGCTATTTCCTGCTCGCCCGAGTGCGATTCTTGCCGATGTAAACTGGCGCAGAATTTGCCAAGGATTTGAGATGACTTGTAACGATTCTTTGTTACCTTTGCTAGGCTGGTCACTCACTTGATTTCTCCTTACTGATTGTAAGCAGTGAATCAGAAAAGGGTTTCGCTATGCTTTTGGTCAGGCGTACTTCATCGAGGCTATCAAAAATATTCATTTTTATAAGCCAGCTTTCGAACTCTGGTGCAGGCTTCAGTCCTAGTACTTGTCTGGCGTATAAAGCATCATGGAACGAGGTTGTCTGATAATTCAACATTATGTCATCTGATCCTGGGATACCCATGATAAATGAGCAACCTGCGACGCCGAGTAATGTGAGAAGATTGTCCATATCATTCTGATCTGCATAAGCATGATTGGTGTAGCAAACATCACACCCCATAGGTAGACCGAGCATTTTTCCGCAAAAATGGTCTTCAAGGCCAGCACGAATAATCTGCTTACCATCAAATAAGTACTCAGGACCGATGAAACCAACAACTGTGTTGACTAAAAGAGGATCAAAATGCCTTGCGACTGCATAAGCTCTTGCTTCACATGTTTGTTGATCTACACCAAAATAGGCATCCGCAGAAAGTGCTGTACCTTGGCCTGTTTCAAAGTACATACAGTTATTACCCACACTCCCACGATTTAGAGATAGAGCCGCTTCTTGAGCTTGTTTAAGAATATCAAGATTGACTCCGAATGCCTTGTTAGTACCTTCTGTACCTCCGATGGATTGGAATACAAGATCGACAGGTGCACCTTTTTCTATTGCTTCGATGGTATTGGTGACATGGGTAAGTACGCATGACTGAGTGGGTATTTGGTAATGTTGAATCACCTCATCTAACATCGAAAGAAGTTTAATGGTCTGAGGTACATTGTCGGTAGCAGGGTTGATGCCAATGACAGCATCTCCATTACCATACATCAAACCATCAAAGATAGTCGCTGCTATTCCATCTAAAGAATCTGTTGGGTGATTGGGTTGAAGGCGTGTTGATAACCTGCCAGACAAACCAATAGTATTACGAAATGCAGTATGTATACGACATTTCTTGGCAACAGCAATGAGATCTTGATTACGCATTATTTTACTGACGGCAGCAAGCATCTCTGGAGTGAGACCTAGTCGAATTTTTGTCAGCATATGACTATCAGCCTGATCGCTAAGTAACCAGTTACGAAAATCTCCAACGGTTAGGTGAGAAATAGGGCTAAATGCGGCAATGTCGTGACTATCGATAATCAGACGTGTTACTTCATCATCTTCGTAAGGTATGACAGATTGTTGCAAAAAAGTTTTTAATGGTAGTTCTGCAAGCGTCATTTGAGCTGCAACTCGCTCCGTTTCAGAACAAGCACTGACTCCTGCAAGAATATCCCCAGATCTCTCAGGGCTTGCCTTGGCCATCAGATCGGCTAAAGATTGGAACTGATATAGATGGTTTCCTTGCTGCCAGCGATACCTTGCTGTCATTGCGTATTCTCCTTCTAATTAATTCAGAAGATAAATGAATTAACCCTGATTCGTTAACTAATTGTAATAAATAGAGCTCGATTAGAGTAATGACTTAACAATGAGAAAGCCACAGTTAAATATGGAGTGTGAATTCTTTATATATTTAACAATATCAATAACTTTCATCTCTAGTGACCTTTTTTCTGCAGCGTAAGATAAGAAAACAACGATATAAAAACTGGGATAAATATCTCGCTTTCTTTATCTCAGGACTGTTCACATACTGTTTGTCATAAAAGATGGTAGGTTTACCTAGTTGGAGAAGTTCATCATACCTGGCTATGACGTTTGTATTACTTCTTTACGCTTTATCAGCAATAAGGCTTTCAATGATTTCGTTACATCGTTGTTTAGATAGAGATGTTCTATCAGACAGGTAGTAAGATTTGCGAAGTAGAAATTGGTCAGTTATCAGTTTTATTTCCACTGGAAGGTGCTGAGTCGTTCTAAGATATAGGGCACTAATAAGTGCTGGTGTAGTATCAAAGTCTCTTAAACAGTAGATCATCTTTTGATTCAGTTTGTGACTATTTGAAAGCTGAATTTGAATTTTGTAGTTAAAATGTTCCTCATTGAATGATGGCGGTATCTCAAACAAACATGCTAGCCATTGCTGCTTAGCTAAAATTTTTTGCATTGAGGAGTAGGAGTTCTTATCGAGCCTATGATGCCACTCTGTTAAAATTTGATTGAATATATAGTGTTTAACCCACACTTCGCACTCTTCAGGATTTAACTGACGAAAAAAACGCCATACATAAGCTTTGATAATGCGTGGCGCGGCTTTATCTTTCCAGATTTTATCACTGAGTTGCTCAACGTTTTGTTGTGTGATGATAGATTTATCTTGATTCAGTTTTGGTACCCATGACCATGATTCTTGGTATGGTATACGAGTGTTTAGTATCGTTTTAATTGACTGCTTGATAGGCAAGTTGAGACTTGGAGCAGGGTCTAAAGGGATAGACATTGCGCTAATTGAGGTAATCTGCATTTTGGTATCTTTTCTATATCATAAGCGCAGCAGTAAACCATAGCTGATATTAACTTGATAAATGAAAAGTCATGAAGTATCAATAAAAGTTGCGTGTGGTTGAAACAAATCTTATAAATGCAACGTTCAGGTTTTAGCGTGTTTAATAAGCCAATTACATAGTTGAAGTTCTGAAAAGAAATTTTATTTAACGGTTTGGTACTGTTCGCATTATGTAGGAAGGCATAACTTCATCGTAATTCAGGGTTTTTCTTGATTATACTTTAATTTTTTGTAGCAAAAATAAGATTATCCACCAATTATATATACCTGAAAACTATTTAATTTTGCATGTATATTGTATTTTGTGCGCGTACCAATATTACTTTTCATATGTTCCTGATATCATACTTACATTGGTAATTATTATCTTTGCCTAAATTCAGATAGTGGTGTCATATGAAAAGTAATAGTGAGCAACTGGCTATATTAAGAGATAACATCCAGTTTGGTCTGTATCAAGGTAAAGAGACGAAAGCATCATTGAGTAGGAAAACTGGTATTACCCGCTCGACTATATATAAAATACTTGATGGAAAGGTAGAGCGCGTTCAAACCTCTACAGTTGAAAAAATTGCAGATTTTTTCGGTACAACGTGTTACATCATCCAAAATGAGTCTCTTGAATCTTATTGTACAGATGCTTTAGTGACTGTAGATGGTAATAAGAATCCAATTGCGGTACCTATTTTGACCGAACATGAGTTTATTGTGAAAGGGGACCATTATGTCAGTGAAATGGTAACTGAATACCCTCTTACTTATCACTTTTCTCAAAGCAAAAATGTTGTTGCTATCCTAGTTGGAAAATGGCTATCTGCTAACTACACAAGAGGTAATTTGTTGATTGTCGATCGCTCCAATCGTCATATGAAAGAGTCGAGCCAGCTTATTGTTCGTGATGGTAATTTATGCTCAGTACCATTTTATGAACCACTAAAACCCAACGATTATTTTTTTGGAAGTATTCTTGAGGAGCGTTACAGTGTTTAACAATAAATACAAGTTAATTGGTTTTAGTGAAAATCCAGATATGACAGCGAGTATTATGATTAGAGGTACTGGCAAGGTGGTTGAAATACCACCAAATGAATTATTGAAAAGTGATGTAGCAGATGACTTGAATCGTAGTGAATTAGTAGAAGTTTGTAAGAAGGCATATTCAAAATCAAGCTTTGAAGGAGCGTATGAATTAGAAGACCGGCATGAAAATTACTGGATGAGTTATTCTTTTTTAGTGCTTTGTCTTTGCTCGCTTTTTACACTTTCCAATTTGACTGGTATCAAACCTATAGAAATATTTGATACAGGCTTAGTTGTTCCGATCGCTATTTTTCTGTACCCGATTTCATTTATATTTGTAGATATTTTAAACGAATTTTATGGATTGAGGCTGGCGAGAAAGGCTATTATTAAGTCAACCAGTGTTAATGCTGTCATTTTAGCCTTTATTTATTTGTCAACCTTAGTTCCCAGCATCGAACAGTGGAAGGCTATGGATGAACAATATTTAAAGCTTGTTGGTAGTATGATGGCTGTGTTCGTTGCTTCGCTAAGCTCATATTTTGTTTCAGAGAACATTAATGCTTATATTTTGAACAAAATTAAGTTGATCACTAATTCTCGATGGTTGGCTGTTAGGGTTATTGTGAGTACCAGTATTGCATCAATAGTAGATAGTGCTTTGTTTATTGGTATTGCCTTTTATAATGTTATACCTAATGACGTGTTAGTTGTCATGTTTTTTAGCCAAGTATCCATTAAGATACTCTATGCGCTAATTAGCGTTGGGCCTATCTATTATGCTAGAAAGTTGTTTTCTCGGTTAATCAATGTCAAGGAGTCGTAATCAATGGCAATTTATAACAAGAATCTAGGAAAAAAAACAGAATATATTCCTCACTATAAACCGGAATTACTAGATCCGATTCCTCGTGCTAGAGGGCGTTCTGAGATAAAAGACTATGTCCAAGCAACACAGTCTGGCTATGATTTATGGACAGCTTTTGAAATATCTTGGCTGAATAGTAAAGGAAAACCAGTTGTCGCAATAGGTGAATTTGTTATTCCCCATACATCTAATAATTTGATTGAATCAAAATCTTTTAAACTGTACCTCAACAGCTTTAATCAAACTCGATTCGACTCTCAAGATATTGTGATGCTGCAAATGAAAGAGGATCTCAGTCAAGCTGCTGGAGCGGAAGTGTTAGTTTCTTTTACCGCTGTAGATGAGCCTCAAGAAACGCTTGTCGATAAGAAAAACTACTGCATCGATGAATTGGACATTACGGTGGATTCATTTGTTTACGAGGAAGATGCATTGTTGGGAAGTACAGAAGGTCAATATGTTACAGAGTCATTGTGTTCTCATCTTCTGAAATCTAACTGTTTAGTAACCAATCAGCCTGATTGGGGAAGTGTGTACATCCGCTACGCAGGGGGAAAAATTGATCATGAAGCGCTTTTACGCTATTTGATTTCATTCCGTGAACACAATGAGTTCCATGAACAATGTGTTGAGCGTATTTACTCTGATATCAAGCGCTGCTGTAAACCTGAAAAACTCACAGTTTTTGCAAGATATACACGTCGAGGAGGGCTTGATATTAACCCTTATCGAAGTGATTTTGAAAGTGAAATCTGCTCAGTAAGAAACCCAAGACAGTGAATATAGCCACAATTGTGGATGTGATGTTACTTGGAGTAATAATCAAGTTGATCTAATTGGCATCTTTATACTTTAGAGCGGGGTAGGTTTACTATTGAACCTCCTACTCTCATAAAGCAACATTTGACTTAGCTCGCGTGTGTTGATTTTGACTAAAATCAGCGTGCTTTCTCTTGTTTATGTCTGATGTTGCCTATACTTAAAACAGGACAAACTGGGCAAACCTGTCGTGAGGCGGGGACGCAAAGTGACAGCACAGCTTGGCGCTGTGGGCTGCATTGCATTAGCTTTAGGGGAACCTGACTATGCTTACATTACCCACTTCACTTACCAACCAATTCAAGCAATGTATCCTGACGACTAGGATTTTGAAAAAAGAATCAGTTTCATTTCATCAGTTAATTAATGGACTAAACGGCTATTCTGGGTTGCTGTCTATGACTAATGAACATCTACTATGCTGTTGTGATAAAGCGACGTTAAATGAGTTTCGAGAGACGGGTGTTCTATTTAGCGGTCATCTATTTAAACTTAATGAACTTGATGCGCTTAGCATCACTGAAGCTCCGGTGTTTGCGAATGCTGCCAAAGTAATCAAATAAAGTAATCAAATAGCTGAGTTTTTTAAGGTTAATTTTAGCTTCTTTAAGCATCATTCTAGATGCTTAAAGGTTTTTTTTAAATAGGAAAAATACTGAATACCCTTTAGTAAAATTGGTTTGATTATCTATAATTGACTGAAAACATTAATTAAAAATGTGATTTTTTTTGAATTTGTGTGATTAGTTTTTTCCTATTGTACGAGTCCTGTCAAGTGGTAGAGGGCGGCTTGAAAGAGGGCGAAAACAAATCTTCACATGTATTCACGCTACAAGATTAGTACAAGCGTTTATATTATTGGCGTCTAATTCAGCTAGGAAATATAAATATGATAACAATAGAGCATAATGAATCCTTGTTTCAGAATATGGTTAGCCACACTGATAGAGATGATTCGACCGTCGGTTTGACAATATTCATGGGAGAAAAAATACTGACTGGAGAGCTTATATCCGAGCGTCGTTACTTTGAACTTGTCAATGAGCATCTACAAGATAGTACAGAAAATCTAGCATTTGATTGCCAACTGGCATTGGGTAGAGACAGTTCTGGTGATAGCCAGTATTTCCACCTGAAAAATGCCATCTATATTGATTCTCATGGACGATCTATGCCTGCAGAAGGTTGCCTGCTACGAGGAAGAGTGTCTAGTGTTCAAGCTGTTTCTATCGGCTCGTGGCTACTACCTAAATAAAGCTCTGTTAGCCACTGCTGTATTGATGGTGGCTCTCAGTTGGTACTTTGGTTGTATGATGAGTGCGATGTAGTATACTTGGACTTCGCCCGGTAAAATTTGAGTTAGTATGTTTGACTCTTTACGTCTATGCCTGCATCAGAAATCCATTTAACTTATCAATCAATGATTAGCTCATGATACCGTTTTCTAAACATCTCCCCAAAAATATGGATTACTCAAAAGTTAGGCTCATTGTCTAGCGATGAAAGTTTGTGGGATTATAAGAAAAGTAGCCTTCTTACTTAGAAGGCTACTCGAATAGAGCGACGCTATTTAGATTTTCTTTGTAAATCTTTACGTGTAAGCTTTTCTTGTCTGCGTTGTGTGATGACTTGGTCTGCGTTACCACCGACATGGGACTCACCACGAGCATTAGCTAACTGAACTTGTTTTTCTCGTTCACGGAATCTAGCTTTTTGTTCATCAGTATGTTTATCGGTGCATTTAGGGCAGCTTACCCCTTTTTCGTATGATGGCGAATCCATATCTTGAGGGGTTATTGGTAGTCTGCATGCGTTACACATTTCGTACAGACTCTTTTCTAATTGGTGATTGACGGCAACGCGCCCATCAAAAACGTAGCAGTCACCTTGCCACAAGCTCTCTTCTTCAGGTACCTCTTCGAGGTATTTCAGAATTCCTCCCTCCAGGTGGTAAACTTCCTCAAAACCTTGCTCTTTCATATAAGCTGTCGACTTTTCGCAGCGAATGCCACCAGTACAGAACATGGCGACTTTTTTGTGTTTCGCTGGATCCATATTTTCTGCCACGTAAGAGGGGAATTCTCTGAAAGAGTCAGTATTTGGGTTAATGGCGTTCTTGAAGGTACCGATATCTATCTCGTAGTTATTTCGGGTATCGACGACTAAAACGTCGGGATCTGATATTAAGTCATTCCATTCATTGGGTTTGACGTACGTTCCGACTACATGACGTGGATCGATACCTTCAATACCAAGGGTAACAATTTCTTTTTTTAGTTTGACTTTGGTACGATGGAAAGGCTGATGTATATCGTAAGATTCTTTATATACTATGCCTGCAAGTCGTGAGTCGTTTCTAAACCAAGCTAAAAGGGCATCAATGCCTTGTCGGTTGGATGCTACGGTGCCATTAATACCTTCTTTGGCAAGTAACAAGGTACCGCGAACCTGGTGTTTTTCCATCAGCACTCTTAGTGGTTCACGAAGTTCTTGGTAATCTTCTAAACGCACAAACTTATATAAGGCACATACTACATAATCGGTCATGATTTTTCCTTTTTAGCGAATTGGATCGTAAATCCAGAGCTGTTATTTGAATCATGCGAAGTATAGCGAACTGCCTTGCAAATAAACATGAGTATTTACTAAGGGAAAATCAAGTGGACATCTAGAAAGTGTCCACTCTCGGTGAGCAGGGTATATGGAGTCTGATTAAGGTTTTAGATTTAGCGCGTTATCAATATCGTCAGCACTATGTCTTTCCGGAACCTGCTCCCAGCTCTCGCCCCAAGTTCGATTAACAATATGACCACGTTTAACAGCAGTGCGGTTTTCTACTGTTTTAGCCCAGCGTTGGAGGTTTTTATAGCTATCAACGTCTAAGAACTTGGCAGCATCGTACAATTTTCCTAATACGAGGTTACCGTACCATGGCCAAATAGCGATGTCTGCAATACTGTATGCCTCACCAGCAATAAAGGAATGTTTTTCAAGTTGTTTATCTAGTACATCGAGTTGTCGTTTAGCTTCCATTGAGAAGCGGTTAATCGGGTATTCGAATTTTTCAGGTGCATAGGCATAAAAATGGCCGAAGCCACCTCCAAGGTAAGGTGCAGATCCTTGAAGCCAAAATAGCCAATTCATTACTTGGGTCTTCGCCGCTATTTCACTGGGGAGAAAGTGGCCAAATTTTTCAGCTAGGTAGAGCAAAATGTTACCTGACTCAAAAACACTAATGTCTTCGTTATTTGAACGGTCAATAAAAGCTGGAATTTTGGAATTGGGATTGATGGCAACGAAATCTGAGCCAAACTGATCGCTTTCCCCAATTCTTATCAAATGAGCATCATATTCAGCTTCTTCTATGCCGAGTGCTAGCAGTTCTTCTAGCATAATCGTCACCTTTTGACCATTTGGTGTACCCATGGAATAAAGCTGGAGTGGATGTTTACCTATGGGTAATGATTGGTCATGGCGAGCCCCAGAGTCAGGACGATTGATGCTCGACCATTGGCCACCATTTTCATTTTCCATTGTCCAGACAGTAGGTGGTACATATTTGTTAGCCATTAGCATTCCTTATTTAATTTGATTGCGCCAGCAATAATAGACCTTGGGGCAAGCCATAAAAATACAAACCCTTTGAAGAGAACTTTGTTATACCTAAGAGTTATTACACTTAACTCTTAGGTAATAATGAGTAGAGTTTAGTTGTGTGACTTAAGCAAGTTCAACACATCTTTGAGTGAAGGCAAAATTGTGTGCCCAAACGCGATAACTTCGTCACAGGGGGCCACTAGGTCAGGGATTTGAAATGTTGTCATTTGAGCAGCGATTGCACTACGAACGCCATTGCTGGAGTCTTCAAAAGCGAGGCAATGCTTAGCATTAACACCAAGTCTATCGGCAGCTAAAAGGTAGATTTCTGGATCTGGCTTTCCGGCGGAAACTTCGCAGCCGCAGGTTAATCCCTCGAAGAATTTGTCTAATCCTGACAGTCGGAGTTTAATTTCAGCAATATCACGCTGGGTGGAAGTTGCCACAGAGGTGGGAATGCTATTTTCTTTAAGCCAAGTTAATAATTCCACCACGCCTTCTTTGATTGGGATGGGTTGATGTTTGACTATAGCATCATAGTTTAGTCTCCATTCGTTATGGAGCTTATCTAGGTCATCTCCGTAGGCTCGACGAAATATTTTTTCAATTCCTGCTGAGTTTCGGCCAATGATAGACAGGTAGACATCTTTATAAAACGGGAGTTGGACGTTAGTGCATGCTTGTTTGAATATACGCATACATACTTTCTCGGTGTCCAGTAATAAACCATCCATATCAAAGATAGCAGCTTGGAAGTTCATTAAAAACTCAATTAATCTCTAGGGGATTATGCATTTTTGCATACTATAGAGTTTGAGTAAATTTAAAGCCGAGTTATGTACTATTTTGTAAAGATATTAGAGAGAGCTAGTGTCTAATATCTCATTCTGGTGGAGCAAATATTCATTTGAATAGGTTCAAGCGTACATTGAGCTTTGGTAGCACCCAACATACGCTTTAATCGCTAAGTTAATAAAAAATGAACAACTCTTGTGTGTCAAACAGTTTAAAAAACTCGAACCCTTTCATTGCTAACTCTCCTTATTTATCCATCTTTGATGGATAGGTATGTCACATTGTATGAATCTTGTTTCTTATTGAGTGTTACTCTATTTAACCTAGTTTAAAACTGTGTGATTGCCAAAAAATGAGTGAATTTCGGAAGATTAGCCCTCATGGCCATATGCATGACCATGAGGTACAGCTGATTCACTGATTGAGGTCGAAACGATCAGCATTCATTACTTTTGCCCATACTTTGACAAAATCTTGGACAAACTTTTCTTTGTTGTCATCTTGTGCATATATCTCTGCGTAGGCCCGTAATACCGAGTTAGAACCAAATACTAGGTCGACTCTGGTTGCCGTCCATTTTTCGTTGCCACTTTTCCGCTCAATTATCGAGTATGAATTACGCCCTGTTGGTACCCAAGCGTAGCGCATATCGGTTAGATTAATGAAAAAATCGTTACTTAATGCGCCTATATTGTCAGTAAACACCCCGTGAAGTGTATTTGAATGATTAGTGCCTAGAACACGCATTCCACCAATTAACACTGTCATCTCTGGAGCAGTTAAACCCAGTAATTGCGCGTGATTTAACATGAGCTCTTCAGGGCCTACCGAATAGTGCTGATTTTGCCAGTTACGGAATCCATCCGCTATAGGTTCCAAAACACTAAATGATTCCACATCCGTCTGATCTGATGTTGAATCTCCACGACCTGGAGAGAATGGTACAACAATGTTTATACCTGCGGCTTTTGCTGCTTGTTCAATCCCTACATTTCCAGACAACACAATCGCATCTGCAATGCTCATGTTGAATTCATTTGCGATATTTTCGAGTACAGCTAACACTTTTGACAATCTTTCGGGTTCGTTACCTTGCCACTGATTTTGCGGTGCGAGTCGTATTCGAGCACCATTTGCACCGCCACGTTTATCTGAGTTTCGAAATGTGCGTGCACTATCCCAAGCTGTGGAGACCATATCGCCAATACTCAAACCGCTGCTGGCAATTTTGGTTTTAACCGCATCGATGTTATAGCCAGTATTTCCTTTTGGTACAGGGTCTTGCCATAGCAAATCTTCAGCAGGTATATCTGGGCCGAAGTAGCGTGATTTAGGCCCCATATCTCGGTGAGTCAGTTTGAACCAAGCTCTGGCGAAGGTTTCTGAGAAGTATGCTTGATCTTTATGAAAGCGTTCTGAAATTTTGTGATATTCAGGGTCAATTCGTAAAGCCATGTCAGCATCTGTCATAATGGGGTTAACCCGAATGCTAGGATCTTCCACATCGACAGGTTTATCTTGCTCATCAATTTCAACCGGTTCCCATTGCCATGCTCCAGCCGGACTTTTCTTCAAATCCCAGTCTTCCTCAAGCAAGAGACGGAAATATCCGTTGTCCCACTGAGTGGGATTTGTTGTCCATGCTCCTTCAAGTCCACTTGTCATAGTGTCTCGGCCTATGCTTCTTGAGGTATTATTATTCCAGCCTAACCCTTGCTCATCAAATTCTGCTCGTTCTGGTTCTGGTCCTATATTTGACTCACTGCCATTACCATGAGCTTTACCAACGGTGTGCCCACCGGCGGTTAGTGCAACAGTTTCCTCATCATTCATCCCCATGCGTTCAAATGTTGTGCGCATATCTTGCGCAGTTTTTAATGGGTTAGGTTTACCGTCCACACCTTCTGGATTGACATAAATAAGCCCCATCATTACGGCAGCTAGAGGGTTTTCTAAATCTCGTTCGCCAGTGTATCGGCTATTTTCGGAACCGCTGGGTGCGAGCCATTGCTGCTCTGCACCCCAATAAATGTCCTTCTCTGGGTGCCAGATATCTTCTCGGCCAAAAGCAAAGCCAAAGGTTTTAAGCCCCATAGATTCGTAGGCCATATTACCAGCTAAGATCATAAGATCTGCCCAGCTCAATTTGTTGCCATATTTTTGCTTAATTGGCCATAGTAGACGCCGCGCTTTATCTAGATTTGCATTGTCAGGCCAAGAGTTAAGAGGGGCAAATCGCTGGTTTCCTGTATCAGCACCGCCTCTACCATCACCTACACGATATGTACCAGCCGAGTGCCATGCCATACGAATCATTAAACCACCATAATGACCCCAATCGGCTGGCCACCAATCTTGGCTCTCGGTCATCAGTGTCTTTAAATCATTCTTTAGTGTTTGGATATCAAGTGTTTTTAGTTGTTCGCGATAACTAAAATTAGCATCCATTGGATTGGTTTTTTGATCATGTTGGTGAAGAATATCCAGATTAAGTGTTTTGGGCCACCAGGCCACATTTGATGAGTCAGAAGAAGTTGCGCCTCCGTGCACAACAGGGCATTGAGCACCAGATTTTGTTTTTTTGTGTTCCATTAATCGCTCCTTAGTGTCCTGCCTCCTAATATGCCAGTAAATATGGCAAGGACTCAGACATCCAGATAATTTATGTTTTACTTATCGCTTGAAGATCGCGTACCTAGAAATGAGCATAGTTGGCATGGGCAGGTATAGAAAACAGTTTATGGCTATATTATCAATAGCCGTTTGCTATCTTGACGTTAAAAGTACAGCTAAGGCTTCAACATATCATTGGTTAACAATTACTTTGATTGCTTTAAAAGTGGTGAAATAAATTGGTTAAGAGAATATTTTAGGCTTGAGATTGAAGATATTTGTTGTTCTGGGTAAAAAAATCAGGCGATATTCTCTAAAAATATTACTATTAACGTTAGGGAAAGTAAAAATAACACTGAATTGCCAGCTATTTTCCCATTTTTTTTGCCCCAATCCTGCACGTTTAGGTGTTTAGGAGGAGACCGGATGATAAAGGTACGAGTTTTTATACTCTTGTTCACGTTACTCGCAATTCGATCTGCGGCGGCGGAACCCGTAGAGCTAGTGACTCTTGAATATCCTCCGTATATTGAAACACGAAATGATCAAGTGACAGGTGTTGCCGTGCTACTGGTCAGTTATATATTTCATCAACTTGAAACACCTGTCAATATTACAGTCCTTCCTTGGGCACGAGCATTGGCTTTAGTTGAACGAGGTAAGGCAGACGGTATTTTTACTGCCTTTAAAAATGCTGAAAGAGAAAAATTCGCAGATTATAGTAAAAACGTACTTTTTGTGCAGAATATTAGCTTAATGGCGCTACGTGGTAGCGGCTATCGACCTGATGAAATTCTGGTAGGTGATGTATCTGATATCGCTCTCTGTGTTGTTAATGGTGTTAGTTATGGTAAACGAATGGATATGAAGATCGCTAAAGGAGGTTTTAGGGCTGTTTTTAAAAGAAACAGTGCTAAAGAATGCGCCCATCTAATTCGCACCAAACGAGCAGATATATGGGTTAACAATGAGTTTGGAGCAAGAAATATCTTGGTACAAGAAAGTTTAGATAAAGCTATCGAAATATTATCCCCTGCCATTGAGGCAACTCCGAGCTATATTGCTTTTTCTAAAAAGCGCGATCGTAAAGTCCTTTTGAACCGTTTTGATGAAGTACTTGCAGAGATGAGACAGGACGGCCGCTACGAGACTATTATTTACGGATACTTTGAGAGTATGAGAATCAAATGTGAATCTACCTTTGAGTAAAAGCATATAAACCGCTACCTTAATAGCGGTTTATTCCATTAACTTGAACCGGTTAACTCAAATCTAATCATGAACAAGTCATCATTGTTAGGGTAGATATCGCGAATAAGCTTTTTTAGCTTGGGCAATGGCAGATGTTCCTGCTCTGCGTGGTAGTGATTGATTTCGTCAAAGTGAAGAGACTCAACCGAAACAATCTTGATGTCACACACTTTCTTGTCTGTTTCTAAAGTAAACACTTCAACCAAGCTATCCGGTGTATAGTAAGACTCAGACTTGTCACGAATTGTAATGGTCTTTTTACCAGAGGTAATAAGCGGCATTAAAGACTCAAAAAAAGTGATACAGGTTGGTGCCTTCATTGTTCATCTTCCCTTTTACGCTTGTTTTTGGGAACGTAATTGAGAATAGATACTGGCACTGGCTTACGTGGTTCAAACCCTTCAATTTCACGGCGCTCAAGCAAATGCCCTAGACGAGACTCGATCATACATAAATTTTTAAAATTGTCTTTAGAGACAAACGATATCGCTTCACCTTGTGCATCCGCGCGACCAGTTCGACCGATACGGTGGATATACTCATCCGCAGGAAAAGGTAGGTCATAATTGATGACACGATTGAGCCCTTCAATATCAATACCGCGAGCGCCCACACCAGTAGCAATCATAAACTTAATGATACCAGCTTTGAAATCTTCTAAAAGCTTAGAGCGAACAGCTTGACTTCGTCCACTGTGGAAAGCTTCGGCTTCTATCCCTCGTTTCTCGAGCTGTTCAGCGAGTTTGGCGGCACCATGCTTAGTCTCGATGAATATTAAAGCTTGGTCCCAGTTATTAACCTTGATTAAATGGCTGAGAAGAGATGACTTTTTGTCTTTATCGACGGTAATCAACCATTGCTCAATATTTTTCTTTGATGCGTGGTGAGCGGCTATAGAAATCTCAAATG
Organism: Vibrio hepatarius; assembly: GCF_018860525.1. Lineage (GTDB taxonomy): Bacteria > Pseudomonadota > Gammaproteobacteria > Enterobacterales > Vibrionaceae > Vibrio > Vibrio hepatarius_B. Next base: position 105,732 of record NZ_JAHKPM010000042.1, read on the forward strand.
GGTTATGCACGGCAGTTTTGGCTAAGTCACGAACCTTATGGGAAAGGGTTGCCGAGAATAACAGGCTTTGAATGTCTTTGGGGAGCCGGCTAAGAACCTTATTGATGTCTTCTATAAAGCCCATGTCTAGCATGCGATCTGCTTCATCAAGAACCAGTATTTCTACCTCATCAAAATGTACCGCGCGTTGACTATACATATCGAGCAGTCTGCCGGGTGTTGCGACTAAGATGTCGACACCATCAATGAGCGCCTGTTTTTGGCTTTTCTCATCGACGCCACCATACATGGCCAGCGAAGTAAGAGAAAGGTTCTGACTGTATACTTGGATTTTTTCTTCAATTTGAGCAGCAAGTTCTCGAGTTGGCGTTAAGATCAACCCACGAATGCGTTTTTTTCGCTGTGTGCTTTCTAGACTTAATTTCTCAAGCATTGGTAGAACAAAGCTTGCTGTTTTTCCAGTGCCTGTCTGAGCTGCTGCGATTAGATCCTCGCCTTGCAAAATGGTAGGTATGGCTTGTGTTTGAATATTAGTAGGCTTTTCATAGCCAATCTTTTCTATCGCTTGGGTAATAGGTTGGCTTAAGCCGAGATTCGAGAATGACATCTATACACTCAATTAGTAAGAGCAGAGTAAAACTGCGTTTGGTATCAAGTTTAACATGTTGGAAGTGTTGCGTAGACTGATTATTTGCAGATGCATTATTGCTTTTGACTAAATATAACGGCCAACTAGGCTAGTTTTAGATCTAACTTTAAGCTGCTTCTTTGCGGTAGAATGTGATTATAAGGAACAAAAAGTAATGATTTGTAAATCCTTACCGGTACTCTTAATGAGCGCAGCTTTAAGTATTAGTGCTCATGCCACTGAAACTGCTGATATGGTTCTAATGAATGCACATATTTATGGGCATCAGTTTGCTGATTCTGTAGCAATTATGAATGGCAGGATTCTTGCCGTTAGTACTCACGATGAGCTAAAGCACTTGATAACTCCATTGACTCAAAGAGTGGATTTGGAAGGTGGGTTTGTTATGCCGGGCTTTATTGACAATCATAACCATATCTTTGAGGCAGCCTCTCAGGTAGGTGGTCAATGTGAATTAAGTATGAGTGCGAATTTGGAGCAACAGGTACCATATTTAAAAGCTTGCCGTGAGGATAGTGTTAAAAGTAACTGGGTCATCGGTTATGGCCACTCAATTGAGTCGTTGTTGGTCGAGGACAATAAACGCACGCCTCTTGAAGTCATTGATGCTATATTTCCCAGCCAGCCTGTTATCATCATGGAACAGACTTCACATTCAATGTGGGTGAATTCCATCGCACTCCAAAAAGCGGGTATTACGATCGATACCCCTGATCCAAAGGGTGGAAAGTACCTTAAAGATAAACAAACAGGCTCACTCAACGGCATTTTACTTGATAACGCTGGAGATATGGTCATGGAGCTGGCTTGGAACAGTATTAAAGGGCAGTTTAACCAAAGCTATGAAGGCCTGATGGCTGGTCTTTACGAAGCTCGAGCCCACGGTATTACGACTATTGGCGATGGCCGGCTTTATTGGAGGAGAGGATGGTATCAGGTATGGAAAGAGGCTGAACGACGAGGTGATATAACGGCTAGAGTGTCGCTTAGACCATGGATCTATCCTGATGAATCAATGAAGAACCAGTTATCGTTTCTGGAAAAAATATGGTCTCCAGATCACACGCGATTATTATGGGTGGATCAGGTCAAAATGTACAGTGATGGGATAATAGTCAATACGACGGCTAAAGTGCTTAATCCTTATCTTCAATCTTATATTCCTACGTACCCAAATGGCATTAATTACATTGGTCCTTTAGCCATGGAGAAATGGTTAGAAGCTTTAGACAACATTGGGTACGGTGCGCATATCCATGCAATTGGAGATGGAGCTATTCGTGAATCCTTGGATGCTATTGCAGTAGTGCGTGAGAAAGGAGGGAAGAAAAATTATACCCTTACGCATGTTGAATTGGTTAACCCGAAAGATATAGAGCGATTTCCCCAATTGGAGGTTAATGCGGACTTTCAAGTGGGTTCGGATTATATTGCTTATCATGACCATCAATGGGCTGAAGCATTTATCGGTGCAAACCGAGCCCGTACAATGATGAATCTCAGAGCTTTTTTTGACTCTGGTGTTAATGTCTCATTAAGCAGTGATTGGAATGTTCATGACATCAACCCTCTAGTGAGTATTACAAATAGCGTTATTATGGGTAAAACGGGCTTACCTAGTATTGAAGATGCGATAGATAGCTATACGATTAATGCAGCCAAAAGTCTTGGTATAGATGATTTAACAGGTTCTATTGATATAGGAAAGGCAGCCGATTTTGTGGTTCTATCTCAAGATATTAGTCACAGTTCAATACAAGAAATTAAACAAGCACAAGTATGGATGACCATTGTTGATGGCAAGGTTGTCTTTGATTTTAATCAGCAGCATCAGAACTGACTACTGCCAGTTAATCCACTTGGTCATTAAAATATATAGTCTAATTTTTATTCCTATATAAAGAATAAATTCTCAAATGAAATTTTATTTTAATTATTTAATACACTATAAAATAAAATCTTGTCTATTGTGATGATTAATCATAGAGATGAAATTCCTTGTAAATAATATAACATTAAGTTAAATTTACCATTTGGTAAATGGCAATAATTTTTTAAGGTAAACTTCAAAGAGAGGCATGTTATAAAAAATGATATGTGATGTATTTGTCAGTAAATCTGCGGCTGGAAACCCATGTGGTGTCGTCGAGCTTGAGCAATGGTTAAATGAAGATGAATTAGTTAAAATTACTAGAAATTTAAATCAGCCAATTACTGCTTTTGTGGTAAATACACTAGGTGATTATAATATCAGATGGTTTGCACTAGCTGGTGAAATTAATCTATGTGGACATGGTAGCTTGGCAGCCGGTGCTGTTATGCTTAACCGCTACATGTTGACTGAAATCACTTTTAATAGTGTGTATGGGAAAGTAACTATCTCTAAGCAAGGTAGTCTCTATAGCCTTATTTTACCGAGTTGGACTGCCAATTCACTACCTAATTATGAGGATGTGATTGAATCTTTCCCTGCAACTATAGATGTATTCTCAACTCGTGATTTAGTTGTTGTTCTACCTTCAGTTGAATCAGTAATTGACTATAGCCCAAACCTTGAAGAGATTGCGAAAATGAACAGCCATCATGCTTTGATGATAACTTCTCAAAATGGCGATAATAGTTATGTATTGAGGTACTTTGCTCCCAAAATTGGTATTGATGAAGATATTGCTACCGGGTCTGCACAATGTTCACTCGCTCCTTATTGGTTTGCTAAGCTTGGTAGAGATAATTTATTTGTAAATCAGCTCTCCCATGCTGGTGGGTATTTTGAAGTTGAGAGAATATCAGATGAATATATTAAAGTATTTGCCCAAGTATCGTTTCGTTGATTTTTACTCCATAATTATTTTCTAAATGTTTATTTCTATATGCAAAATAATCATATAAAATACCACCCCCATAAATAATCTTAAAAAATTCTGTAATTTATTTTAATGATACTTAAATTTATTGTAATGAATTTAAGTATGAAAAAAAACCTACATATATATAAATTATTCGACTGATGAAATAATTATTCTCCACCAATGTTATAAACAAAAATATTATTATCCATTAATTCTTACCTTAGATGACAATTTTATTTCTAATTTTTTACAAATATATGTAACTCATACCAGTTATAAAGTTTAAAGTTTTGTTTATAAAAAGTATCATTTGTAAAATTTAGGGAAAATAATTAATTTAATTGTTAGGTGGCTGCTGACTTTGATAGTCATGATGCAATCACCACCAGGAGATATACTTTGAATAATAAGACTATGCATTCGGTTAATTTTAATCTGAGCGCTCAAAAGGAATTGGAACAATCAGGGAATAAGTTCGACACAAGGGAAATGACGCATAATTTGCCACTCGATTTTATTCGCAAACCACATAGTCAAGATTTTATGGAGCAATACTCAAACCTGCTAGCAGAGCCTATGGTGTTAAGACTAGAGTGTTTATGTGCCGATCTAGATGTGAGTTTATCGACGTTAATACTCTCTATTTTTACTACTCTTATTAGCCGTAACAGCCATGATATGGAGATTTTGATTGCAGCATTAGTGCAGGAGAGAGACTTTTCAAACGAAGTAGAGCATAAAGGACAGGTTATTGGGGGGCGATTACACCAATGGGTAAAAGCATTTCCTGGCTTAAATATGTCTGCTCGAGGTCGTGGTATGGTTTGGGGACTTGAAATCCCAGAAAAGAATGTCGCAAAATTTGTGTCTAAGCAGTTGTTTGAAGAAAAATTGTTGTTAGAGTGCTGTGGTGCCAATGATAGTGTCTTAAAATTCTTGCCTCCTCTGACAATAGAAAGAGAGACACTGGTTCGCGGTTTGGATAGAGTTGAACAGGTATTCAAACAAATGTATTAAGTGTTAAAATCAACAGCTGTATAACGAATTAATAGAGCTTAGCTTTTAAGTTAAGCTCTTTTGAATGAATAGTTGAAAAGTAAATAATTTGAATAACCAAGATTTCCTAATTCCATCCAAAATCTGCTTATTAGAGCTGCCGAGCACGATTGAATTCAAATATAGTGGTTTTGATGTGAGTTCATATAGTCAAAGTTTGTTTCAACATTATGGAGTTGATATGCCGCAAAGCTTGCAAAGTGCGGTTGATAAGCGATGTGCTGAGTATCTTGCTGGGCGTATTGTTGCCCAGCAAGCGATAGCTCGGATAAATGGAACCAAGCCTCAAATTGGCACACATAAAGATCGCTCTCCTATATGGCCGAAAGGCTTGATTGGTTCAATAACACATTCAGATAGATTTGTGGCAGCGGCATTGGCTCAGCAGAAATATCATCAATTTCTTGGTATTGATTTTGAACATTGGGTCAAGGCTCAGTTAGCTGATGAACTTTCGGGGCAGATCCTTGATAAATATGAAAAACAGCTGCTTTCACAGAGCTCGATTTCATTTGAACAAGGCGTAACCTTGATCTTTTCTGCAAAAGAGAGTTTTTATAAAGCACTCTATCCGCATGTTAAAACATTCTTTGGTTTTGATGAAGCCAGGGTTAGCAGTATGGATGTTGCATCTGGACGCTTTACTATTGAGCTTTTGACGAGCTTTGGTGATGAATTTGATCAAGGTTGGGAAATTAAAGGTTATTTTAAGATGTTGCCTGATGGCATAGTAACGTATATATTCCACTAGTTGTGTATTTCTTGCGGTTAATTTAACAAATTCATAGTATTGCAAATGTGTACTGGTAACTGTTTTTTTATACAGTTTCTTGGTGTATCCTTTTTGCCTATTTTAGAAAGGGTAAATCGTATGGAATTGAACTATAAAGAAATTACGCCAAGTCCCGGAGAGTTCTGCGAACTACGTGTAAAAGCTGGATTATCAGCAAAGTCTCTTAAGGCTGCCACTATTGCTTTACCAAATAGCTTGTATGCCGTTTCAATCCGAGATGGTCAGTTACTTGTTGCAATGGGACGAGTCGTGGGCGATGGGGCTTGTAATTTTGAAGTCGTCGATGTGGCAGTTGACCCAGCTTATCAAGGCAATGGGCTTGGAAGAAAAGTAATGGGATGTATTGATGGTTATTTGGCTTCAGTAGCACTTGAAGGTTCATATGTGTCAATGATTGCTGATGAGCCTGAGTTTTATGAAAAATTGGGCTACAGGTTGGTCTCACCGTCTTGCCAAGGCATGACAAAAAAGTTTAAGCCAGTAGAGCAATAAATATGATTAAAAAGTGCAGTTATGATTTCTTACCTGCTATCGCAGGCCTTATGTGCATGCGACAAAGCACAATCAGACTCTGTATATTTCCGGACTGACAGCATTTGGTACAGATGCTCAGTGTGGAGGGGTAACTGAGCAAGCGATGGAAATTTTGTCTCAGATATCGCAAGTGCTTGATCATGAAGATTGTTCGAGGTCTGATCTAATAAAATTGACCATATTTGTTACGGACATAACCTTGTTATCGTTAATTCGAGAGCAGTTGTTTGAGTTTTACCAAGGGCAGCTACCCGCTTGCTCATTAGTCGAAGTGTCCGCATTAATTCACCCTGATTTAAAAATAGAAATCGAGGCAATTGCCGCGCTTAGTCACAAGCATGGAAACATATAGAAACTCTATTTTTAGTAACACGTTTAAAACTCAATATTACAGGATGTAAATTGATGGCAAAAAGGATAATTTTCATACATGGCCGTGCGCAAAAACCATCTAAAGAGGACTTACAGCAACTTTGGTATGAAGCGATTAATCATGGCTTATTCAGGGATTTTGGCCTCAAGGCAATGGAGCAGTTTCAATCGGTCAATAAAGACTTTGTTTATTACGGTGACCTATCCAATGATTTTTTACAACAGCCGATTGAACATGCCGCGATACGCAATGAATCACTAGAAAATCTAAAAAAGTACTCTAAGCATCAGTTTACTAAGGCTTCTTATCAGGATTTAACTCAAGCCGGTTTTTTCAAAGAAGCATTAGCTGATTTGTTTTCCGCACCACTTGGTAAGTTAGGCATCGCCACGTCTTTAATTAAACTTGTCGCTCCAGATATGGCTCACTATTGGAATTGTGATTCCTACTATGGCAGTGATGTCAGAAGTCGCTTAATGCCAGTGCTAAAACAAGCTTTAGACAGTGGGGATGAGATTATGCTTGTCGGGCACAGTTTAGGCTCTATGATTTGCTTTGACAATTTATGGAAGCTTTCACATTACGGCGAATATCGGCGTGTCTATGGCTCGCGTAAAAAAGTGAGTCTTTTTGTTACTTTGGGATCACCTCTGGCGGATGAGAATATCAAAAAACACCTGAAAGGAAGCCAGAACCAAGGGTATAAAAAATACCCAACCAACATCGTAAGGTGGTGTAACTTTGCTGCAGAAGACGACTTTATTTCACATGATAGCCGAGTAAGTAATGATTATGCAGAGATGTCTACATTTGGTTTGCTCAGCGCACCAATCGATGATTTTCATATCTACAACTTGGCTGTTAGAGAAGGACGTTCTAACCCTCATGCGTCTATAGGTTATTTGATCCATCCAGATTTTGTATCCCTAGTTCATGACTGGCTCAATCAATAATATAAAAGATTCTTTGCGCTTCGGTCGGTGATGAACCGCTGTGAAAAGTAAATAAGTTGCGATGTAGGTAAAAGTTTCTAATTCATAAGTTGTTCTATCACTTATATTTATAAACTATGTATTTGTCATTGGACGGCTATCACGTAAGTTATGTTGCAAGTTTGTTAACTCAAAAGGAAGCATAGTGAACTCACCGTTTAAAAAATATGTTTGTCTGTTATTTCTATTTCCCTGTTGTGCTTTTGCTAACGTCAATACCTCACCCTTGGTTTTGCAATCAGTTGATGAGCCCACGAACCAATCTACCGAAATTTGTTCGCATCACAATGTGGCCCTTGATCTTGTTACCGATGATTATGGCTCAGAAACAAGCTGGAGAATTAAAAATAGCCAAGGCCAGAGCCTGTTTACTGGCTCAGGTTACGGCAATAACCAGCGCTACCAACAGATCATGTGCTTAGAACCTGGGGACTACTCATTTGAGGTTCTTGACTCAGAGAATGATGGTATGTGTTGCCAATTCGGAGAAGGCTCTTACAGTCTAAGTTCTGACAGGCAGATATTAGCTTCTGGCGGTGCATTTTCTGGCTCTGTTGAACATGGCTTTGCTTTAGGGGAAAGAAACGATAACCGCAAAGGCTATTATCAATCTGCGCAGGGTAAATCTGGTTACGAGCTTAAAACTGCATTACATAACATCATTAAACATCACCAGCCTCAAGGTTATTCTGCGGTATGGCGTTTGGTGAAATCAACAGATATAGACCGTTATTACGAGAATGATGGCAGTATCCTCGATATCTATTCTGAAAATGTATCAGGGCCAGATTCGATTAATTATGTGGCTAGGGTTGATCAATGCGGTCAATACCGCCGTGAGGGTGATTGTTATAACCGCGAGCACTCTTTTCCTAAAAGCTGGTTTGGCGGTAAAGTTGCTCCGATGAACTCAGACGGTCATCACCTGTTTGCATCTGATGGCTATGTGAACTCCAAACGGGGAAATTGGCCATTTGGTGAAGTCGATACATCTAACTATCAATCCTCTAATGGCTCTAAACTTGGCTATGCTGCGAATGACTTGAATTATTCTGGGATTGTGTTTGAACCGATTGATGAATTCAAAGGTGATTTAGCTCGAGTATACTTCTATATGGCGACGCGCTATGAACACGAAATTGCCCATTGGGAAGGCAATACCAGTAGCTCAGATGCGGTGCTAAATGGTACTCAGGGTTCGGTTTTTGAACCTTGGGCTCTTGAGATGTTTAAGCGTTGGCATGCCAGTGATCCTGTTAATCAAAAAGAGCGAGATCGTAATGATGCGGTTTATCAATTTCAGAACAACCGCAACCCTTTTGTTGATCACCCAGAGTTTGTTCAGAGAATCTGGGGAAACTAGAATGCAGATTTTCTAAAAGTGCATGAGTATGCTGCGTTTAATTAATTTTTAGATGGAATTCCCTGATTAAATCATCTTGGGATTCCATCTGTTCAAATCCAAGCTTAGACAAAACGTTAATACTGGGTTTGTTCCATGTGTGAACTCCAGCCCAAATTTTTCCTTGGTAATCTCTATTGCGAATATACGCCAGTACCTCATTGCACATAGTTGTCGCATAGCCGCGACCTCTTTGAGTGGGCATAACCCAATACGCCAATGCAAAATCTTTATCACGGGGAGTTAGAGTAATTTGACCGATAAATGACAAATTTTCTTGGTGTCGACAGGTCCATACAAAACACTCACTGGTTTGCCAGTCCCTCAACCGTTTTGAGCACCATTGCTCCGCTTTGCCTAGCGTATTAATTTTTGAAAGTACTAAATCGGGATGGAAGGCTTTAGCATTGAAAGCATCAAATAAATGCTCAGCATCATCGACTGAAATAGGCATAAAAATCAGGCCAGAAGGGGTGATTATATTGCTTTGGTTTGCAGGATCTGAAAATTCAAAAATCATATGAAAACATTACTATCGTTAGTGTTCTAATTATTATTTTTTGGTGTGTCAAACAAGATGTTTAAAGTGTTAATCTGTAATTAGCTTATATCCTCACTATTATTTACCCAAATATCAAGTGTTTTTAAATAAATCACAAGAAAATGTAATTGTATAGATATAATTCCCCCAATATTTATATGAACTGAGAATGGGCCCATGTTTCACTTTTGTAAAAATTAGTTTGAACACTAACTAATTTTCTGGCATGTTATTTTTAATTGAACGTTCAATTAAAAAAGGAAGATGGTTAATGCCGAAGGTAGGGATGCCTGATATTAGAAAACCTCAGTTGGTGAATGCGACCATGTCTGTGATAGATAGAGTTGGCTTACACGCTGCAAGTGTTGCTTTAATTAGTAAGGAAGCGGGCGTATCGACGGGCATTATTAATCACTACTTCGGGGGCAAACAAGGCTTACTGCAGGAGACGATGAGAGAAGTGCTACGCCAGCTTTCTTACACGGTGAAATCACGTCTTAGTCAATTACCCAAAAACGCACATCACCAAAGAATTAATGCCATTATCGATGGCAATTTCGTTGGTTATCAGGCTGAGAACAAAGTGGCAAAAACTTGGCTGGCTTTTTGGTGTTACTCCATCCATAACCCTCAGCTTAAGCGGCTTCAGCGAGTCAACGAAAAGCGTTTGCTATCTCATCTTAAAGCGGAGTTGAAAGCCTTGTTTGAAAATGAACAGGCAGAAATTGTTGCTCATGGTATTGCGGCTCTTATTGACGGTATTTGGTTGAGAGGAACACTAAATCCGTGCGGTATTGATGCCAGCAGAGCTCGGCTGATTATTAATGATTATTTAGATAACCAACTGAATCTTTACTCAAGAAAATAACGAAAAGTGTAAATAGACATGAAATCTCAATATATCGATGGACAGGCATGTGATGCGACATCAGGTGAAACCTTTATCACCAATAACCCTGCAAATGGAGAGCCATTAGCCGAAATAGGTCAAACAAGTATCGACGACTTACACTCGGCAATTAAGTCGGCAAAAAAAGGCTTTCAAGTATGGTCGGCGATGGCGCCAGTTGAACGCAGCAGAATTTTGCTAAAGGCGGTTGATATTCTGCGTCAGCGTAATGATGAGTTAGCTGCATTGGAAGTTGCCGATACGGGAAAGCCTCTACAAGAAGCGATTGAGGTTGATATTGTGACAGGTACGGATGTGATTGAGTATTACGCCGGACTTGCCGTTGGTATGCAGGGTGAGCAACAGCCTTTGAGTGAAAGCCAATTTTTCTATACCCGACGTGAGCCATTAGGGGTATGCGCAGGTATTGGTGCTTGGAATTATCCGATTCAAATTGCGATGTGGAAATCAGCACCTGCTTTGGCGGCGGGTAATGCGATGATCTTTAAGCCATCTGAGGAAACGCCACTTTCAGTGCTAAAGCTGGCAGAAATTTATACTCAAGCAGGGCTACCCGATGGTGTATTTAATGTGGTGCAAGGTGATTATCGAGTTGGACAAATGCTTACAGCTCATCCAGACATTGCCAAAGTATCATTTACTGGTGAATCAAGTACGGGTAAGGCCGTTATGGCTGATAGTGCCGCGACACTTAAGCAAGTGACCATGGAACTTGGCGGTAAATCACCCATGGTTATTTTTGACGATGCAAAATTGGATGATGCGGTATCCGCTGCCATGGTGGCTAACTTTTATACTCAAGGTGAAGTGTGTACCCATGGAACAAGACTTTATGTCCATGAATCGCTGTATGACGCTTTCTTGAGTCAGTTAAAGCAAAGAGCGGAGAAGCTTATTGTTGGCGATCCTATGGATATGGATACTCAAGTTGGTTCGTTAATCTCTCGGCAGCATCTAGATAAAGTTTTAGAGGCAATCGAGATTGCCAAGCAAAGTGGTGCCAAGCTTCTGACTGGTGGATATCAAGTTACAGACAATGGCTTAGCGAAAGGTAATTTTGTCGCCCCTACGGTCTTTTTTGATTGTTTAGATGATATGCCACATGTTAAAAATGAAATCTTTGGCCCTGTGATGTCAGTACTTAAGTTTTCAGATGAGCAAGACGTTATTCAAAGAGCGAACGACACTGACTATGGCTTAGCGGCTGGTGTATTTACCCAAGACTTGGCTAAAGCACACAGAGTTATTCACCAGCTAGAAGCTGGGATCTGCTGGGTTAATACTTGGGGTGACTCACCGGCTCAAATGCCAGTCGGCGGATACAAACATTCGGGTCTTGGTCGAGAAAATGGGCCAGAAACCTTGCGCCATTATACTCAGACTAAAAGCATATTGGTCGAACTTGGTTCATATGAAAGTCCTTATGCCTAGGTAAATGCTATCTGAGAGGTAATTATGAAACAGAGCTACGATTATATCATCATTGGCGCTGGCTCGGCAGGGTGCGTGCTAGCAGATAGACTTTCAGAAAGTGGTCAACATCAGGTATTACTTATAGAAGCGGGCGGTAGTGATAAAAGCATTTTTATCCAAATGCCAACGGCGTTGTCGTATCCGATGAATACGGAAAAGTATGCGTGGCAGTTCGAAACGGTTGCTGAACAAAGCTTAGATGGCCGCAAACTGCATTGTCCACGAGGAAAGGTACTGGGTGGCAGCTCTTCTATTAACGGTATGGTGTATGTGAGAGGCCATGCTTGTGATTTTGATCAATGGGAAGAACATGGTGCAAAAGGTTGGAATTACCAATCTTGCTTACCTTATTTCAGGCGCGCAGAAACATGGGTAGGAGGCGAAGATGACTACCGAGGAGGCGTAGGCCCATTAGGAACATGCAGTGGTAACAACATGACGCTCAACCCATTGTATGAAGCGTTTATTAAAGCGGGGGAAGATGCGGGTTACCCAACCACTTCAGATTATAACGGTTATCAGCAAGAAGGCTTTGGCACTATGCATATGACGGTTGATAATGGAGTAAGGGCATCAACCTCTAACGCCTACTTAAGGCGTGCCTTGGAGCGCTCTAATTTGACGCTATTAAAAGGTGTTCAGGTACATAAGGTATTGCTAGAAAATAAAAAGGCGATAGGTGTTGAGCTTGAACGCAGGGGTAAGACCTTGCAATACTTTGCGAATAAAGAAGTCATACTTAGTTCAGGTTCAGTCGGTTCTGTTCAGCTTTTGCAACACTCAGGCATAGGTCCAGCGGCCGTGCTTGAAAAAGCAGGGGTACAGGTTGAGCATGATTTACCTGGTGTTGGTGAGAACCTTCAGGATCACCTTGAAGTCTATTTTCAGTATCGATGTAACCAACCTATTACGCTTAACAGTAAACTTGGTTTAATCAGCAAGGGTATGATTGGTGCTGAGTGGATTTTGACGCGCAAAGGCTTAGGTGCGACGAATCATTTTGAGTCATGCGCGTTTATCCGCTCGCGTAAAGGTCTTAAATGGCCCAATATCCAATACCATTTTCTACCTGCCGCTATGCGCTACGATGGTCAAGTTGCTTTTGATGGGCATGGTTTTCAGGTGCATGTTGGCCCAAATAAGCCTCAAAGTCGGGGTCGTATAACGATTACGTCAAACAATCCCAAAGATAAACCAGAGATTGAGTTTAACTATATTTCTACCGAGCAAGACCGCCAAGATTGGCGAGATTGTATACGCCTAACACGTGAAATTTTAGGCCAACCTGCGATGGATAAATATAGAGGCCATGAAATTCAGCCCGGCGAACACATCACCAGTGATCAAGCTATCGATGAATGGGTGAAGCAAAATGTCGAAAGTGCGTATCATCCATCTTGCACTTGTAAAATGGGGGCTGACGATGATCCTATGGCGGTTTTAGACTCACAATGCCAAGTTCGCGGTATTGAAGGGTTAAGAGTGGTTGATTCCTCTATTTTTCCAACGATTCCCAACGGCAACCTTAATGCGCCAACTATCATGGTGGCTGAGCGTGCCGCTGATTTAATTTTGGGTCAGCCTTTGATAACAAGTAAGGAGCTACCTGTATGGATAGCGCCTGATTGGGAAGAACAACAAAGAATAAATGCCCCTAAGCGAGAGGTACAACCTCATGTTTGAGGGGATTAATAATGATAAGGAAACCATTATGACTATGCTAAAAAAGTCGCTGGCGATGATTGCTCTAAGTGTCACCACAGTCAGTTCTTATGCTAATCAATGTTCTACAGTTCGATTTGCTGATGTAGGCTGGACCGACATTACTGCAACGACAGCGGTTGCCAGTGAGTTACTCAAAGGGATGGGGTATAAAACTAGGACGGATTTACTTTCTGTGCCAGTGACATACTCCTCTCTAGCTAATGGTGATATTGATGTGTTTTTGGGTAACTGGATGCCCACTATGGAAGCAGATATTGCCAAATATCGCCAAGCAGGAACCGTCGAAACGGTAAGAGCCAACCTTGAAGGGGCAAAGTATACCTTGGCGGTTCCTAAATATGTTTATGAGGCTGGTATTACAAGCTTTTCTGATCTGATGAAAAATGCTAGCAAGTTCAAAGGCCGAATTTATGGTATTGAACCGGGTAACGATGGCAACCGACTGATTCAGTCGATGATAGACAAGGATGCGTTCGGCCTTAAAGACTTTAACCTCGTCGAGTCGAGTGAAGCGGGTATGGTGTCACAGGTGGCTCGTGCGGTTCGACGAAATCAGTGGATCGTCTATTTAGGTTGGGCTCCTCACCCGATGAATCAAACCGTTGAGATGGAGTATCTTACAGGGGGGGATGATTTTTTTGGTCCTAATTACGGTGGGGCGAATATCTATACTAACGTCAGATCTAACTACCTCGATGAATGCAAAAATGTTGGTCAGCTACTCAAAAATCTTGAGTTCAATCTCGAAATGGAAAGCGCGTTAATGGAAGACATACTCAATAAAAAAATGCAACCTTCTAAAGCAGCTCAGCAATGGCTTAAAAACAATCCTAACCAACTGAATCAGTGGCTAAATGGTGTACAAACTCTCTCAGGTGAAGATGCTATCAAGGCGGTGGCTGATTACATAAATACTAACGCATAAGGTTATTTGGCGGGCTTGGTTGCCCGCTCCACAAAATAAGGCTGTATTGTGAATTTTATTACAAACAACAAAATCCCTTTTGGTCAATGGATGGAACAAGGCGTTGATTGGTTAACGATTAACGCTGCTGGATTCTTCGACGCCATTTCTATTTTTCTTGAAACTGTCATTTTATCTGTTGTCGACATATTTAAATGGATGCCGCCAGAAGTCCCCATCATAGCTACTGCTGCCATTGCTTGGTATTTGCATAGAAGTATTCCGCTGGTTTTATTTGTGGTTTCTGCCTTGTTAATGATTTTAAACCTTGGCTATTGGCAGGAAATGCTAGAGACCTTTGTATTAGTGTTTGCTGCGACGACGATGTCAGTGTTGATTGGTGTTCCAGTAGGAGTTATGGCGGCTCATAGGCCGTGGCTATACAGCTTACTAAGGCCAATCCTCGATTTAATGCAGACTGTTCCGACATTTGTGTATTTGATTCCAACATTGGTTTTATTTGGTTTAGGTATTGTTCCTGGGCTGATATCAACGGTTATTTTCGCTATTGCCGCGCCAATCCGTTTAACCTATTTGGGGATCACAAAAGTCCCAGAAGAACTCATAGAAGCAGGGCAAGCATTTGGCGCTAGTAAAAGAAAGTTGTTGTTTAAAGTTGAATTGCCAGCTGCCATGCCGAGTATTATGGCCGGTGTCACCCAATGTATCATGCTGTCACTATCTATGGTGGTTATCGCTGCATTAGTAGGGGCTGATGGACTCGGTAAACCTGTCGTACGAGCACTCAATACAGTCAACATTTCCCAAGGATTTGAAGCGGGGCTGGCGATTGTGCTAGTGGCAATAATTCTCGATCGTTTGTGTAAATCACCTAATCAAAAGGAAGTGTAATCATGGATGCCATTTCGATTCAAAACCTTGATGTGGTGTTTGGTGAGCAATCACAGAAGGCATTATCATTGCTAGATGAAGGCAAAACACGCCAAGAGATCATTGAACAAACTGGGCAAGTGGTGGGGGTAGATAACGTCACCATGAGTGTTAAAGAAGGTGAAATCTGCGTGTTGATGGGGCTATCTGGCTCAGGTAAATCGAGTTTACTTCGCGCTGTCAATGGGTTAAACCCTATTACTCGCGGCTCTTTACAAGTTAAAGATGGCAATAGCCAAGTCGAGTTATCTTCATGTGATTCAAATACCTTGCGCGATCTTCGCACTCATAGAGTGTCGATGGTTTTTCAAAAATTTGCTTTAATGCCTTGGCTGACAGTACTGGATAATGTCGCTTTTGGGCTTGAGATGCTTGGCATGCCTAAAGCTCAAAGGCGTGATAAAGCGCGCGAGCAATTAGCCATGGTCGAGCTTTCTGAATGGGCGAATAAGTATCCTCATGAGCTGTCTGGAGGTATGCAGCAAAGAGTCGGATTAGCAAGAGCTTTTGCGATGGATACTGATATTTTATTAATGGACGAACCCTTTTCAGCTCTTGATCCATTAATTCGAGCTCAACTGCAAGATGAACTTATTTCCTTGCAGAAAAAACTCAACAAAACCATTTTGTTTGTTAGCCACGATCTCGATGAAGCGCTCAAAATTGGTAACAATATTGCCATTATGGAGTCGGGTAAATTGATTCAGCATGGCAAGCCGGAAGAGATAGTCTTAGCGCCTGAAAATGATTATGTTAAAGATTTTGTGGCGCATACTAATCCACTTAACGTACTTAAAGGTCGCTCGTTAATGCAACCAGTGAGTGAATTAGAGCGAGAAGCGGCGAGAATGCAAATTTGCCCAATACAAAAGGTATGGGTAGAAGCACGTGATAGCCAGCTTTATCTAGATGATAAAACGTCTCTCAGGTTAATAGATTGGCGAGATGAGAGAGTAAAATTAGACGATATTTCAAAACAAAGTGTAGTGATTGCCAGCCCAGATATTGGTATGCGAGAAGCGATTAAGTTAAAGCAGCTCAGTGGGCAACCAATTTTGTTGGTCGAAGGCGGGGAGTTAGTTGGCGTGCTTGATGACAACGATTTTTATTCTGGTTTACTCGGCAAACATAGCTATAAAGCGGCATGATGATAGCGCCAGCGCTTCAAGCTTGGCGCTGGTTTTCTTGCAAACCGCACGTTAATTTTCTCATCTGTTGCGATGTATAAAACTATTCGTTTTGATAAAGTGGTCGATTTGTTTTGGCACAACAGAGTTATATATCATGCTGGTGTGCGCGCTGCGCATTTCGATATGATCAGTCATCCCTTCGATTTTGGTTTCTTCCACTGTGACAGTGCCATCCGAAAGAGTATTATCTCCCATCATTAATAAGCTTCGTGCACCTATTGCCAGTGTACCTGCAATACTACCAAGTTTTTGTGGATGCAGCCAGTTATCTTCATGCTGCTTAAGGCCAAATTCAGGTGCATTGCCCAGCACCGCCCCCATGCCTAAATCTTGAATTCGATTGACAATCGAAGCGCCTTGCAGCGGTGACCCTACAGCAACAATGTGGGAAATACAGCTAGGGGTTGGCGTGCGTGAAGTAAGGTAATGTTTGATAATAAGGCCGCCAAGGCTATGCCCGACCAATACATTGGTTTGGGAGGGCGACAAGGCATGGTCAATCACCTCGAACACCTTGTTTTCATCTATCGCTAGACTGTTGTAGCTAACCGTTTTTGTATCATAACCGTATGAACGCAGCTTTTGACTAAGCGGCTTCATGACTAAGCCATGCATATAAAGTCCATGAAGAATAACAATGTTCATTGGTGCCCTTATTTATAAAAGCCTAGGTCCATTGTGCCAATTCTGACCCAGTTGATCCAGCATGGATATCACAGCGGTTTCATTGCTTGTCTAGATACTATTTGGATCAATGTGTTTTTGTATAATTTTGAGTTAGGTTTTTATTGAATTGGAAGCGATTGTATCGAAAAAATGTTCAGCTCGATTTTCTAGGCTGATAATGGATGTCACTGTGAACTAGAGTCTAGAAATTTACGTAGAAAAAGGACAACGTAATAAAGGTATCTAAAAATGTTCTCATTTTTCAAACGTAATCCAGTTATAAAGCTTACAAAACGCCACTCAATGTTGTTAGAACAAGCAATGCATGCTCAACGCAGAGGTGATATTCGGACTTACTCGCAGCTTACAGCAGAGGCTGAAGAGTTGTATATAAAGATAAAGAGCTTAGCGTCTACATAAATCCCATTACGTTGAGGTTGTAGCAGTTCTGCTAGGTAATGATATGAGTTAAATCGTGAACTAAAGCATTACAGCAATATTGCATGCATCTAGCGGTGTAGATTACTTCAAAAATAGAGTGCAAAGCCTCGGTACTAAATAATGGTAAGAAAGCCATGGTGTAAAACGCGTGCCATGGCTAATTGATTTAATGTATTACCTGATGGACATTAATTTACTGGTCTCCAAACACCCCAAATATTGTTGTTGTAGGTCTCTTCTGGGTCTTCTCCTCCTTGAACCCACCATTGCGCTTGCCATTTGCGTAAGTGACAATTTCTCCACCAATGTATGTTTTTGAACGGTTCCAACTGTCACCTGAACTTATTGCCAGCGGTGGAGTAGTATCAACAACATTTGCAATAACTTCGAAGGTAAAGGTTTCAACTTGGCTGCTGTTTGTGTCTCTAGCAGAGAAAGTTAAAGTTTCATTTTGAGTAATAGAGTTGGTGTTGACGATGATAGAAGAAGATCCATTGTTTTCTATCTGGGTAGGAGAGCCCTGGATTTGAGTGAGCGTTGCATTGTCGTCCATGATTATTACGACTTTATCGCCAGCCTTGATGACGTTGTCACTTTTCGATAGTTCATAAAGTTGGCCTGATACCTTATGGGTACTGTTGTTGTCACTTCGAGAAACACTTATTAGCCCTGAAGTTTGACTGTCTTTGGCGTTAAAGAAATTTCGGGCTGAATCATTTTGAAAGAACATGTAATGCTGCATCTCCTCATGCCAATCACCAATAAAAACAGAGCCATTATGATAGGTATCGTGCCAACCGTTGACTTCAGCAGCAAGAAGGCGCTCCCAAGCGTTTATATTAGCTGAGTTCACACTAATATCGAAACTGCGTGTCACCTCACCACTTCTATCAATGATGTCATATTTTACAGTGTCTCCAATTTCTGGGGCTTGGAAACCATCGGGTATAAAAGAAGCAATGCGGCTTAAATCTTTCTGTGGGACATGCTCATTAGGCGGTGTATCTGTATTAGCATTTTTAATTGTAATGTCCGAGCAGTTATAGAATCCTTCACCGCCGTCATCAACACGTTGCCAGCGTACAAAGAGTATGGCATCACCGGAACGATCCGATGGAATAGTGACATTGATGCGATATTTTTTCTCGTCGTCAGCGGTTATATTTCCCTCTGTTTGTATTAACTCTAGATCCTCCCACGCAAGGCGCTTAGAAAGATCTGCGTTTGACTTGGTCAGGTATAACTCCCAGAAGGAAGGATTGTGAGATACTGTTGCGTGAAATACGTACTCGAATGTACCAGTATTTATTTCAGTCCGTGTCCAAGCAGGGTGTGGGGTTCCAACGCCACTTTTTTGTTGGTCATTAGCGTAGCACAAGGTGCCATTTGGAATTGCTTCTCTTACCGCAGCATCGTTTCTATAATCTCTAACGTTTTTTGAGTATTCATTTTGTTGAACGAACTGATACTGGCTAGAACGACCTTCGCTAGTCATCACTTCCATGGCGTTTGCGCAAGCTGCATTGGGTGGGCTCCCCGACCATAATCCTCCTTGTTCATGACAGATGGCTTGCCGAGCTTTGGGGAACTCGGACCAACCATGAGCAAAGACATGAATTGGTAAAAAAGATAATAGTGATGCGCCTATTGTAAGTCTTGAAATATGTTTGCTTGGTGCCATTTCCTTATATCCCATTCTAATTTAAAAGTGATTATTTGGTTGTGTTTAACCTTTTAAATAGAGTGGCATTGCTATATTCACTTCTATCAAAAGGGAGGGGTAGCTAAGGTAATTGAAGCATTTTATTTGAAAAGCCACTTAATTAAATAAGTGAATTAATGTCGCAATTAATGAAATAATTACAAACTTGACGTGATTATTTCTTCGCTAGTTAAGTCTTTGTATATAAAGGTTTTTTATTTTAATCTCTACTGTTTTTTAATAATAAAATTCAAATCATGATGTAAAATAAAACTATTAGATTTGGTTAATTCTAAATTAAGTAAATATTAATTTACGAAGTTATTTAAATGAAATACTTTAAATAAAGAGTGACTTCATTTAAATATCACTCTTTCTATATGCATATCAAAATAATAAAAAGGAGTACCTATGAAAACAAAACATATACTGTCTTCCCTTATTCCAGTCGTTACCGTTGCTGCGTTATACTCTTCTCAGGTTTACGCTGTTTATAATGGGATAGAAGTGAACCCTCAAGATGAATCTTATATGGTGTACTTAGCCACTGCCTCTGGTGGAACTACGTGTAGTGGGGCGCTTATTGCTCCAAATACTGTTTTAACCGCAGCATATTGCGCTGTCGATAATATGGATGCTCATTTTTTATACTCTGTGGATAATGATGGAACGAAAAATGGTGAAAGCAAAAAGGTAGTTAAACATTACTTTGCTAATGACTTATACACTTTTGACGAGCCAGGCCAGTACTACGATATCGCAATTTTGGAACTTGAAGGTACTCCTAATAATGTTGAGTTTCTTCCAGTTGCAGCAGGCGAAATTCCACTGGATGCTAAAGTCTACCCACTGGGTTATTCTTCTGGTCAATTAAAAAAAATGCCCATCCCTGCGAAAGTAGCCGCCAAAGAAAACTCTAAGGCTTATTATATAGAGGCTTTTTTCTCTGAATGCCCTAACTCGCCACATTATTCAAATGTTTACTACAACCAACCAAGTACAAATGGCGATCAGGCTAGGTGTAACTATTTGGAGTGGGCTTTTGAAAACCGAAGAGAACCGATAAGCCAAACACAATACACTATCAGTGTTGAGAATCCATCTCTTCCCTCCTCACATCCTCAGTATTCACAAGACGAAAGTAGCGGTTTTGTCACTAAGTATGGAGCGACTCGAGGTGATGGCGGAAGTCCTCTTATATTTGATGGAAAAATTTATGGGGTAGCCAGTACGGTCACTAACATTTACTCGGCACGACATAATGTGGCAACTTTCTATGAAGGCTTGGGCCGTGAGGGAGCTTTTAATTGGATTGTAGAAACAGTTAAAGATATTCAGACCCGTGTGGTACCTAATCACTTAACATCAGAAGAAGAGCCTACACATAGAGAGATAATTTTTCCTGATAACTTAACATCGGCAGAAACGGATACAAACATAGCAATTGTATTTCCTAACAATTAACTGATAAGCCATTTAAAGGAATTTGGAGACACGCTTGTGAGTATTTCAAGTATCTATGGAGTGTGTCCTCATAACCATTAGCCTAATCACACTATAGCGAGAGCAGTGCCGCTGAATAACTCCATCGGCACTGCTATTTTTGGAAAGTTTTAGACTATTGAAATAACCCTTTAAAAGATTGATCCTGACCTATTGATATCAACATAGAACTCAGTGAAGCAAGCATTGCTTCGTGTACAAAGTTGCCCATACTAATGCGTTTTACGCCGAGGTTTTTGAGTTCTGAAAAAGTAGGCAGATTTGGAACAGACATTACATTGATTGGAAGTACTGTACTTGCAACCACTGACTGTATATCGCTGGAGGTGTTGATGCATGGTAGAAAAATTCCATCAGCACCTGCTAGTTGATATTTTCGGATTCTATCAATGCTCTCTTCGAGCGGGTGTGTGACATTGAGTAGATAGGCGTCACTCCTCACGTTAATGAAGACTTCAATATTTTTATCGCTAAGTCGCTTTCGGGTTTTTTCTAGTATTTTTGCAAATAAGATTCCATCACGAAGTTCTCTTTCTCCTTTTACAACAATGCTGTCTTCAATATTTATCCCTACAGCCCCAACCTTGACCAGTTCGATGATATTATCCGCTATAGCCTCCGGCGTATGTCCGTAACCAGATTCAATATCAACAGTTAAAGGTAAGGTCGTTGATTTACTAATTATCTCTACAATCGATAATAGGCTCTCAAAGCAAATATTTTCTCCGTCTTCCTTACCTAGATTTTTTGCTATCGCTGCGCTGGAGGTGCCAATCGCTGAAAACCCGCTGTTCTGGGCGATTGTCGCACTCGCAACATCCCAAACATTACAAATAACCAACGGATTTTCCATATTATGCATACTCTTAAACATTTTATGCCTTCCTTATATTTAGTGGACTTGATGACTTCAGGAGTATGCTAGCAATAGTGCAGTCGCAGAGTTCGCCACTTTCGGAATTGAATGATAGTGGTATTAATGAAAAACCTATTGGTTTTTGTTTTGTTTCTATGGGGGGATCGTTTAGCATTAGTGTTAGCTATTAACGATAACCATCTTGGTTTTGGACAAAAGCCATTTAGGAAAGATGAAAGGTTAGCAAATAATGGATAACTAGAAGGGCTCTTCTCCGCTTAGATGAGTCTATAAACTAACAATAAAACCGCTAACACATTGATTTACAATCGCTTCCCACCTTATATATCAGTGTTGTAGTTTGTCGTTATTATCTTCCGCTCTATTTAACTTTAAAGG
>NZ_JAHKPM010000062.1 GCF_018860525.1 Vibrio hepatarius
CGTTTGCAACAGATAGAGGTGTAGTGTTTTTCTTCGGACTATCATGCAATATCTGCCTCATAAAGGCTTCTTCATACTCTGGAAGTTGTTTCACTTGGGCTAAATCATGTTCAGCCTTGGCAAAATCTTTATATGGCCCTATGAGGCACCGATAAACATTACCTTCAGGTTTAGCCCATACATCAGATTCAATATAAGGATAAATTTTCTTTGCTTCGCTCAATGCTAATGGCTCAGTATATATACCGCACTGAATCCAAAAATAAGATGCTCGAACTTGAGGATTAAGTTTACCCCACATCCCTGTACCAATTGGACAACTGCTATCCAATAAAGGGAGGTTACCATTTGAGGCTTGGGTTGCATCACATAAAAACTCTTTAGCGTAAGCCCTCTCAAGTGATAGAGATAAACCCAACGTGGCAAGGCTCATGAGCACAACCACAGAACGTTTGGATTTTACAGCCATTCTCTTATCCTCATTTAAACCTTAAATTTATTATTTAATAACTTGATGACATTTGTGGCGACTCGTCACGATTAAAACTTAATGCAAAAAAAGAGCCGTAACTAACTACGGCTCTTAGTTTAGTGAATATTATATAATTAAATCTTAGACTTATATCACCCTTTGTATATTTTAGGATTGAATACATCACGTAGCCAGTCACCTAACAGATTGATGACAAGCACAAGACTAATTAATACCACACCAGGAAAAGCTGTAATCCACCATGCACCAGAGAAGATATAGTTAAACCCTATACTGATCAGAGCGCCTAATGATGGCTGGTCGACTGGCAAACCAAGCCCAAGGAAAGACAAAGCCGCTTCTGACATAATGGCATTTGCTACTTGTACTGTCGAAATCACCAGGATAGGCGATAAGCAATTAGGTAGGATATGGCGAAACATAATCCGCGGAGCTTTAAAGCCCATTACTCTCGCAGCTTCTACGTACTCTTTTTTCTTTTCAGCCAACACAGAAGCACGAATGGTTCGAGCATATTGCGGCCATTCAGCAACACCAATAATGACTACTAGCATGATCACCGCATATTGACTATAGAAATCACTTCCAAAACTGGCTTTAAAGATGGCAGATACTATTATTGCCACCATCATGGTAGAAAACGAGAGCTGAATATCGGCAAAGCGCATTAATAAGCTGTCGATACGGCCACCAAAGTACCCCGCAGATAGACCGATAATAATTCCTAACACCAATTGTAAACCGACAGCTAAAAAGCCAATCGTTAACGACAAGCGTGAACCATACAAAATCGTGGATAAAATATCTCGCCCTTGCTCATCCGTACCCAATACAAAACGTTCATCACCCTCTTCCATCCAAGAAGGAGGTAATTCTGAATCCATAATATCAATCGATACCAAATCATATGGGTCAGTCGGTGATAATATTGGAGCAGCGATAGCCATCATCAAAAAGAGCATGAACACAGTAAAACTGGCCATGGCCACTTTATCGCGCTTGAAATAGTACAGGAAATCCGATTGTTTAAATCGATCCCATAGAGAAGGAGCTGTTGTGGTCTGGCTCATAATTATGCTCCCTTTCCAGTTAGGTTCACGGTTGGATTGATAATGCCATACAGCAGATCGACAATGGTATTGGTCACTACAAATATGAGACCAACAAAAATCACATAAGCTGTAATAAGTGGCGTATCAACGCGATTAATGGCTTCGAGAAAAAGGAAACCCGTACCAGGCCACTGAAATACTGTTTCAGTCAAAATCGTATAGGCAACCATAGTACCAATTTGCACACCACCGACAGTCAAAACCGGCAATAGAGTATTTTTTAAAGCATGCTGATAATAAATCTTATTTAAAGCTAAGCCTTTCGCCTTAGCAAACTTAATATATTCTGAACTCAGCACTTCAAGCATTTCAGATCGTACTAGGCGAATAAAGAGAGGTAACATGATTGATGCAAGTGATATACAAGGCAACACAAGATGCGCCAAACCATCGAGGGTAAAATAACCAGAATCCCAGCCTAACAAATTCAGCGTTTCACCCCGCCCAAAGGAAGGCAACCAGCCAAGCTCAATTGAAAAAACATACATCAGCATAATAGCGGTCAAAAACACTGGAATCGAAATACCTATACTACTAAAAGCCATAATCATTTTAGTAAAGATACTTTTAGGATGAATTGCTGAATAAACCCCCAAAGGAATTGAACAGGCAATTATAATAATTGTCGCTCCAAACACTAATTCTAGCGTCGCCACTAATTTATCTAAAATAACGTCAACGGCCGGACGCTTAAAAAAATAAGATGTGCCTAAATCACCCTGAAGTGCAGAGCCAACAAAGCGAGTGTATTTTGTTATGAAAGGATCGTTGAGGCCGAGCTCATCACGAAGAGCTTGACGCTCTGCTTCGGAAACCGATTGCCCCACAAGCTCACGCAGCGGGTCACCCAGATTATCCTGAATGGCAAACGCCACCAAACTGATCACAAACATCACTATCAGTGCCTGAAACAGGCGCTTGACCAGAAACGAAAACATTCCCTGCCCCTTTGCTTTCCATAGATTTCAGTCTGCAGTCCCACTAAGCCCTGCAAGTAGAGTATTCAAAAAGGTGCTGACCTTGACTGAAACAAAGGCAGCACCCTAAGTAATCAAGCACTTGCGAGAACAAGCACTTGGTTAAGCGTCATAGCTGGCTAGTTAACCACCAAATCACCAAAATAAGGGAAGTTCATACCATTTACGATTGGACCAACCTTAACATTGCTTTTCGCCGCCCAAGAAGGGTCCTCCCAATGCAGGGGAACAAAGGCTGCTTCATCATATAACGTTGCTTCCACTTGTTTAAGCATCTCACTACGTTTACCTAAGTCGGTTTCAGTATTTGATTGATTGACTAACTTATCAACCTCTGCATTACCATAGTGGCCACAGTTATATTGACCTTTGCCCGTTTCACTATTGCGTGACATAGCTAAGAATTCAGTAAAATTTGCAGAGTCTTCAGTATCCGGATGCCAACCGATCATCAACATGTCAGCGGAACATTTATCGAACTCAGGCCAGTACTGAGCTTTCGGCATCGTCTTCAAATCAACCTTGATTCCGATTTTTGATAACATTGCCGCCGCAGCTTGCGCAATTTTAGCATCGTTCACGTAGCGATTATTTGGCGCCATCATCGTCAACGAGAAGCCTTTTTCATAGCCTGCCTGTTTCATTAACGCTTTGGCTTTCTTAAGATCATAACGAGGCTTAAGACCATCATTATAACCTGCATAACCTACAGGGCTCTGCTGAGCCGCTGGGGTCGCCGCTCCTTTCATGATTTTTTTCACTATGCCTTCGTTATTAATCGCATAAACAATGGCTTGGCGAACTCGAGGGTCTTTAAGTACCGGGTTGCTGTTTTGGTTCATCTGGAAGGTAATAACGCGAGTACCTGGCATAGTATAGAGATCAACACCATCTGCACTTTTAATTCGTTTGTAGTCATTAGGCGCTACAGGCGCAATCATATCGACATCACCAGAAAGTAGAGCAGCGACACGAGTTGCATCTTCTTTGATTGGCACAAGCGTCAGCTTATCAACATTACCCTTTGAGCCCTTATCCCAATAACCATCAAACCGCTCAAAATTGACTTTAACACCTTGCTCACGAGACGTGATAGTAAAAGGGCCAGTCCCAGAGACGTGAGTAGAGGCATAAGAATTACCATGCTTAACCATCTCAGACTTGTCTTTACCATCCTTTGTTTTACCAGTATAAAACTTACTGTCCATCGGGAAAATGTAAGTCGCAACATTTTCAATCAAGGGATAAGTACCATCCGTTTTAATTTCAACGGTATAGTCATCCACTTTATTGAGCGCGACAAGCGGCGCGAAAATCCCTTTAAAGTCAGCGGACTCTTTCAGGCGTTCAAAAGTCCACACCACATCGTCAGCAGTAAACGCATTGCCTGAATGGAACTTCACGCCTTTTCGTAAATGAAAGCGCATGGTTTCATTGTCTACTCGCTCCCATGATTCGGCCAAACGGGGCTCAAACTCCATCTCCTGGGTAAACCGCACTAACGGATCAAATACCATATGAGACATTTGCAGAGTACCACCCGATAGCTGCTCATGGGGGTCAAGAGAAACAGGATCAGAAGCATAGCCGACTGTTATATCCGCTGCAGCCGCACTAAAGCTCAAACCAGCTGTGATTAAAGCCAGGGCTAGTTTGCTTTTAATGGTTTTCATTGCATAACTCCTTATGCGGGATTAATCCCTACTGTTGTATTTTATCTATTTACCCTAGTTCGGGTCGTATCTGTGGCTTTCGCCATCTATATCGCTTCTCTTAACCCTTTAAACTCAGGCATTAAGGAAATCAATTGTTTGCTGTATTCATGTTGAGGTGTATTAAACAGCTGTTCTGTCGGCGCTACTTCAAGCAAAGTCCCCATTTGCATCACCCCAACGCGGTCGCACATCTGGCGAATAACGGGTAAATCGTGACTAATAAACAACATCGTGAGATTAAGTTCATCTTGCAGATCTTTAAGCAAATTCAGTATTTGCGCTTGCACTGACACATCAAGCGCAGAAGTCGGTTCATCACAAATCAGTAGCCTTGGTCGAGTAGCTAGCGCTCTAGCAATTGAAATACGTTGGCGCTGCCCGCCCGAGAATTCATGCGGGTACTTAACGCTCGCCATCTTACCCAAGCCAACATGATCAAGCAGATCATAGACAATCTGTCTCGTCTGGCTTTCATTCTCAGTTAACTTATGAAAACGAATCGGCTCAGCAATGATATCGAATATCTTCATTCTCGGGTTCATTGACGTATAAGGGTTTTGGAACACCATCTGCATTTGACGGCGCATAGGACGACGCTCTTTCTCCGATTTGAGTGCCGTTAAATCAATACCTTCAAAAGTCACTTTTCCTGAATTTGGCTCATACAGTCCTGCAATCACACGGGCAATAGTTGATTTTCCAGATCCAGATTCTCCAACCAAGCCAAAGGTTTCACCCTCAAAGACATCAAAGCTCACATTATTCGATGCTTGAACGTACTCGCGCCTATTTTCAAACAGTGAGTCTTTGGTTACAAAACGTAGATTGACACCTTCAACGGTAAGTAATGAGCCGGCATAATTACGATGATCTTGGCTCTGGCCAAGCCAGTGGTTTTTGACATCCAGAGGCTCCATCTCGTGCGCTTGTTCAATGTAACTCACCAGAGGAAAACGTTCGAGCTTGGCATCAGAGCGCGGTACAGCAGAAATCAAACTTCGAGTATAAGAGTGATCGGGATCGCCAAGCACTTTACTAGTCTCACCAAACTCAACCAAATCACCACGATACATCACAGCTACTCGGTCAGTCACATTCGATACTACGCCCATATCGTGCGTAACCAACATACAACCGACATTATTCTTAACGCATAACTCACGGATGAGATTGAGAATTTGGTCTTGTATTGATACATCTAAAGCGGTTGTTGGCTCATCAGCAATAATAAGATCAGGCTCACCAGCTAAAGCGATAGCAATCACTACTCGCTGACGCATACCTCCAGAAAACTGGTGAGGGTACTGCTTAAGACGATTTTCTGGTTGAGGAATACCCACTTGCTGCATCAAAGACAAAGCTTTTTGATAGGCCTCATCTTGTGAGACATTCATATTGGCGTGAATTGTCTCAGTTAGCTGTTGCTCTACGGTAAAGAGTGGGTTTAAAGAAGTCATAGGGTCTTGAAAAATAAACCCGATTTTAGAGCCCCTTACTTGTCGCATTTTTTCTTCCGACAACCCAGAGACTAGATTACCATCTAAGTAAACATCGCCACTAGCAATGCGCCCAGGAGGGCTAAGTAAGTCGATAACAGCATTGCCAACTGTTGATTTACCAGCACCAGACTCACCAACAACGCCAACAATCTCCCCACGCTCAACGTTGAAGGATAATGACTTAACTGCAGCATGAACACCATGACGCGATGGGTATTCAATACGAAGGTTTTTAACTTCTAAAAGTGACATGACCAGACCTCTAATACTCCGGCAGCTTCCTGCTCTGTCTGAAAGTGAATCCATTCAAGCCAGCGAACCTTTCAGTTTAGAAAAAACTGGGGTTACCATCCTGACAATTTATAAGCTCATCAATTTTGCAAATAATTCACAAAAAAGCAACAAACAAACCACTAAAACCTCCATTTTAAGCTAATAATACCCAAACCCTAGAAACACAAATGCAACATAGTGATTATGTCTATGGAATGAATAATCTAAAAATAACAATAACACCAATATTCATCCTACCAAGGTTTGGTGTGATGTGATGTGACATTTAGTTAATAGGCGAGTGAAAACCGTCATGCTTAATTGGGCAGGTTGTAAAAATAACTAAGATATATAGAGATAATTGGGGACAAGGCTAATTAAACGACATAAAAAAAGCCTGCTGTAAAGCAGGCTTTTTAATGTGGTCGGTGAAGAGGGATTCGAACCCCCGACCCTCTGGTCCCAAACCAGATGCGCTACCAAGCTGCGCTATTCACCGAATTTTTTAACGAGAAAAACTTATTCTATCTTTCTCTAATCTCAGCATTAATCTTGCTGAGAAATTAATGGGGTGGCTAACGAGACTTGAACTCGCGACAACCGGAATCACAATCCAGGGCTCTACCAACTGAGCTATAGCCACCACAGTATTCTTAATGTTTACCGCTTAAACTGAAGCCATAAACTAAATGATGGTCGGTGAAGAGGGATTCGAACCCCCGACCCTCTGGTCCCAAACCAGATGCGCTACCAAGCTGCGCTATTCACCGAACTTTTATCTTTCTAAATAATGGGGTGGCTAACGAGATTCGAACTCGCGACCACCGGAATCACAATCCAGGGCTCTACCAACTGAGCTATAGCCACCATTATTTAATGCCAATTATCACTTATTAAATAAGTGTCCGGAATGGCGCGCCCGAAAGGATTCGAACCTTCGACCTTTGGCTCCGGAGGCCAACGCTCTATCCAGCTGAGCTACGGGCGCATGCCCTATCGGCGGAGTGGAATAATACGTATATCACACTATGTCGTCTAGTACTTTTTAAAGTTTTTTTATCGTTTGATGTCTTTTTGGGCAATTAAAATGTGATAAACCCCTATTTCCAGTTATATAACCACATACAAGCAGGGCTATTGCTGTTTATTGCAACAAGTTATCAGGATATAATCACCTAATATTTACATTGATTTCTCGGCAAAAAGCTGTAAATCAAACCACACTCTAATAATCTAATAAATAGGTGAGCACGTACTTACCGTTAGGAATGTAAAGTGAGTTACATGGATATGTCTCGAAAAATCTTAACCGCTATGGTTGCTGCAGTTACTTTTTCAAGCACCTCTTTTGCAGCAAATATCAGCCAACAAGAATACGATGCGATAGCAGAACGCATCAAACCTGTTGGGAATGTCTATTTAGCTGGCTCTGAGCCCGTAAAAGCCGAGCCAACGGGGCCGCGAGATGGCGCTAGTGTTTATGGCACTTTTTGTATTGCTTGTCATTCTTCAGGTGTAAGCGGCGCCCCTAAAACGGGCAACGCTGATGACTGGGCTCCGCGTATTGCTCAGGGTAAAGACATACTAAAAAATCATGCTATCAAAGGCTTCAATGCTATGCCAGCCAAAGGCACTTGTATGGACTGCTCTGATGATGAAATTGTTGCGGCTATTGAGCATATGATTGCGGGTTTATAGAGCCCAAATAGCTAAAAGAGCTTAGTGATAAACCAAGCTCATTTTAACTGGACCTAATCGAGCTACTTGTTATTGAACATGGCGCGGATATTGGCAATATGTGCTTGGCCTTTCACCATTCTTTCCTCCTGAGTCTGGGGCTTTTTATTTACTTCCCACTCAAGATCATCAAAAGGCAGTTCATCAAGAAACCTACTCTGAGTTGGCTTGATTAATTCACCATACTGCCTGCGTTCTTTACACATAGTAAACGTCAGCTCACGCTGAGCACGAGTGATACCTACATACATCAAGCGGCGCTCTTCCTCGATATTGTCTTCATCAATGCTGGTTTGATGAGGTAGAATTCCCTCTTCTGAACCAATTAAATACACATAAGGAAATTCAAGACCTTTCGAGGCATGCAAGGTCATTAACTGTACTGCATCTGTATCTTCATTTTCTTCACTACGTTCCATCATGTCACGCAGTGTCAGACGCTGAACCACTTCCTTAAGGCTTTTCTCTTCCTGATCATAATTATCGCCCTCTAAGTCAGAAGCTATCCATGAGTACAGATCTGATACATTTTTCATTCTCATCTCTGCAGCTTTTGCACTGGTGGAGGTTTCATACAACCAGTCTTCATAGTTAATATCACGCACCAGCGAACGCACTGCTTCTACCTTATCTCCCCTTTCAGACTGATCAGCAATCTTAACCAGCCAGTGAGTAAATCGGCGTAAATTTTCCAGTCCGCGTCCAGACAAATACTGCTCTAATCCAATTTCAAAGCTTGACTCAAATAAGCTTTTACCTCGCATATTGGCATAGCTGCCCAGCTTCTCTAATGTCACTGGGCCAATTTCTCGACGGGGTGTGTTTACTATACGTAAAAAGGCATTATCATCATCTGGATTCACCAACACACGAAGATAAGCCATAACGTCTTTAATTTCAGAACGAGCAAAAAAAGACGTTCCACCTGAAAGCTTATAAGGCACACGGTTTTGCATCAAAGACTTTTCAATCAATCTAGATTGGTGGTTGCCTCGATACAGAATCGCATAATCACGATATTCAGTTCGATTGAGAAATTTGTGCGCAATTACTTCTCCCGTTACTCTCTCAGCCTCATGCTCTTCATCTTTGGCCAATAAAACGTTTAGTTTTTCACCATCTGGAATTTCTGAGAACAAGGATTTCTCATACACATGAGGGTTATTTGCGATCAATATATTCGCTGCACGTAAGATACGACTGGTTGAACGATAGTTTTGCTCTAATTTAATAAGGCGCAATTTGGGATAATCTTGTCCTAACAACACCAAGTTTTGTGGTTTAGCACCACGCCATGAATAAATCGACTGGTCATCATCCCCAACCACTGTTAGCCGTCCGCGCTCGCCGACAATCAATTTAACCAGTTCATACTGACTGGTATTGGTGTCCTGGTATTCATCAACCAGTAGGTAACGAATACGATTCTGCCAACGCTGACAAACTTCCGGATTCGCCTTTAGCAGCAAAACGGGTAACAAAATCAGATCGTCAAAATCTAGCGCGTTATAAGCTTTCATCTGTTTTTGATACAGTGAAAAGCACTGAGCAAATAATTGCTGCTGCTCTCCTTGGGCTTTTGCTATTGCATGTTCAGGCGTCAGCAGATCATTCTTCCAATTTGAAATAGTACTGAGCAGCTGACGCAACAGATCTTTATCACCATCAAGTTCAGTTTCTGTCAGCTCTTTTAATAACGCCAGCTGATCTTGGTCATCAAACAAAGAAAAACCAGATTTGAGTCCCAAAGCCTTGTACTCACGCTTGATGATGTTCAAGCCCAAGGTATGAAATGTGGAGACCATTAACCCTTTAGATTCATTTTTACCTAACGTTTGCCCTACGCGCTCTTTCATTTCGCGCGCAGCCTTATTAGTAAAGGTTACCGCTGCAATATTACGTGTTTTGTAACCACATTGTTTCACTAGGTAGGCAATCTTGTTGGTAATAACACGTGTTTTACCCGAGCCAGCCCCCGCAAGGACTAAACAAGGGCCTGCTACGTATCTCACGGCTTCATCTTGGTTGGGGTTAAGCTTCATGGCCATCTCAGGGATACAAATCAAAGGCCATATCATAATAGTGCAATAAGAAGATTGCCATGGTTAGTCGAGATGATGCTGAAGCTAAATCTTTCTAAAAAAATAAATTGGATGTTTTTTCATAAATTATAATAAAGTTTGTTGCATATCTGATGCCGTTTTAAGCTATAATGAATGAATGTTCATTCACCCACAATATGTAAGTGTCTGGATCTAATTCTATGGTAGATAAAAAACAGCAAATCATAGATGCCGCCGAAAACCTAATCGCAGATTCAGGTTTTCAAGGCTTTTCAATGCATAAATTAGCTAAGGAAGCTGGCGTTGCAGCAGGAACTATTTATCGCTACTTCTCAGACAAGGAAGACTTATTGCTGCAAGTGAGACTAGCGGTAATACAACGAAATGCCGAAGTTGTTCAACGTGGCGTAAACAACACTATGCCGATTAAAGAACAGTTTCAAACTATGTGGCTAAACATATTCGACCTCTCAAGGTCGAATATAGACAACTTGAAAAATCGCGCTCAATACGACTCCTTGCCCTGCATGAGAAACCATGAAACAAAGGAAATGGAGCGCGAAATGTTTAGCAAGGTAGATAAGCTTTTTACTGAAGGCCGAGAGCAAGGACTGTTTAAACCACTAGATAATTCAGTGTTGGCAGCGCTGAGCCTAGAGGTCAGTGTCACTTTGGCACGCAAACAAGCTCTTGGATATTATCAATTGGATCAAGCAGCCATTAATGCGGCGATTGAGGCCAGTTGGGATGCAATTATCAAACACTAATTTGGAGTTCTAGTTAGAATGAAAAAGTGGACTTTTTATATGCTTCTTATTGCAATACTGCTATTTGGTAGTGTGATAGGTTTTAATGTTTTCAAGCAACATAAGATAGAAGAATTTCTAGCTAATCGCCCTGAGCCAGAATTCCCTGTTACTGCCACCGAAGTCCAATCTGTTGATTGGGTTCCTATGATTGAAGCAATTGGCTTTATTGAGCCAAATCAAGGTGTCACTTTAGCCAACCAGTCGGCAGGAATAATTGACAAGATTGCCTTTAATTCAGGCACCAATGTCAAAGAAGGCCAGCCTCTGGTCATGCTAGATTCATCGGTTGAAAAGGCCGATCTCAAAAGTGCCCAAGCAAAATTACCCGCCGCACAAGCAAAATATAAGCGCTACCAAGGTCTTTACAAAAAAGGCTCTGTGTCGAAAGAAACTCTTGATGATGCTGAAGCGAGCTACTTCTCGCTCAAGTCTGATATCGACAGCTTAAAAGCGACTATTGATAGACGTGAAATTAAAGCGCCTTTTGCTGGTGTTGTTGGTATACGTAATGTCTACTTAGGACAATATCTGCAAATTGGTACTGATATTGTGCGCTTAGAAGATACTAGCGTAATGCGCCTGCGTTTTACTGTCCCGCAGACTGATATTTCACGCATCAGCTTAGGCCAACAAGTCGATATTTTTGTTGATTCTTATCCAGAAACTTCATTCCAAGGCTCGATTACTGCTATCGAACCTGCTGTTAGTGTACAAAGCGGTTTAATCCAAGTTCAAGCGGATATCCCAAACAGTGATGGAAAACTGCGCAGCGGTATGTTTGCCCGAGCAAATATTATATTGCCCACCATAAAAAATCAGGTGACGCTTCCACAAACCGCCATTACCTTCACGCTTTACGGTGACAACGTGTATATCATTGCTGAAAATGACGGTGAAAAGCGAGTCAAACAGCAAGTAATTAAAGTGGGTGAGCGAGTAAGAGACATAGCTCATATCTTAGAAGGCGTTAAGCCAGGCGACATGGTCGTAACATCTGGCCAGGTGCGTCTCAGCAATGATGCAAAAGTGCGTGTAGTAGAAAGTGATGCAACTACTCCACCAGCTGAAACACCTATGCTCTAATCTGGAGGCTTCATGCGCTTTACTGATGTTTTTATAAAACGTCCAGTTTTAGCGGTATCGATCAGCTTTTTGATCGCCCTGCTTGGTTTACAAGCAGTGTTCAAAATGCAAGTACGCGAATACCCTGAAATGACAAATACCGTAGTGACCGTTACGACTAGTTACTACGGGGCAAGTGCTGATTTGATCCAAGGCTTTATTACCCAGCCTTTGGAACAAGCCGTAGCACAAGCAGACAATATTGATTACATGACTTCATCTTCTGAGCTCGGTACCTCAACTATTACCGTTAATATGAAGTTGAATACCGATCCAAACTCAGCACTGTCTGATATTCTGGCAAAAACCAATTCGGTCCGCTCTCAGCTCCCCAAAGAAGCTGAGGATCCGACCGTAACCATGTCGACAGGTTCAACGACCGCGGTTTTGTATATTGGTTTTACCAGCGACGAACTCTCATCCAGCCAAATCACAGACTATCTTGAGCGTGTGGTCAACCCACAACTTTTTACTGTTAATGGCGTTTCTAAAATCGACCTTTATGGCGGGCTTAAATACGCGCTGCGTGTCTGGCTTGACCCTGCTAAGATGGCCGCATTTGGCTTAACCGCAAATGATGTCATGGGCGTTTTGGATGCCAATAATTATCAATCAGCAGCAGGTCAGGCGGTTGGTGAGTTTGTTCTCTATAACGGCAGCGCAGATACCCAAGTCTCTAATGAAGAGGAGCTCAAGAATTTAGTAGTTAGCTCTGATGTGGGTAAAGTCACTCGCTTGGGTGATATTGCAAAAGTTACGCTAGAAAAGAGCCACGATACATACCGCGCCAGTGCCAATGGCCAAGAAGCCGTTGTTGCCGCAATCAATGCGGCCCCAACTGCCAACCCTATCAATATTGCCGCTGATGTTCATCAGATGCTTCCTCAATTAGAGAAAGATCTGCCTAGCAACATCAAAATGAACGTAATGTACGATTCAACCATCGCCATTAATGAATCAATTAATGAGGTTATTCATACTATTGCTGAAGCTGCATTAATTGTACTTGTGGTTATTACCTTGTTCTTAGGCTCCTTCCGCGCGGTTCTCATTCCGATTATTACCATTCCCCTATCTTTGATTGGCGTGGCTATGGTAATGCAAGCGATAGGTTTTTCTTGGAACCTAATGACACTACTCGCCATGGTACTGGCTATCGGCTTAGTTGTTGATGATGCCATCGTGGTACTCGAAAACGTAGACCGTCATATCAAACTCGGTGAATCACCATTTAGAGCAGCTATCATAGGAACAAGAGAAATCGCTGTCCCTGTTATCGCCATGACGTTAACTTTAGGCGCCGTCTATGCTCCGATAGCTCTTATGGGAGGCATTACGGGTTCCTTGTTTAAGGAATTTGCCTTAACGCTTGCAGGGGCTGTATTTGTATCAGGTATTATAGCCCTAACACTATCACCTATGATGTGCTCTAAGATGCTTAGAGCTAATGAGGTACCAAGTAAGTTTGAGCAAAAAGTTCACCATGTACTGGATAATATGACGCTGCGCTATGAAAAAATGCTCGGCGCTGTTATGCAGCACCGCCCTGTGATGATTGGCTTTGCAATAATTGTGTTCGCAAGCTTACCTCTGTTATTTAAGTTTATCCCAAGTGAACTGGCACCATCGGAGGATAAGGGCGTTGTCATGCTAATGGGTACGGCACCATCTAATGCCAACTTGGATTTTATGCAAAATACCATGAATGATGTTAACGCCATTCTTTCAGATCAAAAGGAAGTAGCGTATGCACAAGTATTTACTGGCGTACCGAGCTCAAACCAAGCCTTTGGTATTGCTTCTTTAGTACCTTGGAGTGAGCGTGAAGCAGGACAGCATGAAGTAGTAAACCGAGTGACCGAGCTGGTTAAAGAGGTACCTGGAATGGCAGTAATCGCATTCCAAATGCCAGAGCTGCCAGGAGCAGGTTCAGGGTTACCAATTCAGTTTGTGATCACTACACCCAATGCCTTTGAAAGCTTGTTTGCTATCGCCTCTGATGTTCTATCGGAAGTGAGTACTAATCCAATGTTCGTATACTCGGAGTTAGATCTCAACTACGATTCAGCCACCATCAAGATCAATATTGATAAAGACAAAGCGGGCGCTTATGGCGTAACCATGCAAGATATTGGTACCACACTTAGCACCATGATGTCTGATGGCTATGTCAATCGCATTGACCTTAACGGTCGTTCTTATGAAGTGATCCCTCAGGTAGAACGTAAATGGCGCCTAAATCCAGAATCAATGAATAACTACTATGTTAAAGGCGCTGATGGGAAAGCACTGCCTCTAGGAAATCTGATAACTATTGATGTAGTCGCCGAGCCTCGTTCTTTGCCTCACTTCAACCAACTTAATTCAGCAACTATTAGTGCAGCACCCGCTCCGGGTACTGCGATGGGTGATGCCATTAACTGGTTCGAGGACACGGCAAACAACAAGCTTCCAAGCGGCTACAACCACGACTATATGGGCGAATCTCGCCAGTATGTGACTGAAGGCAGCGCTCTCTACGCTACCTTTGGGTTAGCACTGGCAATCATCTTCTTGGTGCTAGCAATTCAATTTGAGTCATTAAAAGATCCTATGGTCATTATGGTATCGGTTCCTCTAGCGATCTGTGGCGCTCTAATTTCTCTTGCATGGGGAGCTGCATCGATGAATATATACTCTCAGGTTGGTTTGATTACCTTAGTTGGTCTGATAACGAAACATGGTATATTAATCTGTGAGGTCGCCAAAGAAGAGCAGCTCCATAACAAACTCAGTAAAACAGACGCCGTTATGGAAGCAGCTAAAGTGCGTCTGCGTCCAATTCTAATGACCACAGCAGCGATGATAGCAGGCCTCATACCTCTGATGTACGCTTCAGGAGCAGGCGCTGCCCAGAGATTTAGTATAGGCATTGTTATCGTTGCAGGGCTTGCAATCGGTACTTTGTTTACTCTATTTGTTTTGCCTGTCATATACAGTTACCTTGCAGAGAAACATAAGCCACTTCCAGTATTTGTAGAAGACAAAGATTTGGAAAAACTGGCTCGTATCGATGAAGCAAAAGCGGCTCATCGCCAACTAACAGACAAAAAGTAAATTCGCACTCGAATACTAGGCCACCCTTCAAGGTGGCCTTTCTTGCTTCTATCAGCTAATAATTTTGACCCAATAGCGACTTTCTCCAAGCAATTACATAGAATAGAAACAAACGTACAGGAGTTTTTCACATGTTTGACCCAAAAAAATTAGAACAAATAGCGAAACAAATTCATGACTCCATGCCAACTCCAGTCAAAGAGTTGGGTGCAGACGTCGACCAAAAAATTCGCCAAGTTATTCAAGGCCAGCTTAACAAGCTTGACGTTGTCAGCCGTGAAGAGTTTGATGTTCAGACTCAAGTTCTTATGCGTACTCGCGAGAAACTGACCGTCATGGAGCAAAAGCTAACCGCTCTGGAAGATAAGCTAGCGGAGAAATAAACCGTA
Organism: Vibrio hepatarius; assembly: GCF_018860525.1. Taxonomy (GTDB): domain Bacteria; phylum Pseudomonadota; class Gammaproteobacteria; order Enterobacterales; family Vibrionaceae; genus Vibrio; species Vibrio hepatarius_B. The sequence continues at coordinate 15,286 of NZ_JAHKPM010000062.1, forward strand.
CCACAACGCCCACTACCCAAAATAAAAAGGCCTGGTCGATGAGACCAGGCCTTTTATTTGAGATGTTGTGTATTCGTCTTGTATTTATTACTCCAGTCTGTCTGGAGTTTCTACTACTGGAAGATACTTAAATCATTACCTCTAATTAAGTGGTCTAGCCACCTACCGCGATACGCTTCATATCTGTCATATAACCGCGTAGTTCTTCACCAATGTACTCAACTGGATGATTACGAACAGTCTCATTGACAGCAATCAGAGTCGCGTTGTCTACGTGATTAGATGTTTCAGTTAAACCTTTACCAATAACATCAGTGCCAACTGAGGACATAAATTTCTCACGTAAAAGCGGCGTTGCAACATTAGCAAACAGATAATTCCCATACTCAGCTGTATCTGAAATGACGACATTCATTTCGTATAAACGCTTACGTGCGACTGTGTTTGCAATCAGTGGTAGCTCATGCAAAGACTCATAGTACGCTGACTCATCGATAATACCTGACGCAGTCATGGCTTCAAATGCTAATTCAACACCAGCACGCACCATAGCGACTAACAAAATGCCATTATCGAAGTATTCTTGCTCAGAAATTTCAACATCACTGGCTGGATAGTTTTCAAATGCAGTTTCACCGGTTTCTTCCCGCCAACCCAACAAGTTAACATCGTCATTGGCCCAATCAGCCATCATAGTGCTAGAAAAGTGACCAGTAATAACATCGTCCATATGTTTATTGTATAAAGGACGCATTAGATCTTTAAGTTGCTCAGAGAGTTCAAATGCTTTGACTTTTGCTGGGTTTGATAGGCGATCCATCATATGAGTAATACCACCAAACTTAAGCGCCTCTGTGATTGTCTCCCAACCGTATTGAATCAATTTACCTGCATATCCTGGGTCAATACCTTCAGCCACCATCTTTTCATAACTGACAATAGAGCCTGCTTGCAACATACCACAAAGGATAGTTTGCTCACCCACCAAATCAGATTTCACCTCAGCAACAAACGATGACTCTAAGCAGCCCGCACGGTGTCCACCTGTACCTGCTGCCCATGCTTTAGCGATATCCCAACCTTCACCTTTCGGATCATTTTCAGGGTGAACAGCAATCAATGTTGGAACACCGAAACCACGTTTGTATTCTTCACGAACTTCTGTACCAGGGCACTTAGGTGCGACCATAACTACCGTCAGATCTTTGCGGATCTGCATGCCTTCTTCAACGATATTAAAACCATGCGAATAACCAAGTGCCGATCCCTCTTTCATCAGCGGCATAACCGTTTCCACAACATTAGTATGCTGCTTATCTGGTGTTAAGTTCACAACTAGGTCAGCTTGCGGGATGAGCGCTTCATAGCTACCGACATCAAAGCCATTGTTTTGTGCATTTTTAAAAGATTGTCGCTGCTCATCAATAGCAGCTTGTCGTAATGCATAAGACACGTCTAGGCCAGAGTCACGCATATTTAAGCCTTGATTCAGACCTTGAGCACCACAGCCAACAATAACGACTTTCTTACCTTTAAGGTAATCAGCTTCTGTTGCAAACTCGCTGCGATCCATGAAACGACAGCGACCAAGTTGATCTAGCTGCTCACGCAAGTTTAATGTATTGAAATAGTTGGCCATGTTAGGGCTCTCCTTTAAATATTTATCCACCTAAGTCGGTATTTAATCACCGAATCTCTCGATACTAAAACAGACACCAACTTGCTTAAAGTGATATATTCACAATTAGTCATTGCAAAAATTGCAACTTAGGACCACTCATTTATGAACATAAAGCGCTTACAGGTTTTTATCCATTTGTGTGATAGTAAAAGCTTTGCTAAAACGGCCTCAGCCATGCATGTCAGTCCATCAGCTTTGAGTCGACAAATACAAAAACTAGAGTCGGAAACAGGACAAGAATTGTTTGTACGCGATAACCGCAGCGTCGAACTCACCCCTGCAGCTAAAAAACTAATGCCAGTCGCACTAAAAATAATAACTGAGTGGCAAAGCTTCTACTCTCAAGTGCAAAATGGTAAGCAAGAACTCAAAGGAGAGATTCGTTTATTTTGTTCTGTTACGGCCAGCTATAGCCACCTTCCAGAGTTACTGTCTGAGCTTCGCCTACGGCACCCATTTATAGAATTAAAACTTTCCACAGGGGACCCTGCCCAAGCGATCAATAAGGTGCTGAGCGATGAAGTCGACATCGCAATTTCAGCCCAACCTGACACACTACCAGCCAAACTTAAGTTTGAAACGATTGGCGAAATCCCACTGTCTGTCATCGCACCTGCTGGAATAAGTAGCTTTACTCACGCATTACAAAAGGGTGAGACTGATTGGAACTCGATACCCTTTATTGTCCCAGAATCAGGCACCGCAAGAGAGCGAGCCAATTCTTGGTTTAAATCGATGAAAATCAAGCCAAACATCTATGCTCAGGTTTCAGGACATGAAGCGATTGTTAGTATGGTCGCACTTGGCTGCGGTGTCGCTATCGCCCCTGACGTAGTGATCAACAATAGCCCGGTAAAAGAAAAAATACATCGGCTTAAAGTTGCATCGATTAAGCCATTTAAGCTGGGAGTCTGCTGCAAACGTTCACAGTGGGATAACCCGTTAATCAAAGCCTTGTGGGACGTTGCACTACACACTTATATTGCCTCCTAGTAGCCTCCAAATAAGAGACAAGTCACAACTAGGGGGCTATATGACTCTTGAGAATTGCTGCTGGCGGGCCTTAATTCGTAAATACTTATCAAAACACATACATATGTTACGAATGAGAAGACGGCCGCGAAGCGTCACTCGAATCCCCTTTTCATCCATTTCGACTAACTGATCCTCAATGAATGTCTGAAGTAATTCAATATCATCTTTAAAGTAGTGCTTAAATCGAATATCAAATTCTGATTCAAGCATTGCTATATCTAGTTTAAAATTACAAATGAGCTGCTTAATAACTTCACGTCTTAGTAAGTCATCACTATCAAGAGATAAACCTTTCCATAAAGCATGATGCTGAGATATCACCTGTTGGTAATATCTTTTGAGATCTTTCTGGTTCTGAGCATACGCATCTCCAATCATTGAGATAGCGGATACACCAAAACCAACTAAATCACATTCACCTTGAGTCGTGTAACCTTGGAAGTTACGGTGCAAAACTCCATTGCGTTGAGCTATAGCCAGCTCATCATCAGGCTTTGCAAAGTGATCCATACCAATAAATTGATAGCCATTATTAGTCAGTGTCGAAATTGTTTCTTGAAGAATAGCCATCTTTTCTTTCGCGCTTGGCAAAGCTTCGTCTTTAATCTTACGCTGAGCAGCAAACAACTGAGGCATGTGCGCATAATTAAAAATAGACAATCGCCCTGGGTTCATTGCTAATACTTGAGATAATGTTTGAGCAAATCGCTCTTTGGTTTGCTTAGGTAAACCATAAATCAGATCTAAGTTAGTTGAGCGAAAACCCAGTATTTTGGCACGCTCTACCATAGCAACAATAAAGTCTTCATCCTGCTCACGATTGACCAGTTTTTGAACCTCTTTATTGAAATCTTGAACCCCAATGCTTAAGCGGTTAAAACCCTCTGCTTTAAGATGGTCAAGTATATCCAGCTCTATCTCTCTAGGGTCAACTTCAATACTTATTTCAGCATCAGTTCGAAAATCGAACTCCGCTCGTATTGTACTCATTAATCGAGAAATTTGATGCTTGGACAAAAATGTCGGTGTACCGCCCCCCAAATGCAGTTGTGTCACCCTACGCCCATGGAGTAATGACGCTCGAGTAAGAATTTCCTGCTCAAGCACATCCAGATATTGCTCTGCTTTCTGAGCATGGCGTGTGATGACCTTATTGCATCCACAGTAGTAACAAAGCTTGTGGCAGAACGGAATGTGGATATAAAGAGACAAAGGTCGCTCTGGGTACTCAGTACAAGCCGCATCATAATCAGCAATGGTGAATACTTCGTGAAACTCCAATGCTGTAGGATAAGACGTATAACGAGGACCAGCACAGTTATATTTATCGAGTAATGCTTGATCCCAAACTATTTGCTGGCTCACGGCGACGAACTGAGACATGATGCCCTTCCGTTAAGATTATCATTGCTAGGCGGCTTGGTTAGCCGCGCTATTTTTCTGGCTATTTTGCCACACACAGTGGCAGAACGTAGAGATGCATGACACGTTAAGGACACTAATAGTTAAAATTGATAACTTGGTCACTTAACGATTGAGAGGAAATTATGATTAACGTTAGACCATCTGAATATTGATTTGATTATTAAGAGGTTGAACTTTTTTCTGTAGCTGTTTTAGCTCTTCAATTATTGTTTGTTCTAGGCGAGATTCAGCCTTGTGACGTACAAGGTTTTGTTTCATTCGCTCTTTCTTTATTAATTGCTGTCGACCTTCACTTCGAGCCATGTCTTTTACTATATGGTAAAGCTCTGCTGTGGCTGGAAACTCTTTGTCAAAATCGACACGATCTTCTCCCTGAACGTAGTCCATAATATTGTAAACACGGATGCTAATTTCCGACAAATCACACTGCCCCTGAATACCTGCCATACACAGAATACGTACATTTTCAAAAATATTGGCGTTACGCTTGTTAATCGCAAGTTTAGTATGTTGGTACTGCAAATCCTTTTGCTTCTTCAATTGGAGCAGAAGGTAACCTGCATATAGTGCTAAAGTGAGAATAATCACTCCACCAATAATGGCCAACAAGGTTACATTCATCAATTGTCCTACCCTTTAAGCTGATTCAAATCCAAATCTTCAAACTGCGAGAGCAACTCATCATCAGAAGAGGATTTCTTCGCTGATTTTTTTACTGGTTCCTTCTCAGTAGACACAGTATCGTCAGCAATAGCTAGCTCATCTTCAGTTTCTTGATAAATACCTAATTGCTTCATCAAAGCTTCGATACGTGCAAGTTTTTCATCAACAAATTTTTGTAAACCAGCACCTAAACTTTCACCATTATCAAGGCGATCGAGCAACACATTTAATTGAGCATCAGCTTCCAGCAATTCTAGCTCTTGCTCTGCACTACGGCGACGCTCAGCCTTGGTTGTTTTTTTCTCAGCCTCAACAATCAATGGGACTTTCTTCTTACTCCCTAAACGCGGATCACGTACTTGACCTTCAGTTTGGTGTTTTTGATCGTTGCCTTCAACGTTGCGATTACCCGTTTTCAACCCTTTACGCTTTTTATCTTTTTTACGCAAACGTCCTTCTACGTCAGCTTGTGTACGATTACGGACGACAACCAGGTCTCCATTACTACCTGATTTGATTTTTTTATTACGGCTCATTACTGGAGCTTCCTCAGTAAAATTACATCATTACCAATAAATTCAAGTTTGAGCTTATCCCGCTCGGCCAGAAACTCAAATGTGTTGCGACTATAAAAAACGACGTGTGTAGGGTCATTTTTATAGTGCCACCTAGCAAACGCTTCAACATCAATAACCATCTTAGTCATCAGACCAATCCAGCCACCTGGCTTAACTAAATTCAACCATTGCTGCCATATTTTATTTGGATGATATAAATGCTCAATCACCTCTGTGGCAGTTATAAAGTCATAAGTACGTTCCAATACCTCGGTATCAGGATAATAATAAATATCGTACAAAGACATCTTGTGCCCCTGCTCTTCAAACATCAAAGACAGTGTCGGACCAGGACCACAACCAAAATCTAGCCCCTCTGAGTTTGGCTCAACACGCTTTATCACTGGGTCTGCAACCCTAGACAAGAATGTACGGTAGCCACCATCATTTGGATCGTTCTCATGCAGATCGTAGTGGGCTTTTTCGGCCTTTGCATCCAATCTTTGAACAGAACTCACAAATACTAAGTCACACTGCTGGCACTGAAGATATGCTCGAGACTTATCTTCGTAATAATATTGCAGTTTAGAACTGCTGCAAAGTGGGCAGTGATCCATAGCGACATCCTCAAACCGGGATGCGAAACATACCAGAAAGTGACTGTAGAGTGGAGCATTATTGGGTAAATAATCATCAGTTGAGAAAAATATTGCTACTAAACGCAAAAGATAGTCGATAATCAACAAGCTAGAGCAGGCCTGCATTTGTAATGTATAGAGTAAAATACAAAAAAAGCGATAAGAAGATCTTATCGCTTTCTAAAGTATTAAAATGGCCTTGAAGCCAAAAATATTGCACGCATAGCGTGCACTAAATATCCATTTGTTATTCGCGCTTTCCCTGCTAAAGAGTTTCTTTTTCACCGTCCTAGTGAATTTTAATAATCCTTTTTACTTCCTGCCTCTGGGCCCATCCTTAGCCTGGTCCTTTTCATTGTCTAAACCCTCAGACAAAGTGATCATCCCTATCATGTAAGCTTCCTACTTACTTTACTTCCTGAAAGCTAAACGTAATTAATGACTAAAACATTTATTAGTACATACATTTCACTTTTAGCGCCCCGTCGATATGACCACTCTAACCTTTCACAAACTTGAAGCAATCTATCTAACAAAAAAAAATATCGATCGCGTTAAAATTAATATTTTTTATTTAATTTTCATGAATTTATGAAAAAATATAAGAAAAGCCACTTACAAAGAAATGACGATCTCCTACAAAGTAATGGGAAAGATACTCAGATCGTGAACCATAGTTACTGTGATTCATCTCATACAAAAAAGCCCAAGATAATAAATCTCTTGGGCTTTTCTTTTTTTACAATTGGTTAGGGCAAATGAATTAAAGCTAGTGTAAGCCACCGACATATTTAGATAAATTGTCGATATCTTCATCAGTAAGTTTCTTCGCAATATCACGCATCATCCCGTTCATATCATTACCACGCTTACCAGCACGGAACTTTTCTAACTGGGATTTGATGTAATCAGCATGTTGACCTGATATTTTAGGAAAACCCGAAAGTTCCGTACCATTACCACGGGGACCATGGCAAGCAGTACATGCAGTTAGCCCACGATCCATGTCACCGGCTGTATATAAGGTCTTACCCTTTTGCACAACGTCTTCTGGTGTTGTATTATTCGAAATCGAGAGTGAGGAGTAGTATGATGCGATATCTTTCATATCTTGCTCAGACAAAGGCATAGCCATAGCGCTCATTACAGGGTCATAGCGCCCCTGCTTACCGCTGCTGGACATACCCAACTTAAAGTCTTTAAGCTGCTTCTCAATATACTTGGCATGTTGACCTGCGATTTTAGGGTACATCGCGAGTTGACTATTGCCGTCAGCACCATGACAAGCAACACAGGTTTGAGATTTTTCTTTTCCAGCTTCGATACTACCTTGGGCCCATACAGAGCAGCTGGCTAAAAGACTCAAGATTAGCGCTAATTTCTTCATGACATTCCATTATAATTATCAAGCTTCCAGTACCACTCTGCGTAGTCACTCATGATATAATAGGCGACCTTATGCCGAGCACGGTTATTTTACACACTTTCATATAAAAGTAATCAATCGACGACACAAAGTCGAGATGGAGTTAACAGTGAGCGTAAAAATTCATTATCAAAACACCCATTTCATCACCAGCGCACCTGATATACGTCATCTGCCTGAAGATGAGGGAATCGAAGTTGCGTTCGCAGGACGTTCCAATGCAGGTAAATCGAGCTCGTTAAATCGATTAACTAACCAAAGAAGTTTAGCAAAAACGAGTAAAACGCCAGGCCGAACACAACTTATTAATCTTTTTAAGGTAACGGAAGGGTGCCACATCGTTGATCTTCCGGGCTATGGTTTTGCCCAAGTTCCGCTAGAATTGAAAAAGAAATGGCAAAAATCTTTGGGTGAATATCTGCAGAAGCGGCAATGTCTAAAAGGGCTCGTCGTTCTAATGGACATTCGACATCCAATGAAGGACCTTGACCAGCAATTAATTTACTGGGCAGTCGATAGTGGTATCCCAGTACAAGTTCTTCTAACCAAAGCAGATAAACTCAAAAGTGGTGCACGTAAAGCTCAAGTTTTAAAAATTAAAGAGGAGGCAATCAGTTTTGGTGGAGACGTCAGCGTAGCAGCCTTTTCATCTCTAAAAGGGATTGGAGTAGACATTCTGAGCAATAAGCTTGACCAATGGTTTTCACCTGCCGTAACACCACAAATTAATGAAGAGTAAGCGAAATATCTTCAATATTCATTATAGATAGCTATCACCTTAAGCGGCCTCACTTGTGAAGCGGGGTCGTGAATTCCTTTCAATACTTTTTAATATTTCATCCCGCCTAGCATTACAAAAATTGAACCATAAGCTCTGAAATACTCGATCATATGCTTTTACTGCTTAATTTGAACAATGATGACGATTTGCTTTACCGTTGGCAGTAAATGGGTTGGAATGAAGCTTTATTACAAATTTAGTTTAAATTACTAAACACCATCGCAACGATAGAAAGATGAATCAAGATTTTCTAGGCACAATAGAAACTTCTGGTAACCAGAGCCAAATTTATATTTGCGGTAAAAAGGTTTTTTAAATCAGATAAAAAACGCCCCGGCCAAACACTGGCTGGGGCGACTGAATCAGCTTAATCCAATAACGTGAAACAAAAGGTCTATAAGATAGAACATCTTACCTCTGTACCCTACGTCTAGTAATGTACAACAATTGGTCATTAATTAAAACCATTTGTGTAACTTATTTTCACAATTATTTTATTTAACTACAAAAAACTAGATTAACAACGACTTTGATATGAATAAAAAAGCCAACAAATAACTTATTGGCTGGTTTTATTTATATGATATTAAATGATTTTTTATCTAATGCGCTTGATCCCAATTGTCTCCGTGACCAGTTTCAGCAACTAAAGGGATATCAAGATTCACAGCAGATTCCATTAATTCTTGTACTTTACTTTCAATTTCACTAAGGGCTGCTTCTTCAACTTCAAAAACAAGTTCATCATGAACCTGCATAAGTAACTTAACTCGTCCATCGCCATGTTCTTCAATCCATTGATCAACGAGCAGCATTGCCTTTTTAATAATGTCAGCAGCTGTGCCTTGCATAGGAGCATTGATTGCCGCCCGCTCAGCCGCCTTGCGACGCATGCCATTACGTGATTTAATTTCTGGTAAATGTAGTCGACGACCAAAAATTGTCTCTACATAGCCTTGGTCAGCCGCCAGACTTCGCGTATCTTCCATATACTGCATGACTCCGGGATAGCGCTCAAAATAAGTATTCATATACTGCTGAGCCTCATTGCGCGGAATCCCAAGTTGCTTTGCAAGGCCAAAAGCACTCATTCCATAAATAAGACCAAAGTTTACCGCCTTAGCTCGCCTACGCTGTTCTGCTGTAACTTGTTCGATATCAACACCTATAATTTCAGCTGCTGTCGCAGAGTGGATATCCTTACCTTGCTGGAAAGCATCAAGTAATGCTTTATCGCCAGATAAGTGAGCCATAATACGCAATTCAATTTGAGAATAATCGACCGCCATAATTTTATACCCATGCGGTGCAACAAATGCCTGACGAATGCGCCGCCCCTGATCATTGCGGATAGGGATATTTTGTAAGTTGGGATCGGTAGAAGACAAACGACCAGTTGCTGTCACCGCTTGGTGATATGAGGTATGAACTCGTCCCGTCTGCGAATTAATCATCTTCGGCAATTTGTCTGTATAGGTAGACTTTAACTTTGCTAGACCACGATACTCTAGAATCAGTTTCGGTAGTGGATATTCTAGTGCTAATTCTTGCAAGACTTCTTCGTTAGTCGAAGGCGTACCTGAAGGTGTTTTTTTGATGACTGGTAAGCCCATTTTATCAAACAAAATAGCTTGCAGTTGCTTTGGTGAGTTCATATTAAACTCCTGCTCAGCGACTTCAAAGGTCTTCCGCTCTAACTCATTAAGGCGTAAAGCAATCTCTTGCGATTGCGCAGTAAGCTTCATGTCATCAATTAATACTCCCGTTCTCTCCATTCGAGACAACACGGGAACAAGAGGGATTTCAATCTGCTCATATATCACTCTTAGCTTATCATCTTTATTTATATTCTCGCTAAGACAATTATGTAAGCGAAGAGTAACATCCGCATCTTCAGCAGCGTATGGTGACGCCTCGTCTAACTCAATTTGGTTAAATGTAAGTTGCTTCTTACCTTTACCAGCAATCTGCTCGAAGGAGATACAACTGTGTTGAAGGAAGCGCAATGCTAAACTGTCCATATCATGCTTCCCTCCAACGCTATTATATACGTAAGATGCAAGCATGGTATCGTGTTTTACTCCTTTCATTTCAATACCGTAACGTGCTAACACGCTAGCATCATATTTAAGATTTTGTCCCACTTTAGCCAGTGCGTCATTTTCTAGAATCGGCTTGAGTTGCTCTAAAACCCAACTGCGATCTAATTGCTGAGGAGCATCAAGGTAATCATGACCAATAGGTACATAGGCAGCAGTTCCTTCTTCAGTAGCAAATGATACACCGACTAAATTGGCTACCATGTAATCAAGACTGTCCGTTTCAGTATCAAAAGCAAAAATATCAGAAGCTTTAAGCTTCTCTAACCAAATATTGAATGCTTGCTGATCGAGAATGGTTTCATAACTGCTGCGATCAATTATCACCGCCGATACACCTTCGTCTCTGACTAAAGATGATTGCCCAGTACCCGAAACGGCCTTAGGTTTATCATCTGCAACGATAGCACCACTTCCACCTTCCAATATTTCATTAAGCCAAGACTTAAACACTAACTGGCCATAGAGTTCAATCAATTCATCAGTCTTAGGCTCTGATTTAAATAAAGAATCATGCGAATTATCTAACTCCACATCTAACTTAATCGTCGCGAGATCATAGGATAAAAATGCACTCTCTTTATTATCTATGAGTTTTTTTGCCATGGTCTTAGATCCACGAAAACCAAGGGCCGTTATTTGATCAAGATTTTCATACAACTTTGTTAAGCCACCAATCCCTTGTAATAGGGCCGTCGCTGTCTTATCACCGACACTTGGGACACCTGGAATGTTGTCAACCTTATCACCCATTAAAGCTAAATAGTCGATAATTAAATCAGGCGGGATACCAAACTTTTCAATAACTCCATCTCGGTCCATCACCACATTTGTCATGGTATTAATCAGGGTGACATTATCATCAACCAATTGAGCCATGTCTTTATCACCTGTGCTAATCAAAACCGGTATCCCAGCTTGTGATGCTTGCGAGGCAAGAGTTCCAATCACATCATCAGCTTCAACACCTGGAACACAGATTAGCGGTAACCCCATTGCTTTAATGACCTTGTGAAGGGGCTCAATTTGGCACCTCAAATCATCAGGCATCGGAGGGCGGTTGGCTTTATATTCAGGATACATATCATCACGAAATGTTTTTCCCTTAGCATCAAATACCACAGCGATACGTTGTGAGGAAAATTGGCGCATCATACTACGCAGCATATTCACTACGCCATAGACAGCATTTGTTGGTATATCACCATTAGTCATAGTGTCTGGATAGGCGTGAAATGCACGATAAAGGTAAGAAGAACCATCAATTAAAATCAATGGATTTTCAGGAATACGAGCCATAATTTAAGCATCCAAGGAAAAAAGATCTGCTAAGGATGCCACGACTCTATCAGTGGATCCATGTTAACTCATCACATCTGCTCTAGATCTGTTAACAAGCTTGATCATTCTCTCCTATTCTATGTGGATAAGTCTGTTCATAGTATTTATGTCTATCAATTTAATACAGTGGAAAAAATGGCATATAACTTTATAAGATATTGATTTATATAAATAAAATACAAGATCGGTAGATATGGGACAGATCAACAAAAGATCCTTGCTTGTGGAAAAGACTATTGGTGCCCTTTTATTCAAGCCTTAGGTGAATTTATCTGGTTGAATATTTTTTAAACCCAAGGAAAGATATCGAATACGAGGCATAAAAAAAGCGACATCGATTTGATGTCGCCTAGCAAAAATTTATTAAAGCATTCTAAGTTGAACAATATGCTTTAATATAAAGCTATAAATTACACTGGAAGCAATGTGAGCAATGTCGTGTCAAATTGAATGAGTGCAAGTTCACGCATATTGTATAGTTGCCATATTCACATTGAAAAAAGCAAATCTACATCTTGGTGAACTTCTCTTATCCCCTAAGACAAGATAAATAATAATTATTCTCATTTGAGTCGTCAAGAGGTAAATGAGAAAAAATCTCATTTATTTTGATCTCATAGCTGCATTTGTTTCATAAAATGGATTCGAGAATCTGTTAATCGTCGTTTCCTTTCAAACTACTAGATAAAAAATCCATTAACAATCAATTGCTTAATCATATATGGGGGGTTAATTTCGAGGTTTGACCTTTAATTGTAAATAGCCATGCTGTTTAACCCATAATTCTTGATATTCGATGCTAATCCAAAAAAAGCTGACAAATGTCAGCCTTTTCTCAAATAAACAAGCCTATTCTACTGTTCGCATAAACTTGGCTGGCTCAGCATTGTCTTGTGTCAACCATTCAGCCACATCCTTTGCAAAATAAGTTAGGATGCCATCAGCACCTGCGCGCTTAAAACAAAGTAATGATTCCATCACTGTTTCACGCTCTTTTAACCAACCATTTTGAAAAGCCGCTTTGTGCATAGCATATTCACCTGACACCTGATACGCAAAAGTCGGTACTTTCAGCTCGGCTTTAACCCGACGTACAACATCAAGATAAGGCATACCCGGTTTAACCATCACCATATCCGCGCCTTCATTGATATCCATAGCAACTTCATGAACGGCCTCATCACTATTAGCAGGGTCCATCTGATAGTTATTTTTGTTACCACCCTTGAGGTTATTCGAAGAGCCAACTGCATCTCGAAATGGTCCGTAATAATGAGAAGCATATTTGGCCGAATAAGCCATGATTTGAGTATTAATATATCCAGCGTCTTCTAGTGCTTCTCGGATAGCTCCTATCCTCCCATCCATCATATCTGATGGAGCAACTACATCAGCGCCCGCTTCGGCATGAGACAAGGCTTGTTGTATCAACACTTCTGTTGTCTCATCGTTCTGGACATAGCCTTCTTCATCGATAATTCCATCTTGGCCATGGGTAGTAAAAGGGTCCAAAGCCACATCAGTAATAACACCGATTTCTGGTACATGTTCTTTCAATGAGCGTACTGCTCTCTGGACCAAACCTTCAGAATTATAAGCCTCTGCAGCACATAAACTTTTAGCATCTTGATTCACCACTGGGAACAAAGCAATCGCAGGTACCCCTAATCTAGCAAGGTACTGCGCTTCTTCTAACATCAGATCAATCGATAAGCGCTCAACTCCAGGCATAGACTCTACTGTCTCACGACGATCTTTACCCATCAAAATGAACATAGGATAAATCAAGTCACTGACGGTTACTTGACTCTCAGCCATAAGGCGGCGGCTAAAATCATGCTTGCGTATACGGCGCATACGGCGACCAGGAAACTGGCCTTGAATGGAAACGGACACTGTATTCTCCTTATGTGGTGAAAGTGCTTGATTTGCATAATATCACTCCTGAGGTCTTAGGCTAGCAGCAAGTGATAAAAATACAAAAAATGACCAAATGCTCACACTGCCGTATACTCTGGCCAACCAAGCTTTAAAGAGACAAACAATGATCGATACTCACGCGCACATTTATGCCAGCGAATTTGATAATGACCGCGATCAGGTTGTAGAAAGAGCACTCGCCCAAGGCATAGATAAAATCTTGCTGCCCAACATAGATATTGAATCTATCCAACCCATGCTGCATACCGAAGCTGCTTATCCTGATGTATGTCATTCTATGATGGGACTTCATCCATGTTATGTTGATGCAAATATTGATCATACTTTACAAATAATTCATAGCTGGTTTGAAAAGCATCCTTTTATTGCTGTTGGCGAAATTGGTATCGACCTTTATTGGGACAAGACGTACAAAGTTGAACAAGAAAAAGCTTTTACTACTCAGTTGAACTGGGCCAAAGAGATGAAACTGCCCGTTGTAATCCACACCCGGGACTCCATACAAGAAACGCTAGACTTGCTAAGTCAGGAGCAAGATGGCTCACTTTCTGGTGTATTTCACTGTTTTGGTGGTGATATAGAACAAGCTAAAGCCATTAATGGCTTAGGGTTTCATCTTGGTCTTGGCGGGGTAAGTACATTCAAAAATGGCGGCATGGATAAAGTCATCCCGTCGTTAGATATGAATTACATCCTGCTTGAAACTGACTGCCCCTATTTGGCACCGGTTCCGCATAGAGGAAAGCGCAATGAGCCAGCTTACATTTCATTAGTAGCAAAACGGATCGCTGATTTGCGTGAAAGTACTTTTGAAGAAGTTATAAACGTCACAAACAAAAATGCTAAATGCTTGTTTTGCATTTAAAATATTCGGTAATTCATATCATTATCAATAAAACAATGAGGAAAGGATATAAAAAATATCATATTTAAAATCCATCACTGCTGATTTACTAACAAAAATAACAATTAAGAATCACCTTTATATGTTTTATCACAGTGGCTGCTTACGCAGGAAACATCGAACATTTTGGCAGAAATTATTAGGTGTTAAAGAAGTTTATAAGTGCTCACATTGCCGAGACACATTAAAAATAAAATAGATTCATTTAGCATAGCGGCCTTAACGAGGAAGCTTAAAAATCGCCAGCTTCTTCGGCAGGGCTATTGGTCATGTTTTCGAACATAAAATCGTGCAAAAAACAGCCCCACCTCAAACAACAAGCACATAGGTATCGCTAATAATGTCTGGGAAATAATATCTGGGGGCGTTAGCATCATACCAACCACAAAGGCTCCCACAATAATATAGGGCCTTTTTTCACTTAAGCTTTTAGGATCAGTTGCACCTGTCCAGCATAATAAAATAATCGCTACAGGGACTTCAAAAGCAATTCCAAACGCAAGAAATAGAGCCAGCACAAAATCCAAATAGCTAGAAATATCAGTCGCAAATTCGACTCCACCCAATGAAATTGCAGTAAAAAAACCAAATACCAATGGAAAAACCACAAAGTAAGCAAAAGCAACACCACAGTAAAACAGCAAGGAACTGGAAAACAAAAGTGGCATAATTAAGCGGCGCTCATGTTTATATAATCCCGGTGCAACAAAGGCCCACACTTGATATAGGATAAAAGGCACCGCAACAAAAATTGATGCTATTAGAGTCAGTTTGAGTGGGGTAAAGAAAGGTGATGCAACATCTGTCGCTATCATGGTCGCCCCTTCGGGCAGACGCTCTATCAGTGGTGCAGAGACAAACTCATAAATATTATTTGCGAAATAGATCAATCCAAGAAATACAATTAATACAGCGATGAGTGCGCGAAGCAAACGGCTACGCAGTTCCAAAAGATGACTAATCAAAGGCTGCGCTTGCTCAACAGATGGCATGAAAACCCCTACTGGAAAATATCAATAGGAGTCGCTTACAAAAACTCCCATTAAGAGTAATACTATTCAATTTTTTTATCTGCCAATGGTAATGATTCACCACTTAAATGATCGTGACTATGAGGCTCCTTGGCATCAGATGTCCGTATATTCTCTACTTCTTCCGTATCTCCATCTTCTGTCATCACTTCCCTTGTCTTAGAGTATGGACGCTGAACATCTTGAGCAGCCTGTTTGAGCTCATCAACTGATGACTTAAGTTCTGGAGATAAATCTTCCATTCCCATTTTTTCAGCTTTGCGCAAGTTTTCTTGTAATTCTTGCACTTTGAGCTCATGTGATATTTCGTCTTTAACATTATTGGCCATTTTTTTCGCAGAGCTCACAAAGCGAGATACACTACGAATAGCATGGGGCAGACGCTCAGGTCCCAGAACGACTAGTCCAACGACAGAGATTAATACCAGCTCCCAAAAACCGATATCAAACACTGGTTATACCTGCTCTTTATCTTTTTTACTTTCGGCAGTAGCATCTGCTTTCTGCTGATCGATATGTTTAGGCTCAAAATCTGCATCTTTCTTCGCTGATTCATCTTCACTCATGGCTTTCTTAAAACCTTTAACAGCACTGCCTAAGTCCCCTCCCATGCCTCGTAGTTTCTTGGTACCGAACAAAAGAACCACAATGACTGCAACAATAAGAAGTTGCCAAATACTAATACCACCCATTTTCTATACCTCAGGCTAATCCAAACCAATAAAGTCTACTGCCTATTGACGATAGGCTTTCCAACTAAATAACCAAAATAATACACCCCCACTGGCCGTGACCAATGATAGCTGCTCGTATGGGCTGGTTACCAATATGGCTGAGCATACGACCAATGTCGCTCCAACCCCAAATAAAAACTTTCCTGTCATCTGGCTCCGCTTACTAGCACGATAGCCATGATACATCTGATCTATCCGCTGATTAATCATTTTTCCTTGGCGCAAACTGTCATACAATAATTCAGGCAACTCTGGTAATTTTTCAGCCCAAAATGGCGCCCGGTCTCTCACTGCATTCAATAAAGCTTTAGGCCCAACTTGATTCATCATCCACTTCTCAAGAAATGGCTTAGCGGTTTGCCACAAGTCAAGTCGGGGATACAATTGACGGCCTAGCCCTTCAACATACAATAAGGTCTTCTGCAACAAAACCAATTGCGGTTGAACTTCCATATTGAAACGACGGGCAGTATTGAACAAATTCAGTAATACATGGCCAAAAGAAATGTCACACAATGGCTTAGCAAAAATAGGTTCACATACCACTCTGATGGCACATTCAAACTCATCCAGATTCGTCTGTTGCGGCACCCAACCCGACTCTACGTGTAACTCAGCAACTCGGCGGTAATCACGATTAAAAAAGGCCAAAAAGTTCTCTGCTAAATAACGCTTATCTTCCGTGTTTAATGTACCCACTATGCCACAATCTAAACCAATCCATTGTGGATCTTCAGGATGCTCTGGGTTAACAAATACATTACCTGGGTGCATATCCGCATGAAAAAAACTGTCCCGGAACACTTGAGTAAAAAACACACTAACACCGCGCTCAGCTAACAGCTTCATATTAGTGCCATTCGCTTTTAAACCATCAATGTCCGACACTTGAATGCCATATATTCGCTCAGAAACCATGACATTTTTATTACTAAAGTCAGTAAAAACTTCAGGAATATAAAGTTCTTTGCTGTTTTCGAAGTTTCTTCTTAACTGAATGGCATTCGCTGCTTCGCGCTGCAGATCCAATTCATCAAGTAGCGTTTTTTCATATTCCCGAACAACTTCTACCGGCTTTAAACGCCGCGCTTCAGGTAACGATTTCGCGACTGTACGTGCCATTCGGTACATGAGCTTTAGATCAGCATCAATAATTGGACGAATATCTGGCCTAATAACTTTTAACACGACTGGTTGACCAGTTGACTTAAGTTTTGCCGTGTGCACTTGGGCAATTGACGCAGAAGCAAGAGGTTCGATATCAAATTCTGTAAACCAGTTTTCAACCGGACCACCCAGTGCCAGCTCAATCTGTCCCTTGGCGAGCTGACCGTCAAAAGGTGACACCTGATCTTGAAGAAGCGATAAGGGATCGGCGATATTGGCAGGAAACAAATCGCGTCGTGTAGACATCATCTGGCCAAACTTTATCCATACCGGACCCAATTCTTGCAGAGCTAAACGTAGCCTTTCCCCCAATTCTTTATCGACATGTTTATTTTTAATCCAGAACAAGGCCTTTCTGGCAATCAATGGGGCTTTAGTTAATTGATGATCAGGAAGGAGTTCATCTAAACCATATTCAAGCTGAACCTTGATAATTCGGTATAGACGTCTTAATTCGGCTCGAGTCATAATCGTTCCGTCAATTTATTCAATTTCATTTCAATACGAGCCGCCCAACTGACTACATCATCCACTTGATCACAGAAATGCGCTAGCTCCAAAGGTGCCGGAACCAACTTCCACTCTTCAGTCATGGCCTGAGAAAGATGGAGGCGATGTTTTTCTGCTTTTGTCTTGATAAATCGACCTAGGTCAGATGCGCTTTGAACTAAACTATGCGCGACCACATCACCCGTCATTTTCGATAACCACTCTTCAATATCAGGCTTACAGTCAATTATGAGTTGGGAGAATTGTTGTGCTAACTTAATATCTCCCTCCAGCGTCAATTTATCTTGCTTAATCAGCTTAGTTATATTCGATTGCTCACGCAGCTCGGGTAAAATGGCAAGATTGAGGGAGAGGTAACAATCAGGTTTACCTTCGTAACCAGATAGCACGTCGATTTGCTGACTAAATACAAAGGTAATGGTTTTGTTGAGTTCTTTTAAATGAACTTGGATTACCTGACCTTTCAGTCTATGTAAGCGAACTACGAGCTCAGGGTCATCATTAATCAAAGTGTTAAGAGTGGACTCTATTGATGCAGTCACAAGTGGCTCAAATGGCATAGCAGTCTTTTTACCTCAGAACTTGTAACCACGATGAAGGGCCACAATACCACCTGTCAGATTGTGGTAACTGGTATTTTCAAAACCAACCTCTTCCATCATATCTTTCAATGTACCTTGATCAGGGTGCATACGAATAGATTCTGCTAAGTAACGGTAACTCTCCGCATCATCAGCCACTAACTCACCTATTTTAGGTAATAAATGGAAAGAATACGCATCGTACAACTTAGATAATGGCTCAAATATTGGTTTAGAAAACTCCAACACTAATAACCGGCCACCGGGCTTCAACACACGAAACATCGATGCTAGTGCTTTATCTTTATCGGTCACATTGCGCAGACAGAAGCTGATGGTGATAGCATCAAAATAGTTATCTGGGAAGGGTAATTCTTCTGCATTTGCCTGAACATAGTGAACATTACCAACAATACCACTATCACGCAGTTTATCACGGCCGACATTGAGCATTGAGTTGTTTATATCGGCTAAAATAACGTGCCCTTTTTCACCAACAATACGTGAAAACTTAGCCGTCAAATCACCGGTCCCCCCCCCAAGATCAAGAACACGATGCCCTGGTCGAACACCACTACAATTGATCGTAAATCGCTTCCAAAGTCGATGAACTCCCACCGACATTAGGTCATTCATGATATCGTACTTAGTAGCCACAGAATGAAAAACTTGTGCTACCTTGGCGACTTTTTCCTCTTTTGCCACTGTGGTGAAACCAAAATGCGTGGTTTCATTTGATTCTAAAGCTGCGTTCGACTTCACGCCTTTATCTGTCATGCTGATTCCTCTTCAAGCAACGCTATGAATAAATACGAGCTCAGTGTTGCGAGAGATTAGTTTACTTTATCCTCTGCTTGTTGTCTTTGCGCGATAGAATCATTTTCACTCATGACGTTATTTTCTGTAGGGCTATCGTATTGAGCCAAGCTAGTGATATTTTGAGATATTGGTCTTTTCACCTCAACACCAAGTTGCTTAAAGCTTTCAGCTTGCCGAATAAGGTTACCTCGCCCACTAACCAGCTTATTCATAGCACCTTGATAACTTTGATTGGCTTTATCTAACGCACCGCCTAAGTTTTGCATATCATCGACAAATAAACGTAACTTATCGTACAATTTGCTGGCCTTATCTGCGATAACTTGAGCATTTTGGTTTTGACGTTCGTTACGCCATAAATTATCTATTGTACGCAGTGCCACCAATAAAGTTGTCGGGCTAACTACAATAATGTTTTGTTCTAGCGCATCTTTAATCAGACTTGGGTCAGCCTGAATTGCAATCTGAAAAGCAGGCTCTACAGGAATAAACATCAATACATAATCAAGACTTTGTATCCCTTTAAGATTTTGGTAATCTTTCTGTGACAGTCCTTTAATATGAGCTCTGATTGATAGTATGTGCTCACTTAATGCTTTGTCTCTTACTTGGTCTGATTGTGCGTTAAAATATCGCTCATAAGCCACCAAAGCCATTTTTGAATCCACAACAACCTGTTTATTTTGTGGCAAATAGACAATCACATCTGGCTGAAAGCGTTTACCTGCTTCGTCTTGTAAACTAACCTGAGTTTGGTATTCATGCCCTTCCCGCAAGCCAGATTCAGCCAATACACGCGCTAGTACAACTTCACCCCAATTTCCTTGCTGCTTATTATCTCCCTTAAGAGCTTGAGTTAAGTTAACAGCTTCTTGAGTCATCTGTTCATTTAATCTCTGAAGACCCTTTAGTTCATGAACTAGAGTATGGCGCTCTTTTGCTTCTAGGGTAAAACTGTCATTAACCTGTTTTTTAAAGCTTTCCAACTGTTCTTTAAGTGGTGACAAAAGCCCTTCCAAACTTTGCCGATTCTGTTGATCAACTTTTGCTGTTTTATCATCAAACAATTGATGCGCTAAATGTTCAAATTGTTGTTTTAATCTAGATTCTGCCTGCTCAAGTATTTGCAGCTTTTCCTGATTAGATTTATTTGCTTCTTTATGTCGAGCATCTTGCTCTCTTAATTGAGCATCAAGTTGAGCCTTTTGTTCTCGACTAAGATCTAGCTGAGTCGAATAATGTTGGCGTTCTTGCTTAATTGTTTCTAGATAGCGTAGTTTTTCAAGTGCCGTCATAAGTTGACCGTGCGATTGTTGTAGTTCATATGCCGCCTTATCACGCTCACTATCTAGAATCTCTAGCTCTTGGTTCGCCTGAGTCAGCTCTTTTTGCAACTGACTAATTTGGCCGTTCAAAAGTTGCTGACTCGATTCCAGTTGTTGTTTTAAGAGTTTATGTTCAAAGTGCATCTGTTGCCGAACCCACCAGCCAACCAAGATACCACTCAAAGCCATACAACTTAATGTGGCCATAAAAAAAGCAGCGTTATCTAGAATCCATTGCATAATAGGGAGTTAACTCATATTTTTGATATTAGTTAAATGGTATTTTACTACTGGATAAATGTCCAGTTTGTCGGTCAGATATCAAACCGATAGACTAGCGTGACGAGTTACATATTTTGACGCAAGGAAATGTCATGAACGAACGTCGCGCTATTTGTCTAGGTCTATCTGCTGTACTTCTATGGTCTACCGTGGCGACTGCCTTTAAATTAACATTAGCCGAGCTATCTCCAATCCAAATGCTAACTGTCGCCAGTATAGTATCGACACTCGCATTAACTCTTGTATGTACCTATCAGAAAAAACTGTCATCTCTCGGCAATGTGTTTTGTGCTAACCCTTTCTACTATGTAGTGCTCGGGGCTATCAACCCACTATCTTATTATCTCATTTTATTTAAGGCCTATGACCTTCTTCCTGCTTCTCAAGCTCAAGCGATCAATTATAGTTGGGCTATTACATTAACTTTTATGGCCGCTATATTCCTCAAACAAAAAATACGTAAACAAGATTGGGTGGCATGCTGTTTAAGCTATTTTGGGGTAATAGTAATTGCGACTAAAGGCGATATTTTAAGCATTAACTTTGATAGCCCATTAGGTGTTGGTCTAGCACTACTATCGACATTATTGTGGGCAGGTTATTGGATCCTCAATACTAGAAATAAAGCCGACCCCATCGTTAGTATTTTACTCGGCTTTATTGTAGCGACTCCATGTACAATTATTTTAAGCTGGATTGAAGGAAATAGCTGGAGCGGTATTTCGTCACAAGGATGGCTTGCTGCTACTTATGTGGGTTTATTTGAAATGGGCATAACTTTTGTACTATGGCTTAGTGCATTAAAGCTCACTCAAAATACCGCTCGAATCAGTAATCTTATTTTTGCTTCACCATTTATTTCTTTGGTATTGCTAGCCAATATCATCGGAGAGCAAATACATCCGACAACATTAATAGGACTTATGTTGATTGTCTTTGGCCTAGTGATCCAGCAGATAAAGTTCAAGAAAAAGGAGC
The DNA here is from genome assembly GCF_018860525.1 of Vibrio hepatarius. Lineage (GTDB taxonomy): Bacteria > Pseudomonadota > Gammaproteobacteria > Enterobacterales > Vibrionaceae > Vibrio > Vibrio hepatarius_B. Next base: position 37,204 of record NZ_JAHKPM010000062.1, read on the forward strand.
AATATCAATCTCCTCAAAAGGTCAACACGCCCTAACCAAATTAAAACATCTGGTGGGCCATTTCACTCCCTTGACCACGCACTGACTCAATTTTTTCAGTCAGGTTAGAGGTAACATTTAGTGCCACGGCTGCTTTATGTTTACTCAAGTAGCTTTGTTTTTCTTTGTCATTAGCCATAGAATCCCATTGCTTGTCTATATCTCGAGCTAGAAAAACCAAACAAGCTAGCTTCTTGGATGCAATGGCTTTACTAGGATGATTAACATTTGCAATTGCATCAATCAACTCCGCAGGAAACTTCCAACTCTCAGCTAGAACGGCTCCAAGCTGTTGAGCATCAGCACCGAGAATATCTCTTTGCACCTCGATGGGATTACTTCCTTTTTCAACTCGGCGGTTAATTTCCAAAGCTTTTTCAGGCTCAAGCGAGTGAATCATAAGCTCACCAATATTGTGTAAAATACCTGCAATAAATGCTTCGTTAGGGTCTACTTTGACATCTTTCGCTATTGCACCGGCAATCGTTGCCACTTCAAAGGTGCTCGCCCAGTAGTCCTTAAGATTTAATGTCTCTAGCTTGGGAAACGTCGAGGCAAGAATTGAAGAAGAAATAAGATTACGAATTGCTCCAATTCCGATCCGGACAATGGCATCATTAATATTAGAGACACCCTTCACGCCTCCAAACTGGGCCGAATTAGCCATTCTCAATACACGAGCCAACAAAACTTGATCCATAGCCATTTTTTTTGCTAACTCGCTAAAATCAATCTGATCACTATTGACCATCTCAAGAAGTTCCTGAAGGACACTTTCGATCCTTGGCAGTTCATTGATTCTTGAGATCAGGGTTTTATAGCTCATGTATTCCCTCCGTAAACAACATCTTCCTCATTAAATATAGGACAGAAATAACCCGAGAGATCCATTAGTCAGGCACCTCATGCTGAAACAACATAGCAACAGGTAAGCAATTAAATTCATATTGTTGGTAGGGTTCTCACAAATGATCAATGCCCATTCAAAGCGAGTATTCGTCAATTGATCAAAATGCATTCATGTACTTACCTTGTGTTAGCATTTCATTGGTGATGATCAATGAAAGTTGGAATCACTGCGTAAACCTGATGATATGATTTTATTTAATTCCATTAATAACAGACTCTCAAATGACCATTTAACAGCTAAGATTGGCTATCGAGAGGCACAGGTCCTTGATCTCTTGATCCAGCACTCTCCAAATGTAGTGAAAAAAGATGATATAATTCAACATGCTTGGGGCAATCAATATATTGGCGAAACCTCTCTTGCTAAAAGTATTAGTGCATTACGACATGCATTGCTAAAACTCGGCACAAAAGACTCACCGATAGTCACAGTGCCAAAAGTGGGTTATCGACTTGTCGCTAACCATATTGACTATGACATGCCAGAACCCAAACAGGCACAAGCTCAGATGGAGGTGGGATGTAAAGTATCAGCACCAGTAATAACAACAGCAGCTGCACATGAATCAAGAGCTACCCTTTATCACTATAAAGCCACTATCTGCTATCTAACCACTTTCAGCCTATTATTTGCTGCGGTTCTACTAGCATTGAGCAAATCATATGGCTGGCATTGGGATAATGTAAATAGCAAGTACTCACTTACAATAACAACCGTAGGAAAAATTGAAGTTATTCGCGCGCAAAATACGCCTCTATCACCCCCAATTGCTCAATTTTTATCCCAACACCAATGCCACTGTGTGGTGTACCTAGAACAAAACGACCGATACTCAGAGCTATCATGGATGGATAGAAACAATCATCGCTCAATAAATATTTTTTACTCCAAGGGACAGCTCAAGTTAGTTTCCGGGTACATAACAGCTTTCATGAAAGAAAGTCAGTTATGACCCCTTATTTCACAATCACTTTATCTATAATAGTGTTTGCTTTTGTATTATCTCTACCTTGGTCCAGCCAAATTGAAGGTAACCACTATCAACACACTGAAATTTATCTCCAAGATGATCACAGCACCCTTCGTTCTGATGGCATCACTCGCATCAAAAATAACCATGTAGTCCACTTAGCATCATTACAAGACAGCGCTATGGAAAAACCCATTGTAATTCGCTTCACCGGAACAGCAAAGTCGTTCAACCAATTCGGTTTCTCTCTTGCAGGGAGTCTTAACCTAGTTTCAATACAAAGCCTAAGGCCTGTTATAGATGATGCGATAATTTCACCCTACCTGCTGCTCAATAATGACCCCTATACGCTCGATATAGACATCCTCTACACAGCGGAAGATTACATCATCATTCGTGAAAAGCTTAGTGGCAGAGTCAAACTATTAGCCAATCGCTGAGAACACATCTTCCACCATGGTCTTAGTATCAACAAAAATACCCAAACAAGATATTGATTTATTTAAGGAATAAAATTCAATTCTTTTCAATACCTCGTTATTTATGAGTGTGGAAAGGTAGCTAAGTTGTATTAACAAAAATTCAACAATAAAGCACAACCTCCCAAACACCAGACATAAAGGGGAATATCTATGTCTTTCGTGAACGTGCCTATGTTAGCGACTATCGTCCTCGCTGGCTTGACTACAAGCGTGCAAGCAAAAATTTATCCTGATCAACTCATTATCGATACACTTGGTGAAGATACCTGCCGCTCGGGTTATCGTCCCATTGATCGCTTTGAAGCAGCGCAACAAAAGGACTATCTAATGACTCGGATGGGTCAATGGCAAATCACTGGCCTAGAGGATAATTGGGTCATTATGGGGCCTAATTACTATGGTCAAATTAAGCAAGACCTACCAAACCATCAAACTTGGTGCTACCCCAAACAAGCGATATCTGAAATCCCGCGCTACGCTTCAAAGTCTATCAGTGAAGGCAATGAACTTGATATCCAACATCAACTCGTGACCAATCAAGAACAATTTGTCAGGCCAATTAGTTACCTTGCTCATTACTTAGGTTATGCGTGGGTTGGTGGTAACCATAGTCAGTTTATCGGTGAAGACATGAACATCAGACGTGAGGATGAACACTGGGTCATTCAAGGAAATAATGACGGCACATGTAATGGTTATCGCTGTGATGAAAAAACTAAAATCACTATTGGAAATTTTGCCTATACCCTGAACGATAATAATTTTTGGCATGGTCAGGTAACAGAATCGGAGCAAGAATTAGTCAAAACAATCACGGCTGTTGCACGCAATTATACCGATATTCCTCAACAAGTGGTTGTCGACTTGAAAGTTGACGAAACCACCAATTGGTCAAAGTCTCATAGTTTCGGTTTTGCTCAAAAAGTTGCCACAGAAAACACCTTTAAATGGCCTTTAGTTGGTGATACAAAATTAACGATTAGTCTTGAAGCCAATCAAAGCTTTTCCAGCACCAATGGTGGGTCAACTAGTGAGCATGTTATGCTTCAAGCGAGGCCAACCATTCCTGCAAACTCTGAAGTCCCAATTCGAGTTGAACTATATCGCTCAACTATCTCTTATCCCTATCGCTTTGGCGCTAATATAAGCTATGACATCGAATTTAATGGATTTTTACGCTGGAGTGGCAACGCTTGGTCTACTCATCTGGAAAACCGTCCTGACCATACACATACTTTCACTATAGGCCGAGCCAGTAACAACTCAGCCGATCTACGTTATCAGTGGGATCATCGCTACATTCTAGGTGAAGTAAAATGGTGGGATTGGAGCTGGGCAATCAATGAACATGGCCTTAGCAACATGCAATATGTGACTGGAGCAAGCTTGCGACCATTTCACTCATATGTATCTGGAGACTTTTACGCTGAATCTCAATTCGCGGGAAGTATAGAGATAGGTCAAGCTATACCGATAAAGAGTGACAGCCAACACAACTCAAATATAGATACACACTCTCAGCAAGTGGACCACCTTGATGTGTCAAGCAACTTTAACAAACAAGAGCTTGAAATGCTTGGTTTCACCAATGCAGAACTAACCATCACTTCTATAAACTAGATTAACCAATTAAACGGAAGAATAAGTACTCTTCCGTTTATAAAGTACTTTAAAGTGTAGACAATTGTCAGGTAAAATATTTATTGAGCACAACTTGCATAGTTGACCACTTCCACTCCACCATTGGCACTTTCATTAACCTTAAGGTTTGCACAAAAATAATTAGGTGAATCCATCCCCTGATATTTTAACTCGTAATAAGTATGGTAACCATTACTAAAATCAGAGCTGAGGTATTTAACATGGATAAGGAAGCTATTACCTATCAAATTATTCACTTCTGAACTTTTAGAAATTTTATCTAGTGTGCCATTGGAGGCCATAACCATAGATGGAATTAATAAAAATATCGACAATAGAGATATAATAACTTTATTCATAATAATCACTCAATATGTTGTATATTAAAATTTAAATTTAATTAATTTCGTTAATAGAGATGAGTTCTGAACTACCATTTATTGGCTGATACACCTCAATAACCACTGAATAGCTTGGTGCATCTGGGTATGTGGGTTGAACGCTGCACATAAACTTATAGCTCATTCCTGCCGTTACACTAGTTGAAACCGCAAAAGGGGTATAAGATACACCGACCAAACTATCTAATGCTTGATAAAAGGCATTATATTCATTTCTACTAAAAGTCGTACGATACTCTGTCCAATCACCAGGAATTGAAGTCGCAGAGGATTCAATATTATCTACATTTGAATTAGCAACTACGTTTTCGTTTGCAAAAGCTAAACATGGATATAAAAAAGAAATTAATAATAGCTTCTTAAACATAAAACACCCTTTAAATAATTGATTAACATTAATAACCAAATGCAATCCTAACCAAGTAAATAATAATTAACCAAGCCTCCCCTTTTAAAATAAAAATATACACCAAATAAAAATCTATCAAATTAAAAATTTAAATATAACGTAGAATTATGTTCTTAAATGAACAGAATAAGTCAATGGATATCATATTTAAATTATCAATCATGATGATTAATTCATAAAAAAAGAATAGTTATTTTAAGGGTAATAATGCGGTTAATATATTATAAAAATTAGACATCACCCGCTATTTAAATGAAAGTGAAAGACAGATCAACATCACCACAAAGTAGGCTAGTTACAAGAAAATACTAAATCGACTCCCTTCACCAAGTCGTGAAGTTACCTCAATTTTCCCACCAAGATTTTCTATCATAGCAACGGCAATACTGAGTCCTAACCCATAGCCCTCAGTATTACTACGACTGGTATCAATGCGATACAATCTTTCAAAAATAAGTGTCTGAAATTTTGGATCAATACCTATCCCAGAATCAATCACATGAATAATCGCTCCTTCACTCTCGCACTGTTCTACATTCACTGAAATTTGGCCACCTTCGGGGGTATATTTAATAGCATTATCGACTAGATTGACTAACACTTGGGTCAGTTTATCTGGATCTGATTTAATCACGATCTCTTCTTTGGGCTCTGCAGTAAACTCAATATTTTTTTGGTCAGCAACATCTTCAAACCAACTCAATACATTCTTTACCACCTCGCCTACATTGGTTGTGACCTTTTGTATTTCTCGCTTCCCAACCAGTTCATCATTCAGCTTCATCAAGGTAGTGAGCATATTACTCGCCTGCATTGCATGTTCTGCACAATAGGCTAAGGCCTCTTTCATTTTCTCACTACCGTCTTCATTTATAAGTGACGTTTGAGAAGACAGTATAATTCGGGATAAAGGGGTTCTAACATCATGGGCGATTGCATCAACTGTGGTATTAAGTACCGTTGTTGTATGATGCAAACTAGCAATCGTATCTTGGACGGTAGCACTGACAAGGCTCAGCCCTTGTGGAGCCTCAGATGGTTGAATAACATCCAATTTGCCTTGCTGAAGCTTCTCCAATAAATTACCTAATGTCACGAGTGGGATCATTGAGTTACGAATAATCCGCTGTGTAAATATTGATGTTATCAGCACCATAACAACCATGGCATACACTGTCGTCAACCAGTTCTCAAATGCAATGACATAGCGCTTTTGGTTATCAAGAACTAACCAAAAATCCTGAGTATCATCTCCAATTCGCAAGGCAAGGTAAGGGTTGAGAATAAAACGACTGATCCAGCTGCCACTATTCAGATGGGGCATAGTACTCATATCAACTGAAAGGTGGCTATCACCCGCAACAAACTTAGCGCTACTGGGATCATTGGGCTTAGTTACAAACGCGGTAATATTATTATCGATTAAGCGCTCAGGATTAGCTTCAAGAACATGGACTAAGCGCTGAGCAGAGTCAAATCGCAATATGCGCTGATACTCTGAGGCCATGGAAGAAAGTATTTTGCTCTCCGAACGATAAAGGTCATAGAAAAAAAGCATCCCCACCGCCAATTCGACTAACAATAGACAAAACAAAAGTAGCGCCATAAAACGCAGTAGTAGTTTCTTCTCCGCACTACCTAGAGCCTGCCTAATGTTGGGATTTGAGGACATATCCAACTCCTCTCAATGTATGGATAAGCTGGCTTTCAAATCCTTTATCAACCTTACTTCTTAAACGGCAAACAAGGACATCCACTACATTGGTTTGAGGATCAAATTGATGTCCCCAGACTTGTTCTAAGATCGCGGTTTTCGACAATACGACTTCAGGGTTTTCAAGTAAGAGCTTTATCAGAACAAACTCGCGTTGATTTAGACCAATAACTACGCCCCCTCTCGTTAGAGAATGCTTCATTAAGTCCAAAGCAAGATCTTGATATTTCAGCTCATAAGATTGGGTTAAACTGTGTTTCCCTCTACGAAAAAGAGATTGGCAGCGTGCTAAAAGCTCTGGAAAAGCAAACGGCTTAACTAAGTAATCATCCGCTCCCGCTCTTAAACCCAGCACCTTTTCCTCAACCGAATGTTTGGCACTTAGAATGATAATAGGTGTAACGTGGCCTTGACCTCGATATTGTTCTAGCACTTCAAAACCCGTTTTAAGGGGCAACATAAGATCCAAGATAATAACGTCATAAGATTCCGTACTCGCCTCATGCAGTCCGTCCACGCCGTTTAAAGTATGCGTGACTGAGTATCCCTCTTGCTGAAACCCATTAAGCAAAAAACGGGCAATATGCACATCATCCTCAATTAAAAGTATCTTCATTTACCCTTCACTTAAAGAAAGTCCTTATATCAATCTACTTTATCAACAATAGATGGCTAATTTAATTAAGATTACATTTTTGTAATCTTTGAGCAAGCTTATGGTAATGGTGCACTTGGTAATCTGACTGTGTTGATAACAACAATGTTCTAGATGGAGTCTCTATGAAAAACTTAACACAAAACACACTAGTCACAAGTCTGAGCCTATTCTCTGCCACATTGTCTTTTGGCTCCGTAGCAGCGAACCAGACTCAAACCGTGTCCATTAACCAAATCTCATCGAAAGCAGCTTTTTCACTCGTAGAGGAAGCCGTACATAAATGTGAAGTAGATGGATATAAAGTCACCGCTACTGTAGTGGATGTATCAGGAAATGTACTTGCTCAGCTCCGTTCCGATGGCGCAGGTGTTCACACTCTAGAAAGCTCGCGCAAAAAAGCTTTCACAGTAGCAAGTATGAAACAGCCATCTGGCAACCTAATGAATCTGATTGCCGACAAACCTTTGTTACAACCACTGCAAAACATGGATGACAACCTACTATTTTTGGCTGGTGGCGTACCGGTTCAGGTTAATAATGTCATGATAGGTGCTATAGGTGTTGGCGGCGCACCGGGTGGTCACTTAGATACAGCCTGTGCTGAAAGCGCAATTAAAAAGGTATTTTAATATCTAAGAAGGACGATGCCATATTGAGTAATTTTCTATAGCATCATCAAATAACGCATAAGCACTCCTTGCATAATATTACTGTTATGAAAGGAGTGCCGCTACCACTGGCACTTAGTGTTTAACGGATAAATACATCACAATTGATGCTACCTTGAGCGGGTAAATGTGGATAGACAATATTGATAAAGTCTCTAGAGAAAACCTCTAATCTTTCTTTATCTTTAAAGGTGACTTCCCCAAAATTTGGGTCAAAGAAAGCATACTTTTCCTTTCCTTGCTCGGAACAAGAATAGGTTGCTACAGCATGTCCACTCGCTAAACCACTCTCTGCAAAATTATGCCTTAAAGCATGTATTTTTAGTTCACCTTGGTCGAAGTTTAATCCTCTGCTTTCGATGTTATCAGTATTAATTCCGATAAGACCGAGGCGGACGATCATTTCCTCTTTACCAACACGTTGACCTTCATACACACAGACTGCTTCATCCAAGCCTTCTCTATGGCCATTATTTAAACCCATACTTTGAAAGAAAGAATCATTAATTGCAGTATCTTTGCCCCACTTAGCAGCCAAGCCAAAGCAAATACCACCTTTATTAATTAACATCTTCTCTAAAATACCATTTTGAGTCCAAGGTGTTAGCCCTGTTGCACCATAGCTCTTCTTAAGCATTGATTCACCAGAAGAAGAGTGTAACCCACTGATAAACAGCTCTCTCATTTCATCTAGTTGGGCGGGCTGATCTCCTCTCAGCTCCTTAGATGCTGCATTTGCTAATTTTTCTAGTGCCTTACTAAAGTTGGTTCTTTTCGGTATAGTAGGATCGTCAGTATGGGTTTTCTGCGCTTCTTTTTTAGCGGGCTTTTGAGGGTTATTTGCGTTGCGCTCCGCATTCCTTGCCTTTCTTTTTTGATTGGTTTCATGCAAAGAGTTTAATGTAATCTCTTCACCCACTTTAGCTAGGCCAATTTTAACAAAGAAGTTAGTTAACGTGTTTTTTTGTCTTAAACTTGCTTGGTCTAATGATGACTTTCGTGCAAAAGCCAACCCATCAATTTCTGCCTTAGTCGACTCTTTTCTCGCACTGTAGAGCTTATCCATATTTACAAAGCGACTAATTGCTTGCTCAATTCGACCTTTGTCTTCTGCTTTCCATAGCGCTTTATCTCCGATAGACTGCTTCACTAAAGAGTCAAAATCAGTTTGCGTCAGTGGATACTTAGCCAGCATAGATTTTGTGAAAGTATCTTTATCTAATTCGTTTTTTGCAGTTGCTACAGCACTCTGAGATACCAAATTATTTTTCTCTTTCTGTAGTTGCTCTTTTTGCTGATCGAACAATCCAGATAGACTAGCTGTCTTAACGTATTCATTTAGAGCCATGATATCGCCCGCTCGGACTGTTTTTGGATCAGCTAAAACACTTTTCAATACTGTTTTGGCATCCTGCTCTGTCATCTTATGGTGTTTAGTTAGTGTACTGATAAGTAATTTTTTACAATCGTTTATGTGGCGGTTTCTTACCCGTGAAACAGCAAAGGGAAAAGACGCTTTTTTATCTTTAAGATAGACCTTTCCATTCTTAACTCTGACCTCTTGACTCGCACTTTTAGCTTGTCCAAGAGAACTGTGAATATTTCCAATTGAATTGTAATTCATTGCCATTTTTACCTCGTTACAAAGTCAACATGTGATAACCATCGGCCTCCTTCATGATTGCTCAGGGCCGAATTGTTTCTGTGTCTAGTAACAGGAAATTCCTTGAAACTGATTCTCTCTTTCTGTCTAGACGACCATGCCCAAATCATAATTATTAGTTATATAAATTACTTGGATAAAAAGAGAATATTTATTACTCGTGACAATTTACCAATTAGAGCTTGTACTCAACCAAACGACCGATTGGATGATAAAAACATCAAATGATTGATTTTAAAACTAATTTATAAGTTTATACTCAGTAAAAAATCTAAAGAATGAGCACTAGCACTACAAGCTTTTGTAACAAGGCATAGTAAATTGCTCATTTGAACGACGTTTTAATCTCGCTGAGTACAGAAGTAACTAGTACTTAATATGAAAGACGGACTACTGACTGTGCGCTCTAGAAAAATCTGAAGCTATGAAATCTAAGCGCATTGAAATCAGTGTAAACAAAAAAATAAGTGCTGGAGCTCAAGACACAGCTATCAACAATACATCATTGAAGAGTTGATATATTTCAGAAGACGATAAGGACTGTTTGCTATCTGGTAAAACAGCAGCAATTTAGAGAGATGACTTTCATGTTTGCCCTAGAAATGAAATAGGTGATTGCATTTTTGATGCTTACACGCAAGGTTACTTTAAACCTAAACGCTAACACATTCCCAACCAGATACATAACACTCAAGCGGGCTAAGTGCCCGCTTGCTATCCTTTTATCTCCATAATTCTGATCACTTGGTCCGACTCAGAGTAAATTCAGGCTTAACGATCAAACCAATACCGACCAAGAACAAAGCACAAGCGATTAACTGCTCGACTGTCAGTGCCTCATCATACATAAAATATCCGGAGACTCAGGCAAACAGTGTCGTATGATATGCTTGAAAAAGTACAGCTAAAGTTATTATTAACAATAGAGGGTTAGTTGTGCAAAGACTGCAGTACCTTAGATTGGCCAAAAACTTGAGCAAACTCTTGCAAATTTAAGCCTGCCTTGTTACGAAGCTCTGGCGAGCACTCGGCTTGGTAGAGGTCTCTTGCAATACTGATTTCACGCTTAATTAGTGCCCCCATCAAGGCTGTATTACCACGCTTGTCTTGCAAGCAGGCATTTGCACCTGAATCAAGCAATAGTCGAACGCTGTCTTTATTGCCTTGATAGGCCGCAACCATCAAAGCGGTGTAACTTTGATTATTGCGCTGATCGATTGGAAAGCCTTGTGATACAAACGTCTCAAGTACTTCATTGTCGCCAACCCTCGCCGCGTCAAAAAATAGCCCAACCAAAGATTGGTATTCCTGTTCGATATTGGCATTAGCTGCCAGCAAGTTAAACGACAAGCTGAGCGAGAAAACAACTGAACTAAGTAATATTAACGCTTTCATTTATCTACCTTAGTTAAAAGTGGCCTACGGGAACCCTGGTTTTCGGGCAGAAAAGAGCAGTTACATCTCCCGCAGGCCAAAATTTATTGGCTACATCATGGCTTTACTTTTTACACTCGCAAGATCGGTGTGAGTCGCTTTGACAAGGCGAGTACCGTAGTCTTTATCCGCGCGATAAAAGAAGCTGACCATAGATTCCTTAGTCTCCTTATCTAAAACCTGATTTAAATCACCCGCTAGGTTTGCAATCAGGTCACTTTGATCTTGATAACTCATGCTGCGATACAAAACGCCAGCTTGATAAAAATCACGGGGGTTACTGATTGCCTTTTGTATCACAGTGCCTGCTAGCTTGGTTTCAACTGCTTTAAATTGCTTGTCCTCAGCCAAATCTAGCTGACGGCTAGGCTCATAATTCACATCGCCATTAGCCTTTAGAGCGTTATTGCTGACACCGTTTTGGTTATGGTTATTGACCTGCGCCAACGGCCGGTTTACTGGCAATTGAAAAAGGTTTGAGCCTAAGCGGTACAGCTGGGTATCAGAGTAGGCAAACAAACGTCCCTGCAGCAAGCGATCTTCTGATGGTTCAATGCCTGGGATTAAATTCGACGGTGCAAAGGCTGACTGCTCGGTTTCTAAAAAGAAATTTTCGGGTATCCGGTTTAGTGTCATGGTACCGACTTTCTTGTCAGCAATATTGAGCCACACTTTAGTCGCATCAAGGCCGTTGTAATCTAACTGACTAAGCTCTTGCGGTGAGAGTATTTTGACGTACAAGTCCCACTGAGGGTAATTACCACGACTAATCTCAGTATAGAGATCGTTAGTTAGGTGATTAAAATCCTGACTTTGCTTTTTAGCAACCTCTTTCGGGCGAAGACTTTCAACCCCTTGCTTGCTCTTCCACTCAAATTTTACGTAGTTAACATCACCTTGTTTATTAATCCACTTATAGGCGTGGACACCAAAGCCATTCATGGTGCGGTAGCTAGCTGGGGTGCCTAGGTTGCTATATACCCATGTCAGCATATTGGTTGAGCTTGGCTCATGACTAAAGAAATCAAAAAATCGGTTTGGATCCTGAACATTAGTCACAGGTGAAGGTTTCAGAGAATGCACCATATCCGGAAATTTAATCGAATCACGGATGAAAAATACCGGTAGGTTGTTACCCACCAGGTCCCAGTTGCCCTGCTCAGTATAAAACTTAGTAGCAAAACCACGTGGGTCGCGAAGGGTTTCAGGAGAGCCTTTTGAGTGAACAACCGTGGAGAAACGAACAAATACTGGCGTCACCTTGCCACTGTCCGCAAAAGGCACTGAAGACGTTAAGTCACTGAAATCTCCAGAGGCAACAAACTCACCATGAACTCCTGTTCCTCGCGCATGCACTACTCGTTCGGGAATACGTTCTCTAGCAAAGCGCTGCAATTTTTGGATAAGGTGAACGTCTTGCAATAATACGCTGCCGTTTTCTCCAGCAACGAGCGAATTTTGGTTGTCGCCAACCGGTGCACCATTGTCTCTTGTTAGAGTTTGTGCTTGTATCGACGCGCTAAATGCGCCCACTGTAATTAATAACGATATTTTTGACATCTGCATGGCTGCTCTCCAATGCATGCTAACCCTTTGACCAATAAAGTAGTCAACGGCTACTCAAAAGCCCTTTTCTGCCCAAAAACACTATATCTTCAATGGTTAAGTTTGTTTAATGGGAAACAACAATAGAATCGATAGGGATAAACGATGAAATTTTTCGGGGAGTCATTTTAAACGTTTCAAAACCACTTATTAGGAGAGCAGCTAGCAAGAAAATGCCCCATTCTGGGTTGCATGTCGAAGTTTGAGCAAAGCTCATCGGCTAGATTTGATATAGAAAAGCTAATGGTTGGCAAAAGGCAATGTATGG
>NZ_JAHKPM010000064.1 GCF_018860525.1 Vibrio hepatarius
GCATTAGCTAAGTGTTTACGGGAAGACATGTTTGCTCCTGAGTGCATTAAGCGAAAACAGATTTGATGGTCTTTTATTCTCTCAAAGCGTCCAAAACACTGCAAACGTTTTACTTACTGAAAGTACTCTTATTGCACACCCTCAACAGATAACATAAAACTCAATAATGATTGTACTGACAAATACCAACATTTGGACATGTAATAAATAAAAAAAATGCTTGAAATTGGTATGAGGAAAACTAAAATAGACGTCTAGAAGTAGAAACACCTACTATTATTCATACTATTCTAGTGGATAGACACACACAACCCCCAAATTAAAGCGGAGCTATCATGGCTAAACACCTGTTTACTTCTGAGTCAGTATCAGAAGGTCACCCTGATAAAATTGCGGACCAGATTTCTGACGCAGTACTTGATGCGATCATAGAACAAGACCCTAAAGCCCGTGTTGCGTGTGAAACATACGTAAAAACTGGCATGGTAATGGTTGGGGGAGAAATTACTACATCAGCTTGGGTAGATATTGAAGAGCTGACTCGCCAAACTATTCGCGAAGTCGGTTACATTAATTCAGAAATGGGATTCGATGCCGATTCTTGTGCAATCCTAAACACTATCGGTAAACAATCTCCTGATATTAACCAAGGTGTTGATAAAACCGACCCGAAAGAACAAGGCGCTGGCGATCAGGGCATCATGTTTGGTTATGCGACCAATGAAACTGATGTGTTAATGCCTGCACCAATTACCTACTCTCACCTACTGGTGAAAAGACAAGCTGAAGTACGCAAAAACGGCACATTACCTTGGCTTAGACCCGACGCTAAATCTCAGGTAACTTTCCAATATGATCAAGGTAAGATTGTAGGTATAGATGCTGTTGTACTATCAACCCAGCATAGTGATTCTATTTCAACTCCTGAACTGCGTGAAGCCGTGATGGAAGAAATCATCAAACCTGTACTTCCTTCCGAATGGTTAAATAAAGAGACCAATTTCTTCATCAATCCAACAGGCCGTTTTGTTATCGGTGGGCCGATGGGAGATTGCGGTTTAACTGGTCGTAAAATCATTGTCGACACCTATGGTGGCGCAGCGCGTCATGGTGGCGGAGCCTTCTCTGGTAAAGATCCATCGAAAGTAGACCGCAGCGCAGCATATGCAGCTCGTTATGTAGCAAAAAATATTGTTGCTGCGGGGCTTGCTGAACGTTGTGAAATTCAGTTGTCGTATGCTATTGGTGTTGCAGATCCAACGTCAATTATGGTTGAAACATTTGGTACAGAAAGAGTCTCAAAAGAGATCATTGTTGAGGCGGTTCGTCAACACTTTGATCTACGTCCATATGGCCTTCAAGAGATGCTTAACCTTCTTCAACCAATTTATAAAAAGACGGCGGCATATGGTCACTTTGGTCGTGAAGAATTCCCATGGGAAGCCACTGATAAAGCCGTTCTATTACGTGAATTCGCTGGTTTAAACTAGTTTAATTTCGCTAACTTATTAACAAAGGGCTTCTGGTTATCCAGAAGCCCTTTGTTTTATGCCACAAAAAGCAGTCAGTAAATTTGTATTTTTTTGTTATGGGGTCAATAGTTAACAAAACGTTAAGAGATGCTTGAGCGTTTCTTATCACCCAATAAAATACAGATGCACAGCTTATCAACAAGTAGTAAAGCCGAGCATCGCATTCCCACACGTCACTTTCAAAGCAAAGTGCCCTACGACTGAGAATCGATCAAGGAGGATGTATGCCTCGTACGGTGAACGAACAAGAAGATTTGGACCAAAAACAAAAGCCCGTGCCTGACAGTGAATATGCACGTACTATCCCATGTAATGAGCTCAGTATATCAGCGCCCTTTCATTGGCTGTCACTTGGCTTGCAAGACTTTATACGTATTCCCTTAATTAGCGGATTCTATGGCTTATGCTTCATGGCATCAGCAGTAGGAATAGTTCTACTGGTGCAATGGCAAGGTACCCACTTGGTTGTTATGCCTAGTTTGATTGTATTTGGACTAATAGGACCATTCCTTGCTTTAGGTCTATATGACGCTAGCTGGGAACTGGAGAAAGGTCATAAACCCAGTTTATTGCACTCTATGAAAGCAATTGGTCGAAATTCTTCTTCACAATGGGCATTTGCAGTACTACTCGCTGTATGTATGATTTTCTGGATGAGAATAGCAGCGCTGCTACATGCGCTATATCCTTCAGTACAAGGGGCTCCTATCACTGAGTTTCTACCTTTTCTTGTGATTGGCTCTTTAGTCGGTAGTGTGTTGGCCGCTATTGTATTCAGCATCTCAGCCTTTTCTATTCCATTGATGATGGAACGTCGAGTCGACATGATGACAGCCGTATTTACTAGCTTCAACGCAGTGAAATCAAACATACCAACCATGATAGTTTGGGCTGCAATAATCTGTGGTGGTATCTTAATTGGATTCGCTACTTACGGAATTGGTATGTTTTTCACCATACCCATCCTAGGTTACGGTACATGGCACGCCTATCATGATGCAATAAGGAAAAAGCATCATTAGCGCGAAACCTTAATCCATTATATGATTCGCCTCATAAGCAGGGGCGAATTTATTGGGAGTCGGGTTGGATAAAGAACTTATATACCGCGCACAAAGAGTTGCAGCACATTATGTAATCAAAGCTCAAAAAAATTTTAAGCAATCATTCTCCATACCACAATTGAACTACAAACTAAGAGGAAAAGCTGCCGGTAAAGCCTACTTACAACTCAATGAGATTCGCCTCAACCCCATTCTTTTCATCGAAAATCAGCAAGCTTTCCTAAATGACGTCATTCCACACGAAGTGGCTCACTTAATCACATATCAAGTGTATGGCAAAGTAAAACCTCATGGTAAGGAATGGCAACTTGTGATGGAATCAGTGTTTGGAGTCGCCGCTAAAACCACTCATGATTTCGCCCTAACGTCAGTGCAAGGGCAAGTCTTTGACTACCGGTGTGGATGTCAGAGCCATCTACTCACCGTAAGGCGTCACAACAAGATCCAGCGCAGTCAAAGTCACTATCGCTGCAAACTCTGTCAGAAAACTTTAATATACATCGAGCAGTGATTTCATTACTGGTGTTTTCTATTTATTTGCTGAAGCTAAGCCAACTGCAAAACCAATAAACACACCACCGCTAAATTTGTTCAATCTTACCTTATTTTTTGCCGTTGATAGTTTAGCTTTTGCCTTATGCGCAATGAATGAATAAGCACTATGAATCAATATAACGAGGCAACTAAATGTAATCGCCATGATAGTTAGTTGCGTAGTATAGTTTTTCGATGTATCTATAAATTGTGGGAATACTGACATGAAAAATACAATCGCTTTAGGGTTTGAAATTGACACTAAAAAACCTTCGCAAAAGCATCGATAAATGGACTCGCAGTTAGAATTAGACTTAGTTTCAGATAAAATATTTGTCCGCCACATTTTTATACCCAAATACAGCAAATATATAGCCCCAGAAAATTTAATCAGACTAAAAGCAAAAGCAGATTGTGTAAGAATAACCCCTAAACTAGTTGCCGATACAGCGGAAATACAGAGAATGGCAGTCGCAATACCCAAAATACCACTAAATACCTGCTTCTTATTTTTTCGCACTGAGTTATTCAAAGTAAGCATTACAGCAGGACCAGGTAGGCATATAGTAGCGGCGGCCAAACATAAGTAAAGGATGTAATTGTCCATATTTTTTCCATATATAAACAGCCACAACTAAACCTACTTACAAGCGCCAAGTCATGCCTAAATTTAGGCCCTATTTTCATATAAAGATGAGTAAATTAATAGATCTAGCAGTTAAATAATTGAAATGAAAAACGATAAATAGATATGTGAATTATACAGGGGTTGATTTTTCCATGGTAATTTAACAACTTATCCTCCATCGCCAATTTCGATACTTTACCCCTTGTTTTTTCAACGTGATGCATCCATGTTAGGGGTTCAGTTACCCTTCTATGACCGGATATATCCGATGCGAATCCCACGAATTTATCACCCTGAAGCAATCACTCAACTTGGTCATTTAACCCTCAGCGAAGATGCAGTAGGCCACGTGGGGCGAGTTCTGAGAATGAAAGCTGGACATGAGATTATACTCTTTGATGGCCTAGGTGCAGAATTTCCTGCCGTGATCAATGAAATAACAAAAAAATCCATCATAGTTGAAGTGAACGAGCGTATTGAACAAAGCAACGAATCACCACTTGATCTCCATTTAGGGCAAGTGATCTCGCGTGGAGATAAAATGGAGTTCACAATCCAAAAGTCGGTTGAACTCGGTGTTAACACTATAACGCCTTTGATTTCTGAAAGGTGTGGCGTAAAACTGGATCAAAAACGTTTTGACAAAAAATTGTCTCAATGGCAAAAAGTAGCAATTAGTGCTTGTGAGCAAACAGGTAGAAATACCATCCCTGAGATCCGGCCTATTATGTCATTGGAACAATGGTGCAGCGAAAAGTATGATGGTTTAAAACTCAATTTACACCCAAGAGCAACATACTCAATAAATACTCTACCCACACCTGTTGAAAAAGTACGACTTCTCATTGGCCCAGAAGGTGGATTGTCTAGTCAAGAAATTGAAAAAACAAGAAGCTTTCAATTTGAAGAAATTCTGCTTGGTCCTCGAGTATTACGCACAGAAACGGCCTCCCTAACCGCAATTACAGCCCTGCAAGTTCGCTTTGGTGATCTTGGCTAACTGGAGAAGAAAATGATCAAACTAGGTATTGTTATGGACCCGATAGAGGCCATTAACATCAAGAAAGATTCAAGCTTTGCTATGATGCTTGAAGCCCAACGTCGCGGTTATGAAATACACTATATTGAGATGGCCGATCTTCACCTTGATCAAGGAATAGCAGTCGCTGACACTAAGGTCGTCTCACTAAAAGAAGACCCAAATTCTTGGTTTGAGTTTAAATCGCAACAAACCGTTAAACTTGGCGATCTTGACGTAATATTGATGCGTAAAGATCCTCCATTTGACACAGAATACATCTATGCAACTTACATTCTGGAACGAGCAGAGCTGCAAGGTAGTTTGATCGTCAATAAACCTCAAAGCCTACGTGATTGTAATGAAAAGCTATTTACTGCGTGGTTCCCTGACTTGACACCAACCACTATAGTCACCCGAAAAGCAGAAAAAATTAAATATTTTCGTCAACAACATGGAGATGTGATCCTAAAACCATTAGATGGCATGGGAGGTGCATCAATATTTCGTGTCAAAGCAGAAGACCCAAATGTGTCTGTGATTATCGAAACCTTGACCAACCATGGCCAGAGTTACGCAATGGCGCAAACCTTTGTTCCAGATATCAGCAATGGTGACAAACGAATCCTGATCGTTGATGGTGAAGTAATGCCGTATTGTCTCGCTCGTATTCCGGCCAAAGGTGAAACTCGTGGTAATCTTGCCGCTGGTGGAACAGGTGAAGCAAGACCACTTACTGACACAGATAAACAGATTGCTGCAGCAGTAGCGCCTACACTTAAAGAAAAGGGTTTGATATTTGTAGGTCTGGACGTCATAGGGGATAAGCTGACTGAGATAAATGTAACCAGCCCAACCTGTATTCGTGAAATTGAGGCTGCGTTTGATATCTCAATCACAGGCAAGTTAATGGATGCGATAGAATGCCGCATAAAAAAACAGTAACTGCCTAAAAAGGACTATAGGTGCACAATATGCACCTAATTTAATCTGGAGTAACTATGAATTTAACCAACCACTTTTTAGTTGCGATGCCGGGAATGAAAGATCCCTACTTCCAACGTAGTGTCATTTATGTGTGTGAACACAATGATGACGGAGCCATGGGTTTAATGATTAATGCTCCTATCGATATCACTGTGGGTAAAATGCTTAAACAAGTCGATGTCGAAACAACGCAACCTCAACTCAAAGTCGGTAGCCTTGAGAAACCAGTTCTTAATGGTGGGCCCGTATCAGGTGATAGAGGATTTATTCTTCACCAGCCAAAAGATCACTATGAATCTAGTATAAAAATGACTGACTACATATCGGTCACAACCTCAAAAGATATTCTTGCCGTACTCGGAACAGAAGAAGAACCCACAGAATATATTGTCGCTTTAGGCTATTCAGGTTGGGAGCCTGGTCAACTGGAAATAGAGCTTTCTGAGAATTCTTGGTTGACTATTGAAGCTGACCCTGCTGTCATGTTCAACACTCCTATCAATGAGCGTTGGCAGAAAGCAGTACAAATGCTTGGTATTGATGCCTCTCAACTCTCAAGTGATATTGGCCACGCTTAAAATTATTATTTATCATTATGTCTAGAACAATTATGGCTTTTGACTTTGGCACTACAAGTATCGGTAGTGCCATAGGCCAAGAAATAACAGGCACCGCCTCTCCACTAAAAGCATTTAAAGCTAAAGATGGCATTCCAAATTGGGGCGACATCGAAAAACAGATTAAAGAATGGCAGCCGACATTACTGGTAGTCGGCTTACCAACGGATCTTCACGGAAAAGATCTTGACAGCATTGCTCCAAGAGCAAAGAAGTTCGCCAATAGACTACATGGTCGCTTTGGTGTAGCTGTTGAGCTTCATGACGAACGACTTTCAACCACAGAAGCTCGTGCTGATCTCTTTGAATTCGGTGGTTACAAAGCCCTTACTAAGGGCAATGTAGACTGTCAATCGGCAGTCATAATTCTTGAGAGTTGGTTTGAAGCTCAATATGGCTAGCTAGAGCATTTTGAGCTAGTTAATCCATATCGATTTTGACGTCAGCTAAAGCCCCCCCCCCAAAACTCTCACCACGTTGAGTTTTAAGCATGATGCGCAAGTCATTTGCTGAGTCGGCACTGTGAAGCGCATCATCTTCTGCTATTTTGTCGTCTATAAGCAATTGATATAGAGCCTGATCGAAGGTCTGCATTCCCGATTGCTGCGATTTACCCATGGTGTTTTTGAGTTCATGTAGATCACCACGACGTATTAAATCCGAAACCCTAGGGCTATTTAGCAAAATTTCAAAGACGCCGTGGCGACCATTGCCATGTTTATCACGCAGTAGTTGCTGAGCAACCACGCCTCTTAAGTTCATAGAAAGATCAAATAGAAACTGCTCTTTTTGTTCTTTAGGGACAAGGTGAAGAATACGCTCAAGAGCTTGGTTAGCGTTATTCGCGTGTAACGTTGCCATGCAAAGATGGCCTGTTTCCGCAAACGTCATCGCAAACTCCATCGTCTCCCGAGACCTAATCTCACCAATCAAGATCATATCAGGTGCCTGTCGCAAAGAGTTTTTCAAGGCGACTTCGTAGCTGTCTGTATCAAGACCAACTTCTCGCTGAGTAACGATACATTTATCATGCTCATGGACAAATTCTATTGGATCTTCAACCGTTAATATATGCCCACTTTTATGATTATTTCGGTGCCCAGTCATTGCAGCCATAGTGGTTGATTTGCCCGATCCAGTCGCACCAACAACCAAGACTAAACCACGCTTAGCTATGGATAAATCTTTTAATATTTCAGGTAATTTAAGCTCATCAAAGGTGGGAATAGTTGTTTCAATACGACGAATCACTGCTCCCGGTAGCTCACGCTGATAAAAAGCTGAGATTCTAAAACGACCAAAGTCTTTTACAATCGCAAAATTAGCTTCTCGACTCTGAGAAAATTCACTCTGGCGACTCTCATCCATAACACTATGTAATAAAGCCGATACTGCTTGCTGTGACAAACTATCACCAAGCGGTTTCAAATCACCATTAACTCGATATAGAAGAGGAGCGCCGACAGTAATATATAAGTCCGATGCCTTCTCACTCAACATACCTTGTAGGCAAGCATTGATATCCATCACATCCTCTCTCATATTATCCCAGACTCAGCTTCAATTTTTTTCGCCACCTCTTCCGCATCAACCAGTCCCTGAGCGATCAATTGCTTAGAATGCTGCTCCATAGTCTGCATGCCATGAGCTGCACCCGTCTGAATAACGGATTGCATCTGAGCGACTTTATCTTCACGAATCAAGTTTCTGATAGCAGGCGTCGCCATCATGATTTCATGACAAGCTACTCGTCCCCCACCAACTTTTTTCAGTAATTTCTGCGCTATTACCGCTCTGAGAGACTCCGAAAGCATGGAGCGAACCATACCTTTATCACTACCGGGGAATACATCTATGATGCGATCGATAGTTTTGGCTGCAGAACTGGTATGTAAAGTACCAAACACCAGATGCCCAGTTTCTGCTGCGGTAAGAGCAAGGCTTATAGTTTCTTGATCTCGCAGCTCACCAACCAAAATAACATCAGGATCTTCTCTCAAAGCACTGCGCAAAGCATTATTAAAGCTATGCGTATCTTTGTGGACTTCACGCTGATTTAGCAAGCATTTATTGTTAGCATGCACAAATTCGATCGGATCCTCAATCGTCAGAATATGCTTGTTATGGTTACGATTAATATAATCTACCATAGCGGCAAGTGTTGTGGACTTACCAGAACCAGTAGGCCCAGTCACAAGAATTAAGCCTTTCTCCATATTGGCGATGTTTTCAAAAGTTGCCGGAGCCTCTAGCTGCTCCAAAGTCGGAATGACGGTCGGGATCGTACGAAATACCGCACCACATCCTCTCGACTGATTAAATGCATTGACCCGAAAACGTCCAACATCTGGCAGCTCAAAAGAAAAATCAATTTCTAAATGTTCCTCAAATTCACTACGTTGAGAGTCATTCATGATTTCAGTCACTAACCGGTGGACCTCAGAGTGATTAAAAGCGGGCACACCTAACTTTCTTACATCACCATCAATACGTATCATCGGAGATACTCCAGCAGAAAGATGTAGATCTGACGCATTATGCTTTACACTAAAGTCCAGTAATTCAGCGATATCCATTTCAAATCCTTACTAAAGTTAGCTATGAGTAATATTCAACAAAATATTGAACAGATCACCTCACAGATTACAGCGGCACAACAAAAGTGTGGACGCCCTACGGGCTCAGTGCAACTTCTGGCGGTAAGTAAAACGAAACCCAAGCAAGCTATTTTGGATGCAGTTCACGCTGGCCAAATAGCCTTTGGTGAAAACTATGTTCAGGAAGGTATTGATAAGATTGCTTATTTTTCTGAAAATCATCCTAATCTAACATTAGAGTGGCACTTTATTGGCCCAATACAATCCAACAAAACTCGTCTTGTGGCTGAAAACTTTGCTTGGGTACATACCATAGACCGCGCTAAGATAGCTCAACGTCTCAATGACCAACGGCCAGAAGGTATGCCACCGATTCAGGTACTGATTCAGGTGAATACCAGTAGTGAGAGCTCAAAATCTGGAACAAGTGAATATGACGAAATCTTTGCCTTAGCAGAGTTGATTTCTTCACTACCAAACCTCACTTTAAGAGGGTTGATGTCGATTCCTGCTAATGTTTCTAACTATCAGTCACAATTGGCCGCATTTACCCAATTAGCTGAGCTAAAAAACAAGCTTGTGAAGCGCTTCCCAACCCTTCCCCTTGATACGCTTTCGATGGGAATGAGTGGTGATATGGAACCTGCTATTGAAGCTGGAAGCACTATGGTGCGTATTGGAACAGCAATTTTTGGTGCTCGTGACTATAGCAATAAGGCTTAAACCGAAATAAAAAGAATTGAATAAATGGAAAATAAAAAAATTGCCTTTATTGGCGCTGGTAACATGGTTAAAGCTATTGTATCTGGCTTGGTATCAGGGGGCTACAATCCTTCATATATTACAGCTACAGCGCCTTCAGATACAAGGCGCTTACTACTAGAGCAAGAGTTTTCAATTAACACCACCAGCGACAATATTAGCGCTGCTAAACAAGCAAATGTGGTGATTTTGGCGGTTAAACCACAGATGATGCAAGAGGTATGCTCTACTCTACAATCTGTCGATTGGTCTGATAAGCTAGTGATTTCGATTGCTGCTGGAGTTAGCTGCCAACGTCTATGTGAAATGCTTGATCACAACTTAAATATTATTCGTGTCATGCCAAATACGCCATCACAACTCGGTTTCGGTATGAGTGGCATGTTTGCACCTGAGCGAGTAAATGATGCCGATAAATCCTTTGCCACCTCTTTGATGAGTGCGGTTGGAAAAACTTGCTGGGTAGAGAAAGAAAGTGGCATCAATAATATCATTGCAGCAGCCGGAAGTGCGCCAGCCTATTTTTTTCTGTTTATGGAAGCCATGCAAGCCGAGGCTATCGCTCAAGGTTTTGATAAACAAACCGCTCGCGAATTGGTTCAACAATCTGCATTAGGTGCTGCGAAAATGGTGGTAACGAATCCAGAAATAGAGTTATCGACATTGCGCGAACAGGTCACTTCTAAAGGTGGCACCACAGCTGAAGCACTACGCACATTTAACCAACATCAACTTTCGGATATAGTAGCAAAAGCAATGCAAGCCGCTGTTACACGTGCCGAAGAGATGGAAAAACTATATTAATCCGATTGAGCTTTGGCTCTATGAAATTAAGGGTAATCTATGAATTCAATGAGTTTTCTAATTTCCACCCTGTTTGATCTCTACATTATGGTAGTGATCTTACGTATTTGGTTGCAGGCTGCTCGTGCAGACTTCTACAATCCATTCTCACAATTTGTTATCAAAGCGACTCAACCTGTGGTGGCCCCACTTCGCCGAGTCATCCCTTCCTTAGGTAACCTTGACCTAGCAACCGTCTTATTTGCCTATGTGCTTTGCATTCTCAAATTTGTTGCACTGATTTTCATTGCCTCTAATGGTTCAGTATCTTTTAGTGCTGAATTCTTATACCTAGGCCTACTCTCTCTTATTAAAGCTGCTGGAGGTTTATTATTTTGGGTACTGCTTATTCGTGCCATTTTAAGCTGGGTGAGCCAAGGCCGTAGTCCAGTTGAGTATGTATTCCATCAATTAACCGAGCCTATGTTGGCACCAATAAGACGAATCATTCCCGCTATGGGCGGGTTTGATTTAAGCGTACTAGTGCTTTTTATTGGCTTACAGTTCGCTAATTTCTTAATGGGCGATCTGATTGGATCAATATGGTATCAGTTGTAACGACTAAGTGCTGTACACTAAACAATGATTACATTTGTAAAAGCCATCATTGATGGCTTTTACTTTATTCTCGTAGCACGGTAAACCACAGCATACCGCTGAGAAGTCATCATCATAAATCTATCATTAGGTTAAATACCACCATTACATATCAAAATAGTTTATATAGGGAAGAACATGAAAATATGGGTCATGCTAATACTCGCCAGTACCTTTTCCTTTGCAAGCTCAGCTGGGCAGTTTAAAACCATCAAAGACATTGAAGTTCATTACTCAGCGTTTAATTCAACTTTTCTTACCTCGAAAGTCGCCAGCAACTACCAGCTTAAGCGTAATGGCTACTCGGCGATTTTGAATATTAGTGTACTCGATACTTATCAAGCTGGAAAACCCGCTACGACTGCAAAAATTACAGGCCATGCTAAAAACCTAATTGGTCAAATAAAAACGCTGGAGTTTACGGAAGTAAAAGAAGGGAATGCCATTTACTACTTGGCCGAATTTTCCATTTCTGATCAAGAAAATCTTACTTTTAATATTGATATCAATGCTGGTAATAAAGGCACTGGAAGGTTAAAGTTCTCTCAAAAATTTTATGTAGAAGAGTAAGAGCCACACTTACTATTAAGGCAATATCATGAATACAAAAAAAATTGTTCTCGCGACAGGTAATCAAGGAAAAGTTCGGGAGATGGCTAAACTTATTGAAAATTACGGCTTTGATGTCCTTGCCCAAAGTGAATTTAACATCTCAGAAGTAGCAGAAACAGGAACAACGTTTATTGAAAACGCAATTATTAAAGCTCGACATGCAGCTAAAGAAACTGGACTACCAGCTATCGCTGATGACTCTGGATTGGAAGTCGACTTTCTTAAAGGTGCACCAGGCGTATATTCTGCTCGTTACGCTGGCGAAGACGCTACAGATAAACAGAATATAGATAAATTACTTGCTGCCATGCAAAATGTACCAGAACACCAGCGAAGCGCTAGGTTTCACTGCGTGTTAGTTATGATGCGTCACGAGTTCGACCCTACACCAATTGTTTGTCACGGTACTTGGGAAGGAAAAATCCTAACCCATGCTCATGGTCAAAATGGTTTTGGCTACGATCCTGTTTTCTTTGTCCCCGAAGACAATTGCGCCTCAGCAGAACTTGAACCACAGCGTAAAAAACAACTCTCACATCGCGGCAAAGCTCTGCAAAAGCTCTTTAGCCAATTATCTTTCCAACCTCTGTAAACCCAGTTTGAAATGAGTCAATTAATACCACCTCCGCTAAGCCTTTATGTACACATTCCGTGGTGCGTACAAAAGTGTCCCTATTGCGACTTTAACTCTCATGCCCTAAAAACAGAGATCCCAGAGCAAGCGTATATTGCGGGATTATTGCAAGACTTAGATACCGATATTGAGCGGTACCAGATAAAAAATTATTCGCGCCCTCTACATTCGATTTTTATTGGTGGTGGTACCCCAAGTTTATTTTCAGCCCAAGCAATAGCAGATTTACTGCAAGGAATTGAAGCCAGAATTCCATTTAAAGCTGAGATTGAGATTACCATGGAGGCCAATCCGGGCACGATTGAAGCTGAGCGCTTTGTAGGTTACCAAAAAGCGGGGATCACGCGTATATCAGTTGGTGTACAGAGCTTTGAGCAATCCAAGCTCATCAAGCTGGGTAGGATTCACGGCCAAAAGGAAGCCGTCAATGCGGCAAATCTTGCTCATCAAATTGGCTTAAATAGTTTTAATCTCGACTTAATGCACGGTTTACCTGATCAATCTGTTAATCAAGCTTTAAACGACCTAGAAAAAGCGATTGAACTCTCACCTCCTCATTTGTCTTGGTATCAATTGACCATTGAGCCCAACACACTGTTTCATTACAAACGCCCAGCCTTGCCTGACGACGATGCGTTGTGGGATATTTTTGAACAAGGACACCAGAAGCTTACCGAAGCCGGTTACGTGCAGTATGAAATCTCTGGTTACAGCAAGCCTAATCATCAATGCCAACATAACCTCAATTATTGGCGCTTTGGAGATTACTTAGGGATTGGCTGCGGTTCTCATGGTAAAGTCAGCTTTGCAGATGGTCGGATAATACGCACGACAAAGATAAAGCATCCTAAAGGCTATCTTGCAGCCTACAACAATATGGTCAAACCCTATCTTTACAGCGAAGATGAGGTTGCACTAGTAGATCGCCCGTTTGAATTTTTTATGAATCGCTTTCGTCTCATCGAAGCTTGCCCTAAACAAGACTTCCTCGACACCACGGGCCTTGGTTTTGAAACCATAAAAACCACTATAGATTGGGCAATTAATATGGGTTACATCAACGAAAGTGAAACACACTGGCAAGTCACAGAGAAAGGCAAACTCTTTCTTAATGACTTGCTAGAGGCTTTTATGGTCGATTCTGAATAAATCAAAGCAAAACACAATTAAGCTACATCACTCGTTGTGTTTTAGGCTTACTGCCATTGTCTAACGCTTTCTATAACCCAAGTCAGCTATTGATAGAAGCAATATCTATTGGACCGATAACTACAGTAAGGGTCTCAATTTACAGTTCTAACTTGTACAAAGTATAATTTATCTAGGAACTTTTCTCTCAATCGTACGTCCAAACGTATAATATTTATTATTATATATTTAGAGGGACGTAAACACTTACTTCTCTTTATAAAAGCTAAGATAGGTTTATCGACTAATTGGTTTTAGATGAATAAGTGGTTTTTAGATGAATAAGTGGTTTTTAGATGAATGAAATATCACAAAAAATATTTCTAATCATATTTATCATGACGATATCTATCTCATCTGCGACATTTGAGTTAATTGTTGATAATTCAAACATTTCAAATAATACCACACACCACCTCCATGTTGACGCTGACAATTCTGATTCAGGAATTAACAATACAGTAGATAGCCATAACGAGGAGAAGTGCAATATTCACCATTGTCACTCTAATCAAAACTTAACGACAAACACTTTTTTAATTTCAATAGGCTTCAAATCAATACTGTTCATATTGGATAGTTTAAATATTTACCTATCACCATTATATTCATTTTTCCGACCACCCATTTCCTTTTAACTTTAAAAATATAAATCAGTTAAACAATGCGATATATCGTAGGCATAACAACAGTTAAAGGAAATATTTATGTTAGATTTAAACTCATACTTCATTTATCGAATTGAAGGTGATTGGAATAAAACCCATCATCAGGTTACTGGATTATTGTATAACCATAACCACAAATCAGAACTCACAAGATCTATTATCCCCCATGAAAAAACCAACCCTAAAAGAGTAAGGGTATTAGAAAACGTATCACCAAATAATTACCCACCTAGCTTTTGGATTACTGATAGCAATAATTTTCCTTTAGACATCATTAATAACTGGTTTTCTCAAGCAGAGAATAAAATATCTTTCCCAAGTCATGACGGAATGCAGCATACCATTTCAAAGTTAGAGAATTATTATCAAGCTGAAACGATAAGAAAATCCTTAGAAAAAATACCAAGCTTCTTAATTGCAGATGGCCATCACCGCTATGAAGTAATTAAGAAAAATCAGTACCAGTTAAGCCTACCTGTATTTTTGATATCATCTTCTCAAGCATCGTTTGAGTTTAACGAAATATATTGCCATTTAAAAAGTAAAACCAATATCACGAGTACAATTGATAACATAACTAAAAACTGGCTTACTTCATGTCAACTGGATGAAGCCGACTTCAAGATCACTTTCAATGAAAAAGAGTGGGGCTATCGGCATAAAGAGAAAAACATCTTTAATACCAATGACTTCACTCTTATTTATCAAAGACTACAAACTCTTCATGAAATATCTACAATAAATACATCCCCAGAAAATCCTACGGATTTTAAAGATTGCATTTCGATTAAAGTCATACATTCAGACGTCTCTCATGTTATTGATGAGGGTATATCTGGAAGAAAAATGCCAATTAAATCGACATGTTTTAGACATAAACCTGATGAGAACATCTTACAAAACATTGCCAATTCCTATTCAAATAAATTCATTCTGGAAGGATCTTCACTATGAATATGACTAATACAAAGTCCCAAAATGAATATAGTCACAAGCTTGTTGCCAACTCTATATCGGAGGCTGTCGGTAATGTGCCGTATATAAAGCTGAATAGGATCCACTCATTATGCTTACATAATAGTTTCTACGTAAAGATGGATTCATGTAACCCGACCGGAAGTATAA
The DNA here is from genome assembly GCF_018860525.1 of Vibrio hepatarius. Classification (GTDB taxonomy): domain Bacteria; phylum Pseudomonadota; class Gammaproteobacteria; order Enterobacterales; family Vibrionaceae; genus Vibrio; species Vibrio hepatarius_B. The sequence goes on from NZ_JAHKPM010000064.1 coordinate 15,407, forward strand.
AAGATAAAAACGCGGCTTTCCTAATCGACCAAGCCGAGAAACAAGGCCTGTTAAAACAGGGCGGTACCATTATTGAGTCCAGCTCTGGTAATTTTGGAATGTCACTTGCGAGTATTGGTGCATCCAAAGGATACCAAGTCATCATCGTCATTGACGCAAAAACACCTCCTCCAGTCATAAAAATGCTTAATGCTTATGGCGCCGCTCTCGAAGAAGTTCCCCTTAGCTTGGCAGATAGCGCAGGGTCGATGCAAAAAGCGCGCATGGCACATGCGAAAAAGCTTGCTGATACAATGCCAAATTCTTTTTATCCCTGTCAGCACCTTAACCCTGATAACCCTCTTGCGCACTATTATTACACTGCGTTTGAGATTGCCAACGCTTTCCCCAAATTACCCGATGCAATCGTGATTGGTATTAGCACCGCAGGACAACTATCAGGGATCGCTCGGTATTTTCGAAGCCACAGTCCTACAACAAAAATTATTGCTGTCGATGTGGCAGGTTCTGGGATCTTCGGTAAACCAAGGCACCCTTACAAAATGACCGGACTCGGACTATCTTTTGTACCACCAGCCTTTCAACCTAGCGATATTGACTACGCCTATAATGTCACTGACCAGATGGCGTTTTCTATGTGCCATCATTTAGGAAAAAGAGAGGGCTTGTTATTAGGTGCTTCTACTGGTGCCATTGTCAGCGCTGGTCTTGCTTATGCAATACGGGCAAAAGTACAACACGAAAAAATCATACTGATCAATCCAGACAGAGCCGATCGCTATCTAGATACTGTCTACAACCCAGACTGGTTAGCCCATTCAAAGATTTCTTTATATAACGACCGAGAACTGGATACTCATATTAAACAGTTAGATCCAGTATATGAACCGCATATGCATGGGGAGGGTGTTATTGATGCAATCTCATAATCGACGTTATCTTAAAGAATTCGCGCCAATGTCCTTAAGTGACATGGTAATGGCACTCGGCGATCCTATTATCATTTTTGTTCTAGCATCACTACCAAATAGCACTCTAAATCTAGCGGCATTCGCACTAGGTAAAGCAATTGCTGTATTTTTTGAGAGCCCGATCATTTCTGTTCTGCCCGTCTCTAATATGATGTCAGTAGCAAAGAAAAGTCGCGAAGTTTTGTTTATCTTTGTGGTGACATTAGGTACTACCCTGACGATAAGCATGTCCGCACTGGCGCTACTTCCAGAGATTAGTAGCCTCGTTTCCATTCAATCTGAAATTTGGAAGCAAGCTTCATTGATGGTTTTACTACTCTGTCCTTGGCCCTTAATGATTGCGTTACGTCGCTACTGGCAAGGACAAATGATATACGCAGGGCAATCGACACAAATAGCCAAAGGAGCCATTTTACGGTGCTTGGTGTTAATGTGTATCGCCTTTCCCCTATCACTCATAACCAATTCAGGTCCACTCATTGTCGCAGGAGCATTATTATGCGGTGTATTAGCAGAGCTGGTCTATGTCCGTTGGCGCGTGAAACGTATAAAGGCCTTTGAATCAAAAGCACTGAATGATTTACCTATTGATATGATATCTATGGGACGCTACTACTGGCCATTAGCACAGTCGATGATCACATTATGGGGAGCACGCCTGATGCTACCTATTTTAATTACTTTCTTGGGAGAACAACAACTTGCAGCATGGGCGGCCGTTTGGGTGTTAGTGATCAGTATTAGTAATGGGGTGCGTATGCTTCAACAACTTGTCATTCGTCACCTACAAGCTCTACCTGATAGCGAACATACAGTTGAAAGAGACCACTTACGCCTATTTGCATTACTGGTTGGCATAGGATTCAGTTTCATTCTTGGTTTACTGGCTTTTTCACCACTAGGCAGTTCATTGCTTTTACTGTATGTCAGTGGCGATACACAGCTTGCAAATACAATGCATTCAGTGTTGTTAGTATTGTTTGCAATGCCTATGCTCATGGCGATTCAACATTATTTGATGGGGTTACTAATGCTAAAAAATGCGACCAATGCAATAGGTAAAGCCGCTTTAGCTGCGAACCTATATATGGTGGTTGGAGTAGCCGGTACTGTGTGGTTTAGCTTCTCCCTATCTATCATTGCAATTCAAGTCATACTGGCCATGTGCCTTGAAATCGCATTACTAGGAGGAGCAATGAAAACTCGTCAGTTAGACGCTATACAGCCAAAAAACTAAAGCGAGTCTCAATACAACTATCCCGTAATAAAGCGGGATAGTTGTATATTCATTGGCTCAAAGATTCAGCGCTAAAAAATCGAACGACCAATACGCTCAGATAGAATCTCTAAAGCTCGCGTTCCTGCTAAAGAGTTCCCAGAAGGGTCTAGCTCAGGAGACCAAACAGCAATTGTCATCTCTCCGGGCACAATAGCAATGATGCCACCACCCACTCCAGATTTACCTGGCATTCCAACTCGATAGGCAAATTCTCCTGCTCCATCGTAGAGTCCACATGTGACAAGCAATGCATTAAGCTGCTTAGTTTGAGTTGGCGTTACAACAAGTTTACCTGTTTGAACTGAGGTACCTTTGTTGGCAAGGTAACTAAAGGTTTTAGCCAAATCCACACAACTCATTTTGAGTGCACAAGCGTGAAAATAGTTGTTCAATACTGGAATAACATCATTATCGAAATTGCCAAGAGACCGCATTAAATAGGCAATAGCCGCATTACGGTCACTGTGCATCATTTCTGACGCTGCTACAATTTTGTCATAGCATATATGGGTATCACCCGATAGCTGACGAACGAATTCCAGTAAGCGCTGCCTAGGGGCTGATAATCGGCTTTGCAGTAAGTCAGCAACAATAATCGCTCCAGCGTTGATAAAAGGGTTGCGGGGAATACCTTGTTCCATCTCGAGCTGAATAAGGGAATTAAAGGCTTGTCCAGAGGGCTCTTTACCCACACGAGCCCATATTTCGTCTGGCGTATACATCCCCATCGCTAAAGTTAGGCTTAGTGCTTTGGATATAGACTGGATGGAAAAAGCTTCATCAGCATCTCCTGCTTTAATCACTTCACCTTGATTGGTAAAAACAGCAATTGCCAGCTTTCTCGCAGGTATTTTAGCCAGTGCAGGGATATAATCAGCCACCTTCCCTTGGCCAATTAACGGCCGAACCTCTTGTAAAACATCGGCTAATATCTCTTTTGTTGGTTTCATTGCTTACCTATTTTGTAAAGGCTTATTATTTTTCTTGTAGGGTAAAAAAAGCCAACAATGTGATGTTGGCTTCCTCATTCGCATTAATTTGCCGGCGATTTAGCTAACACGTTTGAATTTAATGTCCCATACTCCATGACCAAGACGATGACCACGAGCTTCAAACTTGGTTAGAGGACGATCTTCAGGGCGAGAAACAAAATCACCGCCCTCAGCGATATTCTCATATCCGTGCGCTTGATTCATCACTTCAATCATATGCTGGGCATAATTTTCCCAATCTGTCGCCATATGGAAGATACCGTCATCTATAATCAACTTCTGACGAACCATCTCAGCAAAGTCTAGTTGAACAATACGCCGCTTGTGATGACGTTTTTTATGCCACGGATCCGGAAAGAATAGCTGCAATGTCGCAAGGCTACTATCTGGAATCATGTTAGCAAATACTTCTACAGCATCATGACACATAACTCTTAGATTGGTAATACCTGCCGCACTTGCATCGGCAAGGCATGCGCCAACTCCAGGGCTATGCACTTCAATACCCAAGAAGTTTTTTTCTGGTGTGTTCTTTGCCATCTCAACCAAAGATGCACCCATACCAAAACCGACTTCCAGAACTACCGGGTTGTCATTACCAAATACATCTTTCCAATTAAGAAATTGTGACTGATAGTCAATCCCCATAGTAGGCCAACATTCATTCATTGCGTTTTCTTGACCTTTGGTTAATCGACCTTCACGGCGTACAAAGCTGCGTACTTTGCGTATCAACTTACCGTCTTGATTGTATTCGTTAGTGGTCACTTCACTCATGATTTTGCCTGTTTAAAAATTGCTCTCGACCTAAAGGGATTGTGATTATCCAAAGAATCGACACTGGTGCAAGTTTTTTAATGTATTCGACATAGAATAAACCCTTACTCTTTATCGGTTGAACTTTACCTATAATCTGTGATGCAATTTTACCTAATTACACAATAATATTGAGCAAGTCGTGACTCCTTTTGCTAATGCAATCCTAACTTGGTACGAAAGCTATGGAAGAAAAAACTTACCATGGCAACAAAACAAAACTGCTTATAGCGTATGGCTATCTGAAATTATGCTTCAACAAACTCAGGTAACCACCGTTATTCCATATTACCAGCGTTTTTTAGAACGTTTTCCGAATGTCATAGAGCTCGCTAATGCTGCACAGGATGAAGTTCTGCACCTGTGGACAGGTCTTGGTTATTATGCCCGAGCAAGAAACTTACACCAAGCAGCTAAAATTGTTGCCAGCAAATACCAAGGTGAGTTTCCTCTTAACATCGAAGAGATGAATGCACTACCGGGAATTGGCCGCTCTACTGCAGCAGCTATATTATCGTCTGTTCATAAACAACCTCACGCCATACTGGATGGCAATGTAAAACGCACATTGGCCCGCAATTTTGCGGTCGAAGGCTGGCCGGGGAAAAAGCAAGTAGAAAATCAACTTTGGCAACATGCACAACACCATACGCCGCATATTGATACCGACAAATACAATCAAGCAATGATGGATATGGGGGCCATGGTTTGCACACGCAGTAAGCCTAAATGTTCCTTATGCCCAGTATTAACATTTTGCTTGGCACATAAGCAGGGCAACATACTTGATTATCCTGGTAAAAAACCTAAAAAAGAGAAACCAATAAAAGCAACTTGGTTCATTATATTATATTACCAAGGCCAAGTATGGTTAGAACGGCGTCCATCATCTGGCATATGGGGTGGATTGTTTTGTTTTCCAGAACATACTCAATCAGAATTTAGTCATCATCTAACTGTACGTGGTGTAAGCGATAGTAATATTGAACGCCATGAACAAATGATCGCTTTTCGCCATACCTTTAGCCATTATCACCTCGACATCACTCCAATTTTGGTAAACCTATCAAAGCAACCTAACATCGTGATGGAAGGAAATAACGGTCTTTGGTATAACTTATTACAACCTGAAGAGGTAGGCTTAGCCGCTCCTGTAAAACAACTATTGGATAGCTTGCCTGCCGAACTTCAAAATTAAACTACTCAAAGGAATCATTATGAGCCGCACCATATTTTGTGCTCGACTAAAAAAAGACGCAGAAGGACTAGACTTTCAGCTTTATCCTGGAGAGCTTGGCAAACGTATTTTTGATAATATTTCTAAGCAAGCATGGGCTGAATGGCAACACAAACAGACTATGCTCATCAATGAAAAAAAACTTAATATGATGGACTCTGAACACAGAAAATTAATCGAAACAGAAATGACCAATTTCTTGTTCGAAGGAAAAGATGTCCATATTGAAGGCTATACTCCACCTAGTGACTAGAGTGCACCCTTTAGATTTGAGATAAAAATGACATCAATACTTCGCCTTGATGTCATTTTTTAGGATATATATGAAAAAGTTAGTTTACTTTTTACTGGCCATAGTACTTGCTGGATGTAGCCGTGAATTTATTGAGAACATCTACGATGTTAACTATGAACCAACAAACCGCTTTGTGAAAAACTTGGCCGAATTACCGGGCCAATTTCAAAAAGACACAACCGCTTTAGATGCTTTAATCAGTAGCTTTTCAGGCAACATCAAAAAACGATGGGGTCAAAAGGAAATTAAATTTGCAGGTAAAAGTAACTACGTAAAATATATCGATAACTATCTCAGTCGCTCAGAAGTCAATTTTGACAAAGGCACAATCGTAATAGAAACCGTATCACCAACCGACCCCAAAGGGCACCTCAGGAATGCGATTATCACCACCCTACTTACCCCGGATGATCCAGCCAATGTAGATTTATTTTCTTCCAAAGGTATTAAGCTTGAAGGGCAACCATTTTTATACCGCCAAGTAGTCGATCAAGACAATAAACCAATTCAATGGTCATGGCGCGCTAATCGATTTGCTGACTATCTGATTGCCAACAAACTCAAAGTTAAAGATGTCGACTTCAAAAAAGCTTACTATGTTGAAATTCCAATGGTTGAAGACCAAGTGGAAATTCGCAGCTACAAATATGCTGATATAGTTCAACGTGCTTCGAATCGCTATGGCATTCCTGAAGATTTAATTTATGCCATTATCAAAACCGAAAGCAGTTTTAATCCTTATGCAGTTAGTTGGGCTAATGCATATGGATTAATGCAAGTCGTCCCGAAAACTGCAGGGCGCGATGTCTTTAAACTGGTTAAGAAAACGTCAGGGCAACCCTCTCCTGAATATCTATTCAACCCAGAAAAGAACATAGACACCGGCACGGCCTACTTCTACATTCTAAAAAATCGTTACCTCAAAGATGTACAAAACCCCGTATCTCTAGAATACAGTATGATTTCTGCCTACAACGGAGGAACTGGAGGTGTATTAAATACTTTTAATCGCAATGACAGAAAACGGGCAATGCGCGATCTCAACTCATTACAACCCAATCAAGTCTATTGGGCTTTGACGAAGAAACACCCAAATGCAGAAGCACGCAGATACTTGGAAAAAGTCACAAAATACAAAAAGAATTTTAACACTGGCAAGCCTTAAAAGCGCAAAGTGTCTAAATTATCGGCACTCAACTCGTTTTTTACATTTTTTTCTAAAAACAAGTTGACGTTACGGTGGAAAATCCGTTTAATAGCGCTCCGTTGCCCGGATAGCTCAGTCGGTAGAGCAGAGGATTGAAAATCCTCGTGTCGGTGGTTCGATTCCGCCTCCGGGCACCACAATATATTCGTTGTTGGTGTGAAATCACGAACAACAACAGGTAAAAACGTGCCGACTTAGCTCAGTAGGTAGAGCAACTGACTTGTAATCAGTAGGTCACCAGTTCGACTCCGGTAGTCGGCACCATTTATTTGCCTCGATAGCTCAGTCGGTAGAGCAGAGGATTGAAAATCCTCGTGTCGGTGGTTCGATTCCGCCTCGAGGCACCATTATTTGGTGCTTTACCTTTGGTAACACAAATAATTCCCCCTTAGTTCAGTTGGTAGAACGGCGGACTGTTAATCCGTATGTCGCAGGTTCGAGTCCCGCAGGGGGAGCCACTTTTAGAAAAACCTCATCGATAGATGAGGTTTTTTTTTACACCACCATTGCAAAGCTGTAGCTTGTTTCAAACTTCTTGATACTGAGTGAAAAACGTTTCCATAACCTATTTCTTAATCAGAACGAAGAAACTCAAGTTCAAATGAGCGCTTCTTCGCTATATTGTTCTATTATTTCCTGCAGTTTTAAAGTTAACTTCTATTACAGCCTATACACTTCTAGCCCTAAATGAGTAAAAACAGCCCATTAAGTATAGAAAAACAGCAAACAATATTTTTTTTGCATTTTAATATTGACCTCAAAGACGAAAAACCGTTTAATACATCTCGTTGCCCGGATAGCTCAGTCGGTAGAGCAGAGGATTGAAAATCCTCGTGTCGGTGGTTCGATTCCGCCTCCGGGCACCACAATTTATGCATTGTTGGTGTAAGATCACGAGCAATAAAAGATAAAGTGTGCCGACTTAGCTCAGTAGGTAGAGCAACTGACTTGTAATCAGTAGGTCACCAGTTCGACTCCGGTAGTCGGCACCATTTATTCCCCCTTAGTTCAGTTGGTAGAACGGCGGACTGTTAATCCGTATGTCGCAGGTTCGAGTCCCGCAGGGGGAGCCACTTTTAAATCAGTAGGTAACGTCTGCTGATCAAGATGCCGACTTAGCTCAGTAGGTAGAGCAACTGACTTGTAATCAGTAGGTCACCAGTTCGATTCCGGTAGTCGGCACCATATTATTCCCCCTTAGTTCAGTTGGTAGAACGGCGGACTGTTAATCCGTATGTCGCAGGTTCGAGTCCCGCAGGGGGAGCCACTTTTAAAAAGCCTCATCAAATGATGAGGCTTTTTAGTATCTAGATTGAAGAGGATTGGCAATATGTACCAATCCTTTGAGGCACGCTTAATCGGTACCACCGACAGTCAGTGAATCGAGCTTTAACGTAGGCTGCCCTACTCCAACTGGTACACTTTGACCCGCCTTACCGCATATACCAACACCACGGTCAATACTAAGGTCATTACCTATCATAGATACCTGCTGCATCGCTTCAATGCCCGAGCCTATCAAGGTAGCTCCTTTGACTGGCCGCGTGACTTTTCCATTTTCAATTAGGTAAGCTTCTGATGTGGAAAATACAAACTTACCAGAGGTAATATCGACTTGGCCGCCACCAAAATTTGGCGCATAGAGACCTTTTTCTACCGTCGAGATGATTTCTTCGGGACTATGCTCCCCAGGTAACATATAGGTATTGGTCATGCGAGGCATCGGCAAGTGTGCATACGACTCACGGCGTCCATTGCCTGTAGGCTCAACACCCATCAAACGCGCATTATGCTTGTCTTGCATATACCCTTTAAGTACACCATTTTCAATTAAAGTGTTGTACTGGCCCACAACTCCCTCATCATCAATATTGAGTGAGCCACGTAAATTCTTAAGCGTTCCATCATCGACTATGGTGCATAACTCAGAGGTAACTTTATCACCAACTTTTCCGCTAAATACCGATGATTCTTTACGATTAAAGTCGCCTTCTAACCCATGGCCAATCGCTTCATGCAATAAAACGCCAGGCCAACCAGAACCTAAGACAACCGGCATAGCACCCGCAGGGGCCGCATCTGCCTCTAAATTAACTAAAGCCGTTCGTATCGCTTCATCAGCATATTGATAAGCAACTTTGCTACCTTGCTCTTCTCCAAGGAAGAAATCATAGTTAAAGCGACCACCACCACCAGCACTACCACGTTCACGACGATCACCTCGCTGTGCAAGTACACTAATTGACAAGCGAACGAGTGGGCGAATATCACCCGCGTAGGTGCCATCAGTTGCTGCGACAAGTATCTGTTCGTGCACACCACTCAGACTTATCGACACTTCTTTGATTAAAGGCTCTTTAGTTCTAATATATGCGTCTAACTCTTTCAATAGCTGAGTTTTTTGCTGCTTTTGCCAACTTTCTAGTGGATTAACTGCACTATAAACCTGTTGGTTATCAGTACGCTTAAACGCTTTTACATGAGCGCTCTGACCTTGCTGAGCGATACCACGAGCAGCATGAGCACTTTGCTTAAGAGCATCTAATTGAATTTGATCTGAATAGGCAAAACCTGTTTTTTCACCAGCAACAACTCTCACACCAACCCCGCGATCGATGTTAAAAGACCCATCTTTAATAATGCTGTCTTCGAGAACTAAAGACTCGTGCCAACTCGACTGAAAATAGATATCAGCATAATCAATCTGACGGGTGGCTATACTGGCTAAAGTCTGCTCGATATCCTGCTCAGTTAGGTTTGCAGAATTTAGCAATACATCTTCTACTTGGTTTATTGTCATATATAGCTCTTAAACGTTTAATTGAGTTTGAAAGCGGATGTGCTTGAGAGTGGGCATTGCCGCTCGAACTACATCAACGCTATCTAAATCTAAAGTGGTAACCAGATTGCCTGGGAGGTTATTTAAACCGGCAACCACCTCGCCCCAAGGAGACACTACCATTGAGTGCCCCCAAGTCTCGCGACCACACGGGTGAATACCAGTCTGATTTGCAGCGACCACCCAGCTTTGAGTTTCGATAGCACGAGCTCGTAATAATGGTTCCCAATGAGCCGCACCTGTTACTGCTGTAAATGCTGCCGGGACAAGCAACACATTCGAACCTCGCTGCACGAGTTCACTATACAAGTGCGGGAAACGCACGTCATAACATATCGTGAGGCCAAGGTGCGCAATTGGTGTATCGACGGTGACAATTTGGTTCCCGGGCGTGAATATTTCCGATTCACGGTAGCGTTGATGAGCATCTTCCACATCCACATCAAACATATGTAGCTTATCATAATGTGCTATCAACTGACCTTTCGGATCGTATACCAGTGATGTCGTCGTCACTCCTTCAGCTCGTCTAATTGGTATACTACCAACAACAAGATAGACTCCTCCGGCCTTTGCAATACTCGCTAATTGAGTGTGAGTTTGTCCTTCCCCCAAAGGTTCAGCAACTTGGTGGTAGTTTTCACGACAACCAAAAACTAAACTATTTTCCGGAGTCACTACGAGCTCAGTCCCTTGTTTGGCTAACAATCTGACCTGATGCTTGATATAAGCCAGATTAGATTGAAGATCTGGCCCAGAAGTCATCTGAATGATTCCTATTTTGGGCATCATTTATATTCCCTATTTAATTGTCTCACGGAGAGTCTCAGGCAACTCAAATTCCCCTTTACTGCGTGATAGCTCTTTCACCTCTGGATTATCAAGAGGCCCCTTAACTTGGTAGTTGACTTGAGTAAACACCTCAACCACAGGAGAAATTACTGTTGTTATCGCTAACACATATAAAGCGGTTGTCGGTGTGACCGCAAATGCTGTAAGAACAGGAATTCCCGATGTAATATCTGGTACAAAGTTAACTTCAGCATCGACTGTCTTTGAGTTTAAATTAGCGAGCCCTTTAATTGCCATCTCACCAGCTAAGGCATCCATTTTGATATCATTTGTCAGGAAAATACCATTCTTGATATCACCACTACCAGTGATAGAGTTAAAAGCCATACCACCATCAAATACATCACTAAAATCAAGCTGCATTTTACGAATAATCGAATCTAGGCTAAACAATCCCAAGAGTCTTGCTGCGCCACTCGCTCCAGTAACTTGACCTTTGCCAAGCTTCATAGCCACATGCCCTTCCAAAGTATTGACTTTCATTGACCATGGAGAACCATCCCATTCCACTTGGGAATCAAGATCAAATGGCGCCTGTTGAATTCCTGATGTAATACCAAAGCGCTCCATAACATCACTATTATTCTCACCAGACATAGTAATATTGAACTGAGTATGGCTCTGCTGCTGGTCAAGGCGCCAAGAGCCGCTCATATCGACCTTGCTGCTACCACTTTCTAAATTAAGCTTTTTCCATTCAAGAGCTTCTCCGTGGCGTTCTAAATCTAAGAGTACTTTACCGACCTTATATCCTTGCAACCAAAAATCATCGATTGCTAGAGTTATGTTTGGAATGTACTTATGAAACGAACGTTCAAAATCACTAATCAGTTCCTTTTGGTCTCTACCTGCTTTAAACAATGTCGTTTCTTTATATTCCTTATCCAAAGCTGGGACATAGACATGTAGCCTGTCTAGTGAAACAGAAAGATCATAGGGTTCAAGGTAGTTTGCTTCTCCTGATGCTTCTTGGCTTTCTAAACTCATATGCCACCCCAAACTCTTACGTTTAGCTCTGAAATCAACGTCATTCCACCAGATACTACCCAATGTCAGCTCTTCAACATTTAAATCGATGCGATTAGGCATAGGGATTTGAGGCGTATTCATATCATCTAGTGCAGCTTTGTCATCATTACTAGGGTTAGAGATCAAATCTGCCCATTTATCTAGATTAAGTTTATCAATGCGAACCTGTGCCTGATGGCCTGAGATTGGGCTAATTTTAAAGCTACCTTTACCCAAAATAAGATTAGTAGCTTTTAGCACTGGTGTCTCAGAACGAATATCAATCTCCGTTTGATATTTAAGATTTGGGAGTTGTAAACGAGCACTAATACTTTCTTGATTTCCTGACGCTTGCATTCGAGCCTTCCAAGGCTGTTCAAGTGTTTTATTAAGAGGATAAGGATAGTTACTGCTTACCATCTTAAGATCAGCACTAATATCAATTTGATAAGAAAAGCCAACATCGTTAAGTTGAATAGCGATACCCATTTGCCAAGGTGCGTGCCCATTAACTGGATTTGTCCATCGTTTACCCAGATATGGCGTCAAAGGTTTGAGTTCCCAGTCACCTATCACATCAATGTTTACATCGTATCCCTGCTCTGCATTTTCACCTCTAAAATCAAGTGCAATTGACTGCTTAAGAAGTTTGCCAGTTAACCCAGCAGCGCGTACGACGTCATTATCAAATTCAATCCGCCCGGACACATGCTCTAAGTTCATTTCTGGGGTTTTTATAGTAACTTGAGCATTATCCAAAACGGCATCGCCCCAAGCGCGAACTTCAGCTTCAGAATCAAAAGGAATATTAAGCTTAAAATTTGACTTAACCTCCCCTTTAACTTGCACTGCAGTTAAAGCGGCTCCAACCGAGTCAACAAGTGGCGAAGCCATCATATAATCTCTAACTGAGTTACCTTCTGCAGCTGCACTTGCTTCGATTTCAATATGCCCGCCAGGTCCAAGTCGTGGTATTTGACCAGTTATACGGGTTGCTTTTATATCAGTTAACGTCGCGCCATGAGAGTCAAGGTATAACTCATCATTTTGAAACAGCAGATCTAGCTGTAAGTCAGTAATTGTCGGCCAAGCCGTATCAAAACTAAACTTGGCGTCCTTTAGTCCAACCCACGCCTGAAATACCCCTTCGTTATTATTGTATGGAAAATCTCCTAATTCACCGTACCATAGCAACTTTGCCGTTTTAACTTTACCAGCTTGAATTCCACTCGATAAGTAATCGGTTAAATCTCGCCCTAAAGCCAATGCAGGTAAATAACGCCATATTTCTCCTGCATTGTAGAGATCGGCCTCAGCATAAAAGGACAAAAATGGACTTTCATTGTTAGGAAAATCTAGGCGAAACTCCCCTAAGACTTGAAGATCAGGCGTTGCCACCGTGACTTTGTCAGCCCACAAAGTCCAACCATTACTATCACTTTGCCAAACAATGTCTAATTGACCTTGTTTAATATTAAGCGGCGCCTGAAAAACGTCACCATAGGGTAAAATATCGTCGATAAGACTTACTCTTGATTTAGCCTGATAACGGTCACCAGAAATATTCGCTGATAAGTGCTTAACGCCCGGTAGTAGATCCCATTGCTCCATCTCACCATCGATGAGTTGCAATGAATATTTGAGAGAATCAATATCTTCCCCATCCATTGATACTCGAACATCTTCAACTGTGCCATCAAGCTTTAATGTTTCAAGTAATTGTGATGCTTGCGCAGAGTGTGGGAACAATTTGACTAAGGGAGAAACTGCTTTCAGATCTAGTTGTGATACGTTAAGAAGCCAATATTCAGGTTGCCACTTAAACGCAATATCAAGCTCCGGCCAAGGCTCATGATCAGTTCGCAATTTAACTGAGTGAGCATTAACTTGCCAACCATTATCAGTCGGCTCTAACTGTAAGATACCAGATTCGATCATCAACTCATGCTGCTGACCTTCTTTCCAAATTAGCTCCGAAGGCTCTAACTCAACATAGGCACTAATCGGCTGATTGTGGTCAAGAGCAATCCAGCTATTGAGACTGACTTGACCTTTCTTGATCCCTGTCTCTGTTTGAAGATACTGAGTCAGCCAAGGTGTAATCAAAATATTATCGACGGCTAAGTAAAACTCACCACTGACCTCCGCTAAAGAACCATGGTCAACAAAATCAGCCTTGACCTGAGCAGAGTTTAGGTTGGTATCTGCAATACTCACCTCACCGTCAGCGATGTGACGTCGCCCTTTGTTCTGCCAAAACAGCTGACTGATATCTAGCTCTCGAATAGAGCCATCAATACCTTGAAGACGAATTTTTGAGTTTTGCAGTAAGAAACTGTCTAATTGGCGCAATAATAATTGATCTAACTTCTGAACAACATTCTGCTGTTCTGTTTTTGGCTGCAAGACCTTTTTACCTCCGGACTGAGCCCATGCTATTGAGCTCAGGTCCAGATTGAGGTTATACATGCTCAAATCAGCCACTACAGGCCTCATATCTAGCAGTGACTGAATAAGGTCAAACTCAATTTCAACCGTTTGTACCGAAAAGTGAATTCCACTGGCTTCAGGAGTATTCGCCCGAACATTTTTTAGTGATATGGAAGGATGAGTATTACGCCAAAAACCACTGATTTGATCAATTTCAAAATCCAGCTCTGACCCTTTATTAACCCAGAGTTGGATTTCACTTTTGAAATGATTAAGCTTAGGTAAAGCGATCCTTAGAGTAGTCACCATCACAGCTAAGGCGACAAGAAACACTACCAACAACCAGATCAGTCCACGAAAAATATGTTGCGTCGATAATTTATTCACAAACAGCCTACATCATAACAACGTCAAATTGCTCTTGTACGTATAGAGGCTCAGCTTGCACTTTAACCTGTTTACCAATAAAAACTTCCAACTCAGCCAACGCGTGCGATTCTTCTCCATGCAGATTTTCTGCCACCGCTGGAGATGCATAAACGACAAATTTATCCGCATCATATGCTCGATTTACTCGAGTGACCTCGCGTAAAATTTCATAACAAACGGTATCTACAGTTTTGACACTACCTCGACCTTCACAAGTTGGGCACGTAGAACATAAAACATGCTCAATACTTTCTCGGGTTCGCTTGCGCGTCATTTCAACTAAACCGAGTTGAGTAAAACCATTGATACTGGTTTTCACTCTATCTTTACTTAAGGCAGCATCAAGAGAGGTGAGTACTCGCTTACGGTGAGCCTCAGACATCATATCAATAAAATCGATAATGATGATTCCACCTAGATTACGTAATCGTAATTGACGAGCTATCGCCTGAGTGGCTTCTATATTAGTATTAAATATAGTTTCTTCCAGATTACGACGACCAACAAAAGCACCAGTATTAATATCAACCGTCGTCATTGCTTCTGTTTGATCTATGATGAGATAACCTCCCGACTTTAACTCCACTTTTCGGTCCAAAGAACGTTGAACCTCATTTTCAGTGTCGTACATATCAAAGATAGGCTTATCACCAGTATACAATTCAAGCTTACTGGTAAGTTCGGGAACATACTCTGAAGTGAATTCTTTAAGATTTTCGGTTTCCAATCGAGAATCAACCATTATTTTGGTTAACTCTGTACCGACAAAATCTCGTAAGATTCGCTGTGAAAGCCCTAACTCAGCATAAAGTGTAGAGCGCGTTTTGTACTTAGTACGCCGCTCATTCACCTTAGACCATAGGCGCTTTAGAAAAGCTGCATCTTGAGATAGCTCTTTATCATCAGCCCCTTCCGCGGCCGTACGGATAATAAAGCCTCCCTCTTCATCGCAGTAACAACCAACCACTTTTTTAAGTCGATTACGCTCTTGTTCACTCTCAATGCGTTGGGAAACACCAACATGACTAGCACCCGGCATAAAAACTAAATAGCGAGAAGGAATAGTGATATCGGTAGTCAGGCGCGCGCCTTTAGTACCAAGGGGGTCTTTGACGACTTGAACAACAATATCTTGGCCCTGACGGACCAGTTCAGAAATATCACGAACCTGAAATTGCTGCTTCTCATTTTCGGCCACACACTCTGTATGAGGAACAATGTCAGAGGCATGAAGAAAAGCCGCTTTATCAAGGCCAATGTCGATAAAAGCAGCTTGCATACCGGGTAATACACGACTGACTTTGCCCTTATAGATATTACCAACAATGCCTCGTTTTGCTTCACGTTCAACATGAATTTCTTGAAGAGTTCCCCCTTCAATCATGGCCACTCGAGTTTCACTAGGGGTCACATTGATTAACAACTCTACACTCATGGGTGCACCTCAATATTTTAAAGCTATAAGAATTTGAGCAAGAGCTGGTCGGTTTCGAATAATGGCAGACCTACCACAGCATGATAACTACCTTCAATACGCGTTACAAAACGTCCTCCAATTCCCTGGATTCCATAACTACCAGCTTTATCGCATGGTTCACCAGTATGCCAATATTGTTCTATTTCTTGTTCTGACACTGGCTTGAACCAAACATCTGTAGTCACTACTACAGTTTGTTGTTGTTCTTTACTTGCTATGGTCACGGCGGTCATCACTTGATGAGATCGGTTAGACAATAACATCAGCATTTGTTTAGCGTGTTCCAAGTTGTTGGGCTTTTCCAGTACAGCATTATCACAAACCACAATAGTGTCTGAACCAATAACAATTGCTTCATTTTCCTGCTCTAAACCCGCCAGAGCTTTATCTTGAGAAAGGCGCTCAACGTATTGAAACGGCGTTTCAACTCGGTGCTGATATTCCTCAACATCGGTTCGAATAACGCTAAATTGATACCCAAGTTGCGAAAGCAGTTCCTTACGCCGCGGAGAGCCTGATGCCAACACCAATTTCTTTTCCACTTTCTACCTCACATGCCAATGTCTTCTGACTCTGCGCATCAATAAAAACAACCACGGCCAGAGAATAGTGTTAATCAAGCCACTCCACAACAATAGAGGGTTGAAAGCAATATCTTGCACTAAGTATTCGCCGGAAAATATCAGCACATCCAATATCATGGAAAGCAAACCAATCAAGATGGCTTGTTGCCAAAGCGCCATATTCCTTAACAATAAGAAGTTTAGCGCAACTAGGTAAATGACAATTGACATCATCATGCCACGAATACCGAGAGTTGAGCCAAGCAAAAGATCCCATAGCAGCCCCAATATCAAGGCCGTACCGACATTGACTCTATGTGGTAAAGCGAGTACCCAATAACAGGTAACCAAAAGCAGCCAAGAAGGGCGTAATAAGTCCAAAACACCCGGCCATGGAATGGTCTGTAGTGTTAAGGCAATTAAAAATGACAAGGCAATAACCATCTTGCCTTTCAAAACACTATTCGCCACCAGCCGTTACCTCTTGCTTATTTTTCGGCAATGCCTGCTGAATTTTATTTTGTCTAGAATCGTTAGGCCAAATGAGCAGTAAGTAGCGTAAACGTTCAAAGTCGACGACAGGCTCAGCCTCAATCGCCGCAAACTCACGTGCAGTATCACGCATAACATCAGCAACATGTGCTACTGGGTAACCTTCTGGGTACACACCGCCAAGACCGGATGTGACCAGTAAATCGCCCTCTTCAATATCCAGACTAATCGGAATATGATCCAAGTTAATTCGGTCAATTGAACCATTGCCTGAGGCAATAACACGAATATCATTTCGTATCACCTGAACTGGAATCGCACTTTGACTGTCGGCAAGAAGAAGCACCCGACTATTATGCGCTGATACAAAAGTCACTTGGCCAACAATACCTTTCTCATTGGCAACAGGTTGCCCCACGTAAACACCATCTATCTTACCTTTATCAATTACGACTTGCTGGCGATAAGGAGACGTATCTACCGCCATAACCTCAGTCACAACTTTACGTTCGCCGCGTACAAATGAAGAACCTAATAGTTTACGTAAACGCTGATTTTCTTCTCGGTATTGATCGAGCAGTAACATATCGTTTTTAAGACGCAAGATTTCACGTTTAAGCTTGTAATTGCTTTCCATAAAGTCTTGACGAATATTAAACCGCTCGTAAGCATCATCGAACATAATGCGAGGGACATCTGCCAAGTATTGAATTGGCGCTACCATACTATTAAGCAGGTAACGTACTTGGGTAAATGCGCCTAAACGACTGTCAGCCAGCATAAGGCTGGCTGACATAATGACCGCAAAAAACAACCGTAACTGAAGTGAAGGTCCTCGGCCAAAAATAGGCTTCATTGAATATGAGTTCCTTATATACTCAAAAAGGCCCTAAGTTGAACTAGGCCAATTTGATTATTCTTCACTAAAAAGATCGCCACCATGCATATCGATCATTTCTAAAGCTTTACCACCACCACGTGCAACACAGGTCAACGGATCTTCTGCAATTACTACTGGAATACCTGTTTCCTCAGTCAGAAGGCGATCAAGATCTTTCAATAAAGCACCGCCACCGGTGAGAACCATTCCGTTTTCTGAAATATCTGACGCAAGTTCAGGTGGACACTGTTCAAGCGCAACCATCACTGCAGAAACAATTCCTGTCAAAGGTTCTTGCAATGCTTCGAGGATTTCATTGGAGTTTAAACTAAAGCTTCGTGGTACACCTTCCGCTAAATTGCGGCCACGAACTTCAATTTCTTCTACTTCGTCACCTGGGTACGCAGAACCAATCTCGTGCTTAATCTTCTCTGCCGTCGCCTCACCAATTAAGCTGCCATAGTTACGACGAACATAATTAATGATGGCTTCATCGAAGCGGTCACCGCCAATACGCACAGACGATGAGTAAACTACACCATTTAACGAAATAACCGCTACTTCTGTTGTACCGCCGCCGATATCGACCACCATTGAACCTGTAGGCTCTGAAACACGCAAGCCCGCACCAATTGCTGCCGCCATGGGTTCATCAATAAGATAAACCTCACGAGCGCCCGCACCAAGTGCAGATTCACGAATAGCGCGGCGTTCAACTTGGGTAGAACCACACGGCACGCAAACAAGAACTCGCGGGCTAGGTTTTAATACACTATTGTCATGCACTTGTTTGATAAAATGCTGCAGCATTTTTTCTGTGACATAAAAGTCAGCTATCACGCCATCTTTCATTGGACGAATCGCCGAAATATTCCCCGGAGTACGACCTAACATTTGTTTCGCTCCGTGTCCCACAGCAGCAACACTTTTACCTGCTCTGTTACGGTCTTGACGGATAGCGACGACTGAAGGCTCATCAAGAACAATACCCTGTCCTTTGACGTATATAAGTGTGTTGGCAGTACCTAAATCGATAGATAAATCATTAGAAAATATGCCACGAAGTTTTTTGAACATACTCTTCGCTCGTCCTGAAAGAATTAGAAGATAGAAAATTGCTCTAAATGTACCAATGCCTAGCCATATCAGCAAGGCATTGAGCTATAAACATGGGGTGAAACGTGTAATTTCTAACAGATTCCTAACCAAAGTCGAAAAATCAAGCAATGAATGAGGCTTGTTTATCGCTTGCGATGATTTTTTGTTCACGGTAAAACCTTAGTTTTGTTCATTCCACCAAATCACTCGATCGCTACCTCGGTAAATACCAAACTGAACCTGCCCAGAAACCGAGTTATCATCATCGAGACTGCCGTCATTACCAACATCTTCCCTAAGCCATGGTACTCCGTTACTTTGCATATCAAAAGAAGAAGTAATGGTCCCCATATTTCCAGAGCCTGGAGCACTAAACTCAAGCCAAGATTCGCCGCTGCTAGCGGTGGCTGATGTCAGGGAGGCATTAACCTCAGGCGGCGTCTGGCTACCACTGGTAACAACTGTGTAATCACTTGAACTAAAAGAAAAGTCGGTAATGAGACCAAAGTTTGTACAAGAATCGACTGTATTAGTGACAAACTGGTTGCTGTTGTAATATTGCAGTTCAAGCCTTTGCCTCAGCGCAGAAAGCTCAGAGCCGTAGGTATCATTGAGGAGCAATCTTCCCCAGTAAAGCTGCATTGTATTGTCGCTGTTAAAACTAATAGCTAAACAATCATTAATGGAGTCCGAATCGACTGTTTTATAACAAACATTATCTTGATCGGTGATATCGCTCGCACCCAAAGTGAGCTGAAGACTTGCTGCGAAAAAATTAATTGGGCTCACGGCTTTGGTGTATGTGATCTGTTCATTATTTAGTTGCACTACTGTTGCGTTGTTAGGGTCTGTAAATCTGTCGACATTTGCTACACCTTGTTCAAAACTAATCGACTCACTGCTATTGCTATCACTGTATACACGCGCAGGCCAATCACTGTCATAACGCCAAAAGTCACCAAACTGGTAATTTGTAACATCAGAACCATTAGTGGCTTTGGGGTTTAGCGCTAAACGGGGCTCTACTAGATAACCAAAAGGTTGGCCAATATAGCTAAAGATGTTACAAGTCGGTTGCAGAGTAGGTGATTGAAAAACCGACGCCGCAAAATAAGCAGGTATAAAACGCAGATACACACTCTTGGCTGGTGTAATGGTTTTTTCACTGCTTCCATAGTAACTGGTAGGCGGCGTTACCGTGAAATCAAACACACCGACTTCTGATAAAGACTGAGGAACAATGTTAGTGCTGCCAGCCACAGCAGAATGATCATAACTTTCGGTGATGATAGTACCTTCCTGAGAAGTTGCAGTATCAGGAGAGGCTAATTTATGAGCAACATCGATGGCGCTATGTGTGTAGTTAGGTGTTGGCTGATTGGTTTGACCTAGTGCTGTCACTTCAAGGCTAAAGCTCGCACCCGCTTTGGTAAACCATTTACAAAATGCATCGATGCTGGTGCACTCTTCTTCCATTCCAGCAGAATTCTTTGCTACTACAGCAAGAGAAGCGGGAAAACTCACAAAGTTACCCGCTCCGGATAGCTCTAAGCCAGCCTCATCAGCCGTACCAGTAAATTTAGCATTGAGCTGCATCTGCCCTGCATCGTCATAGTTGAGATCAAACTTTGTTTGGCCATTGCTATCAAAGGCCAAGTTAAAATTATCCGCTCCTGACTCACTTGTATTAAGTGCAACATATGTTCCAGTTGGATCAACAGACACTTTAGGATCACCAATGATATCAGCCGCTGTAGGGTTTAAATACTGACTCCAGAGGGCCACACTTTTAGTCACATTGCCAAAACCAACATCACACTTAGTATTACTATCACCCTGCTTAACCGCACTTATGGTAACCTCTACAGCTTCAGCGGCGTATTTATCAGGCACATCAATTTCAAAACCACTGTCGGAAAAGACTAGATCGCAATTTGCTGCACTCCAGCCTCCGCTGCCTATTTGGCATAAATTAGTGGAAAATGGTCGAGCGGGCGGATTAGAACCCATAACATCCAAAGTTATTGTGCCAGGTTGATATTTTCTAATGTAAAAGGTCCCTGAACCACCAGTAAAACTCTGCGAATTGCCACCTTCCCAACCACCACCGCCAGAGATACTCGAAGGGTCCAGAGAAATCGTCACATTATCAGTAAACAGGTCACTACATGTTGCGTTTTTACAGGCCCGTATGGTTACTTCAGACTTGTTGCAGGTAATGCCTTGCCCTGTGTGGGTAATTCTAAAATGATCGATTTGCTCGTCTATTGGACGTGAGCGAAGTGCGCAAACTTCAAAATTATCGATTTCATGGTTATTGGTACTACCACCCGTCGAACCTGTTACAGATAGTAAAAAGTCAGCAGGTACTGCTGCCTGATTATACTGGCTATCTAACACATTGACTGGACCAACAATTGACTGCCAAGCCCCATTGCCGATTTTACGTGAAATTTCTACCTGTGACTGATTACTCACCTGAGAGTCCACCACAATTCGATACCTATGAATCGAACCTGAATTATTATTATCCACGGTTGGAGACAAGCAACTGCCACCAGTATTAGTCTGCCCGTTATTACAAGCGCCCGCCAAGTATCGGTAACCAGTTTCATCTAGCCCTGAACCACGAATTGCAACAGACTGTCGCCTTCTTCCAGGAGCAAAACCCTGGCCTCCCTCTCTAGAAAAGTTACCATATTCATCAATACCAACCCCAAGCCAACCACCAGCAAAACCCGGTTCATTCGGCTTAAAACCATAACCAAGAGGCCCCCCAAAAGCTCCTGCTCTTGGGGTCACTAGAGCATCGGACAGCACAATCCCTATACCATCAGCTCCATTACCACCATAAGCAAAATGGTCAAACTCAATTTCAACTAAATTGTCTGCGGCAGGAAATAGGCGCTGATAAGTAGAAGACGTTGCCTGATTTCTTACAGCCTGGGTAAACCTCAGTCTATTGCTTATAATTTGAGGCTGAAAAGAGCCTTTACTGGTTGAGGTCACCCATAAATCAGACAATGACCCCGCATTGAAATCATCACTAAAGCATTGTGGTGATGGATTAGATCCACCATCACACATATCCAATAGGTCAGCATTGGTAATTGCATCAGGATCTATAATGACATCACTGTTACCTCCGATTGTCAGAGCCCCTCCAGCGCCAATCGCTCCTGTTATATCAGCATTACCAGCGACATTGACTGAGCCTGCAACGTAAATGATCCCATTGACGTTGTTTTGCCCAGTGATAGAGAGGCTACCTGCAACATAAATAAATAAATCTTCTGGGTTACCACCTACATTAATATCTGCATTTGACAGTTTGAGAGTATCAAAATAAAAACGTGCAGTGGTCCCTGTACTATTGAGTATGGTGCCATTTTTGAGATCACCATCATTAAAGTTCCAATCTCCAGGAGGAAAATCTACCGTAACCCCTTGTCCATTAACCTCACACCTTCCGTTCCTGCACTCTAACTTCCCTCGCTTAGCACCAATAACATCTGAAGACGGGCGAACAATACCATTAGGACTCTGATTTCCCGATGGAGGGTCGGTAAAAATATCAGTACACAAGGGTGCTGCATACGCAAAGGCGGAACAAAGCAAGCTTAGTAAAAAGTAGCCAACAGAAGATAACCATTTCATTGCTTAAGCCCCACTTGAATCACTCTTTGCAATTGCCAGTCACCGACACTACAGGTCCCTGTAGAAGTGAGCTGAAAAATTTCTCGGCTATCATCAAGTGAACCAATAGAAGCACAACTCACGCTGGCTGAGCATTGAAAAAAACCATTGCCTTGTAGGATTATCGTTTGGACAGAAAGAGACTGGCAAATTCCACTAGATGGATTTTGATAGAAACGGCTAAGCTCGATTTGAGCCCCAGAGCGCGCCGCAAGTTCAGCCCGTGTGCCTATCACTGAGGCGATAAATTGATCGCTACTACGCTCTTGGTTTCGGTTAGCAACTGAGGCGACAAAGCCAACCACAACCACAATAATAAACACCACCAGCAGCAGGCCACTGCCGGTTTGTTTATGGCGTATTGTAAATAAGCGCATCATGATCAAACCTTACCTGCTCTCCATTGTCTTGAAATATGAGTACCATTTTCACCAAACCATTGCGTTGCAACTGTGGTTGTTCAACGATAAAGTTCACATCGCTGAGATTACCCGCCACTCGAACTCCAGTATTTAGGGAAGCTGGCGCCAACGAGGCTCTGTTTAAAGAATAGCCGGAATAGCGCAATAACTCATTACCCACAAGACAAAATGCCACGGGCTCTCGATAGAAATAAAGGCGATCAGCAGGACTAAGTGTCACAAATCCGCTTGATTGCGTCAAAGTCACATCCACCATACTTGTCATTGCTCCACTCACAGCAAAATCAACCGCTGTCTGAACTTGGGCTGTTTGGCCTATAGCGGTTACATCGGATCTAAGCTCAGCGGCACTAGTTGGGTAAACAACCACTCTCTCATTGGCCGGAATACTCTTCTCGATTGGCAAAACTCGAATCGCAGAAGACGCGGCAGATGGTGAGGGAAGATCGAGATAAATAGCACTATTGGTAATGGGTAAGATTTCAATGCAATCACTGCTAACTATCACACTATTAGGTACCGCTTCACGGATTTCTCTGCGTAGCCTTTCGGTAACAAAGCGGCCTTGTTGAATCAATGTCTCACGAGTGGCAGAGTCAGAATAAAGTACTAAAGACTGGCGAATCACCTCACCGATAAACAAACCAACAATACCGAGTAACGTAATTGAAATCACCATTTCAATTAAGGTAAAACCACGCTCGCGCTCTAGTTGCATTAATAGTTCCCTCTGATAACCGCAAATGGGTACTGGTTACCCTGGCGGTCGGTCACTGTCACTTCGATTCGTTTGTAATGGGTGATGCTGGTAGATGGCGTGCCTTGCATCTCTACGCCATTCAAAGCCTCATAATAAACCGCAATTGCTATGTTATAACCTTGATAACCCTCACTGAGGGTCACGCCCAACACATCTCGCGCACTACCATTAAAACCGTTAAAGTCATCAACGTCATTATAAAGTGTGTTGTTACTCTCTCCAGAGCCAGTTTCTGGGCCTAAAGCGGTTGATATGGTGCAAGTGGCCCCTGATACGCCGGACAAAACACATTCAGGGAGACCACCATTTGGCCCTGAGTTATGGTCAAAGTTTCTGCCCAGCACTTCATCCATCACAGCTCGCCCCAGCTCAGCCGCTTTCACCGCTGCAATTTGATCAGCGCTTTGTTTTCCCCTTGGAAAAAGTGCCGTTGATACGCCGCCAATGGCTATGGCCATGATGGTGATGACAAGGATCATTTCAATCAGAGTAAAGCCAAACATCTTAGCAATTTGATGTTTTGGCATAGATACCCCCTTGTGAATTAATACAGATATAGCGCTGCGTACCTGATTGCCCTTCAAGCGTCACCGTACATTCCGCTGTTGAACATTGCTGCGGACGACCCAAGCCATCGAAATCAATAAAATTCACATTGCCATCAGCATCAAGGCTAAGCTGAACATTGGCTTCTTGGCCGTTGACATAACTGCTGTCACTGGTGTCTGTAAGAAGAGTGGTGCTGCAAGAGCCTGCTGAGACTGCTGGAGAGATTTGCATCACTTGATTATTGCTCACCATCCAGCGGCCACAAAATCCTATGCGATTCATAGACCTAAGCTGGGTTAAACGTAAAGAAGAAAGCACTTCTTGCTCTAGAAGTTGAGCATCAAAACCGCTTTTACCAAAAAAGCGACTGGAGGCATATAAAGAGACAATCCCAAGCAGGATAACAATGGTGATAAGCTCAACGAGTGTAAAGCCTTGGTCTTGCTTAATAGGCATATAAACCTTGAGTGGGTTATTTTTCGCTTTAATTATAGGTGCTAAATATCAAAACTGGCGTCGACTCTATCCCATTTATACGGAGAATTCGTTAGAGGAGTATAGATTAGTAAGGCCAGTGTCACTGCCCTGGCCTTGTTCTAGATTGATTAGCAACCACTATCATCCACGGTTGATGTAGCAGCAGACACTGAGGTTGCTTGAGTATAGGTCACAGCGCAAGTCGAGGACGGGGAGCCTGAAAACCCGTAGGAAATAGAAGTGTTAGGTACACTAGCAGCCACAGCCCAATCAGTGGTTAACCCCGTAACTGCAGCGCCAATACCTGCAGCATCAGCCGTTGGATAACCAAAAATAGTACTAACCGTTGTACTCCCAGCAGTAACATTTGTTGCAGAAGAGACTGTATCTAGTCCTTCTATCGCCGCTTTTCCGTAGACAATACCAGCCGCACCATCCATTGCGCCTTTTAACCCTTGTAGAGATGCCTCACGAGCATCCCCTTGGAGGCTAAGAAAGCGAGGTGCTGCGGTTACCGCCAATATCCCTAAAATCACAATTACCACCACTAATTCAATTAGGGTAAAACCACCTTGTTTTTTCATCATCTTAATCTCTCTTTATGCATTGGCGCGTTATTGCAGCGTGACAATCACGCGTCCCGTCTTAATCTCATAAACAAACTGATTGTCTACACCACCAACTTTTTGGATATAAGTACAACGTTCATTACTCTCAGCCTGAGCCGAATATTTAATATTGTCGTTATCACCGGAGTTATCTGCGCTCTCCACGCCTGGAGAGTTTTGCAATAAATTCTCCATCAGCTCGACACAAATCTGATTAGTCAGATTTGTTGGGAAGCTGCTGTTATTTGTTTTAACTGCCCACGGATAGCCATCACGAAACCCTGTGTCCGTGTCACTGCTGTTTTTAGCTCGCGTGAGCCAAAACTCGACGCCATCATAATTAACACTATTATAAATTTCTGTATTAACCGTAACTGAAGGGCGAGACTCAGCTTCCCACTGCGCACGCGCAGACAAGACTCCAGTGGCATAGCCTCCCGCTACACCTTCTACGCTGGCTTTTTTAGCGCTGTCTGTCACATCTAAAAAGCGCGGCAAGGCTGCCACTGCTAATAAACCGACAATTACAATAACCACTACCAGCTCAACCAAAGAGAAACCCGACTGCTTACTTAGCATAATTATCAACTCGCCATCTAGCGGCGCGCATTATACTTAACGCGCCAAATATAACCAACAAGAATGTTTACGTTCTTTACTCTAGTCATTATCAGTATCAACGCTAAACTTACCTTCTACTAACTGAACCTGAATTTGCTTGCCTTGAGCAAAAATATAGTTACAGCGATAATTATCTAACTCAGAAGACTCAACTACGCGTACTGGGGTTTCATCGAGTACCCTCTGTTTTGGATAAAGTAACGCAAACCAAAACTGGCAGCTTGAAGTCCTATCTTCACCTATCGGCAGCACCCAGCCATTGGATGAAAAGAGGATTTTTTGCCTATCTATGTCTAGCTGCTCTGGCTGCCCCTTTAACACCCACTGCTGTTTATAAAAGCCTGCCCTTTCAATGATCCTTTTACTCGCAAGCAGAAATGCCGTTTCCCCCATATCTGCTTGCAGTTTTTCTACCACACTAAACAAACTCAAAAGTAAAATGCTGATTGCTACTAACCAAATGACCAGTCGAAATCTGTCCGGAACCATGGCAATATTAGCCCTGAACAGCATCTAACATTCCCCACATCGGAAGGAATATACCCAAAGCAAGAATCAACACCATACCAGCCACTACTACTAATAATATAGGCTCTATTCGCGCCGTTAGCGTTTTAAGATCATAATCAACTTCACGATCATAAAAGTCTGCTGCCTCTAATAGTAGTTCATCTATCCGCCCGGTTTCTTCTCCCACAGATAGCATTTGCAATACTAACGGCGTAAAAACCTGACTATTACTTGCAGTTGATGAAATAGTGCCACCAGCCTCAATAGACGATTTCATCTCCAGCAAACGATTTTCTAGAAACTTGTTTTCCAAAGCTTCAGCCGAAAGCGCTAATGACTGATTGAGCGGAACACCCGCTTTTAGCATCAAAGCAAATGTGCGAGAAAAGCGAGATAATTGGGCTCGATTGACCAAATCACCAATGATTGGCATGCGCAGACGAAATTTATCCCATTTCTCCTGACCATTAGGTGTGCGTTGCCAAGTTTTAAAGCCAAATAGGACTCCAATCATCACACCTAAAATTAAGGCCCAGTAATTAACAAAAAAATCAGATGTGGTAATGATAATCCTTGTTGGTAGAGGTAAATCAACGCCAAAACGGGAAAACATGCTCGCAAACTGAGGAATCACTTTCACATTAAGAACAAATAGCGCAACGAGAATAAAACTGATCACAAAAGTTGGGTAACGCATTGCGGTTTTGATCCGTTTACGAGTTTCCACTTCCAGCTCATAATAATTTGCCAGTTGAAGCAAAGCTTGATCCAAACGACCTGTGTTTTCACCTACGTGGATTAATGAAACAAATAGAGGGCTAAACACCTTAGGATGCATTTGCATCGAAGCTGACAAACCACGACCATTGGTTAGTTCATGAGCAACCTCTTCTAAAGCCTCTTTAAGCTGTTTGTTGGCACTGTTTTGCGTCAGTCCTTTCATCGAACGAAGAAGT
Source organism: Vibrio hepatarius (assembly GCF_018860525.1). Taxonomy (GTDB): domain Bacteria; phylum Pseudomonadota; class Gammaproteobacteria; order Enterobacterales; family Vibrionaceae; genus Vibrio; species Vibrio hepatarius_B. The sequence continues at coordinate 42,871 of NZ_JAHKPM010000064.1, forward strand.
GGGACTCCAGCTTTAGTTAAGCTGTAGAGTTGGCGACAAAAAATCACCAAAACTTCGAGTGGAATAGAAGGTGTTAATAAAGCTTTAAGGTCAAAATTTAAGGCGCTACCGCCTCCCCCCAAAGTGATGACAGTAGGTATAACACCTTTGTTAATCAAAGATTCAGCCGCAGCTTCTTCGTTGGTAGCATCAACCTGCCCTGTCACAGCAGAGCCATCAAGATTTCTTCCCTCATAGCGAAAAACTGGCATCACTTAACCTACAAATAAATTGCTTCAACAGAGCCTGAAGCATCACCTTCACCAAGCGCCATCACTTCATCCAAGCTAACAACACCTTGCAAAGCAAGTTCCATAGCTGATGCCAGCAAAGGTTTGTAACTTTCAGCTTGGCGAGCAGTTGAAGCAAACCCTACCGCATCCCCCGCTCGTAGCATATCCATCATATCGTGCTCAAGTTCAAGCATTTCAAATACCCCTATCCTTCCTTGATAACCGGTAAGATTACAGTTTTGGCAACCTCTACCTTTCACAAATGAGGCTTGCTCTTGGTTTGGAAAGCGCTGTGCTAACCATTGCTTTTTAGCCTCTTCTAGCCGGTCATCTATTTTACAGTCCTGACAGACTTTACGAACTAATCGTTGAGCGACCACGGCACGTACCGCGCTAGCAACAAGATAACCTGGCGCCCCCATATCCATCATACGCAAAGCGCTATCTACAGCATCATTGGTATGTAAGGTACTCAATACTAAATGGCCTGTTAGCGCTGCCCGCAAACCAATTTCAACCGTTTCTTTATCACGCATCTCCCCCACTAAAATAATGTCAGGATCTTGGCGAAGAAAGCTTCGTAGAATAGTGGCAAAATCGAGGTTGATTTTAGGGTTAACCTGAACTTGATTTACACGGGATAAACGATATTCGACAGGATCCTCAACGGTAATAATTTTTTTACCTGGCTGATTGAGTTCCGTCAAAGCACCATACAAAGTCGTGGTTTTCCCTGAACCAGTTGGCCCAGTAACCAGTATCATTCCGTGTGGCCGTTTTAATTGCCTTCTTAAGCGGACTAATATATGTTCAGGAAGACCTGATTCCTCAAGTTTACGTACCCCTGTTGACTGATTGAGCAAGCGCATCACAACAGATTCACCATGCTGAACTGGCATGGTTGACATACGAATATCAACCGATTGCCCCTTAGCACGAATGTTGAAACGTCCATCTTGAGGCAAACGCTTCTCTGAGATGTCCAAATTAGCCATTAGCTTGAGTCTCAATACCAAAGCTGGGGCGACATTAACCTCATTTAATAGCGTTTCATGTAAAACACCATCAATACGCTGACGCAAACGCAAAACGTCAGCATCAGGCTCAATGTGGATATCCGATGCCGCAACTTGAATCGCATCTTCAAACAAGGAATTAATCAGCTTTACAACGGTGACTTCATCACTATCTTCGTCCTCAATATTGAAATCAAATGAGTCGGTAACCTGATGCTCTGCCTGCAACTGCTCGGCGAATGACGCTATTTCTTTTGTACGACGATAATAGCGATCAAAACCATCCACTAATTGTTTCTCAGGTGTAATGACAAATTCGACCGTGTATTGTGCCAATTGATCAAGTAATGCTTCTTGAGAGGACAGATCCGCAGGGTCACTCATCGCAACCCTAAGCGTGTTTTCCTGACGGCCGATCACCATAGCACGTAATCGACGCGCATGAACCTCTGGCAAAACCTGAACCGCATCCACATCAACATGCGCCCTGGCTAAATCAATCAGTGGTACGTCAAGCTGCTGAGAAAGAAAGCTCAGCATCTGGTGTTCAGTCAAAAAACCCAGCTCAATCAGTGTTGAACCTAACTTCCGACCTGAATTTTTTTGGGCAGATAATGCCTCTTCTACTTGAGACTCGCTAATAATCCCCTCTTCAACTAACAAGTCACCAAGACGTTTTCTAAGTTTAATTTGCATCTGGTTGTTCCTCTAAGTGACGGATCAAAGCCAAACGGTCGCGAATAAACTGTTGAGACTGGTTGGACAAACCCAGTTTATTCAAAGCTTGTTGATATGCCTGTTCAGCACTAGACAAATCCAATGCACGTTCTTGCTGTATCCCCAAACCAAGCCACCAGCGGCCTGAATTTGGCTCCAAAGAAACTAAAGTCTGATAGCTATTAAGAGCAATGTCATTATGATGAGATTTCTGAGCCAATGCGGCTCGTAACGATATGTAATCCACAGATGCCTGCTCAGGGACATAAACTAATGCTGTCAATGCCGCATCATTTTGCTTCTCTTTAATGAGCAACTTAGCAAGAGACATTCTAAGTACCGCCGATTCTTTATCAATTTGAATACCTTTATTCAATATCTCAACGGCCTTTCTGGCATCACCTTTCCCATAATACAAAGCCGATAATTTCTTTCGCACTTCAATGTTATGTGGTACATAGCGAAGGGCAACTTGGTATTCATCCAAAGCTTGGTCGAGATTGTTGTTGTCGAGTGCTTTACTTGCCCTATATTGAGCTTTTTCTGCTAATTGCCTTGGCGACAGTTCAACCTGATGAATGATCATCTCACCTGCCGATGCCTTGATAAACGGTGTTTGTTTGACTTTTTGCTGCGCACCACCCTGACTCGCCAGTAGCACAGGAGCTTTAACATTTGGACCTTCAGCCTTGATTTCCCGCTGATTTTTCACTTCAGGCACTTGAACTCGTGGCAGGGGTGTGTAAATGACCTCTGTACTCACTGAAGATTTTGATGTAGGAGATAAAGTAACAGTCGTCGATTGTACTTTATCCGTGGGAATTTGGGGTGGGACTTCCAATGGTGCCTGAGTAGACAAAGTCCACCCCCCAACCGCAAGGCTGAGAGTAAAGCTACCAATAATCCAAGGTAACACTTTTAGCTGCTTAATCGGTTGTATATGCGCTTTTGATACTAACTCAGGTTGTTGATTTGAGACCTGTTTCGACAATTTAGAAAGCGCATTATTAATCTTACTCATGATATACCCCATCCCCATAAAAGTGGGCTTTTAAACCTTGGCTTACAGCTATCATAAGTATCATGAATGGCATTAAATACATGCTGATTATTAACCATCGCACTCCCTTGGCTACACGCTAGTACTAAACACTTGTGGCATATTTGGTTAATCAACCTTGGTATACCGCGGCTCGCTTTCCAAATAGCTTTCTTATTAGCCAAAGTAAATAACTCTACCTCAGAATTAGACTTTTGAAGCCTATTATCGATATAAGCAACTGCTTCAGACAGCGTTAATCCCCTTAACTGAGCACTGAAAGTAACTCTCTGCCTCAACTGGCGAAGGTGATGCTGCTCTAGACGTTTATCCAATTCTGGTTGGCCAAACAGTACTATCTGTAACAGCTTACTGTGCTCAGTTTCCAAATTACCGAATAATCTCAGCACTTCCAGCGCCTCATCACTGAGAGCCTGAGCTTCATCAACAAATACCACGACCTGCGAACCAGTTCGGGCAAGTTCTATAAGTTTAGACTGGATATCGCCAACCAGATTCGTTGAATCAGAAACCGTCACTTCGAGCTCAGCAGCAATTGCCCGACGCAGCTCATCACCATTGAGCGCAGAGTTAGGTAGGTAAACTAACTGAAATTCTTCATCCAGTTGATTGACTAAAATTCGACACACCATAGTTTTACCTGTACCAACTTCCCCCGTCACTTTGATTAAACCTTCTCCCATTTGTATGGCAGAGTAGACAGTTTGAATAGCCTCATAATGAGGCTCCAAACCCAAAAATAATTCAGTATTAGGTGTTAGATGAAAAGGAAATTGCGTTAAATCAAAATACTCAAGATACATAGGCCATTACTGCTCATCTGGGAACCACTCTTCCAACAAATCTCTGGAACGTTCAAGTTCTTTTTGCCAAGTGTTAACACCAACTATGGTTGGCTTTAGTAAAATGACAAGTTCCGTTTTTTCAGTATATTGAGTTGTGTTACGGAACAAGTAGCCAAGACCTGGTAAATCGCCGAAAAAAGGCACCTTTGAGGTTTGATCAAACGTGTTTGACTTCATCAAGCCACCAATGATAACCACATCACCATCACGCGCTCTTATCACTGAGTCAGACTCACGAATCGAGCTCGTCGCTACAGGTAAAGTAACCTTATCGGTACCATTAGTAATATCTTTGGTTTCTTCTTTAACATCAATCACAGCGGGGTGTACATGCAATAAAACACTGCCATCGTTATCTATTTGCGGCGTAACATCTAAGGAAATACCAGAGAAAAATGGAGTAAGTTCTATGTCTGTTGACGTATCTGAGGCCGTCGTTCCACTGCTAGTATTACTAGAAAAATCTGTCACATAATAGCTGTCGTTTCCTACTTTAATGACTGCTTTTTGGTTATTCGATGCCGTCACTCTCGGGCTAGACAGTACATTGAGGTCACCTTGTGTGGACATGAAACTAATCACAGCATCGAAGCTACCACTGGATATCACTAAATTACCAGGGCCACCAAGCAAAGTTCCTATAGAGTCTAAGCCCGGCAAATCAGGCACTGGGGTAGTTGGACTTCCTTGACCTAAAGTGTAATTAGTTCCACCGGATGTAAAAGCCTTTGACCAGTCAATCCCCTGCTGATATCCGTCACTCAAGGTAACTTCCAGAATTTTAGCCTCAAGAATCACCTGCCTGTGCAATCTTTGTTGAGACATTCCTATAAAATTTTGTACCTCGCGAATTTGATCAGGAAAAGCTCTAATTGTAATGATCCCTGCTTGGGGAGTTATCACCACACTTTGACCTTCACCCGAACCAATAAGCTGGCTGACCGCCTGTTCTAACTGCGGCCAAAAATCACTTTCACTGGTGGTTTCGATTTCCGTTCCTCCTTTAGATGAGCTGTTAGAGGAAGAACTCGTTGTGGATGTATCCGAGCTACTAGAGGAAGAGCTCGAAGAATCACTATTGGTAATAGTGCCTGTGGTAATAAAGGTATTAGAACGACCACTGCGCTTAAATTGTAAGTAGTCAACCGGTATGGTTACCGTTCTAAGCCCCGCAGGATATATCTGAATAACCTTACCGTTTCGCTCAACTTGATAACCATACAGATCACGAATAACAGACAAAACTTCGTCTAAAGAGACATCTAATAAATTGACCGTTATACTGCCAGATACATCAGGATGCAAAGCCATACTGTACTCTGTACCCTTAACTAAACTGGTAAAAAAGGCCTTTGCGTCAACCTCATTAGCATGGACTCGAAAGCGTTTCACCGTTTTCGATTCTGTCAAACCGGCGTGATCAAGTTCCGGCATTAAATCTGCTTCAACCGAAGGTGGCAGTTGCTGTAAACCGTGACCACCGTTCTCATTGATTGCTTCGTTGAGCGTCTCTTTTATTTCAACGGGGTCTCTATGCCCCATTGAACAACCTGTTAATAACGCAACAACAACTGCTATAACGAGCTTACGCATATATTCCAAATCACCTTAATATTTGATATCCAGAGTAAAAAATTCGAGTTTCCATTGCTTATTCCCTCGTGAGAGGGTAACCATTTGAGGTTCTATACGGCTGACTTTAAAGCCATTAACCGACTCACCGACAATGACCACATTGCCACTCAATACCGCTTGGCATTTATCATGATTAAGACAAACAATACTTTGGAGTTTAGGTAATGGCTGTTGCACCTTCTTATTTCTGGATTCCGTTGAATCAGGTTTTTGCCAACCCAATGGTGCTGTTGGATCTTGGGAACTATTTACCAATGATGAATAAACCAAAAATACAGCGCTCAATACTCTAACCACCGATAAACTCCTGCCTTGTACCCAAGGTATATACTTCAAGAATTACTCGTGCATTTGGATAGGTTTCTACTTTGTAGCTAAAGCTGTTCCAGTAGTAATGGACTGGCATAGATTCCAACGTTTTCAGATAAGTTAGAATTGAAAAATAGCTACCTGTTAGTTCTATCTTCACAGGGTGGACGTAATACTCTGTTTGAGTTTGGTTATCAACGCCTCCCACAATCGGCTGAGCCTTTAACGACTCTAAAAGAACCAGCTTAAGACCTTGAGTTTCTCCTAAAACACCCTCTAGTAATTCCGCCATCAGACTTGGTGAAATAAAGCTCTCTATCATAAGAGCCAATTTTTCTGATAACCGCTGACTCTCAATAAGTAATTTCTTATACTCCATGTTTAGATTTTCATTAGGATCTTTTTTTAGCTTAGCAGTAACTACCAATATATCTGCTTCTAGACTCTGAAGATTTTGTGAAGTGAGCATCACTTGACGCTTTAACTCATGGTTAGATTTAAGTGTAGGCTCGATCAACCAAGCTGAAATAGTAAGAACAACCACGACCAAACCACATATTGCCAAGAGAACTTTTTCCCTTTGATTCAGTTCGCTAAATTTATTACCCAGTTGATCCCATACTCGATTCATCACTTATTCTCCCGTTGAGTGATAAGCTCGAAAGTAACGATATCTTGATCATTACGCCCTATCCGCAATTGCTCAAAAGTGCGCCCCAAAAGGTTAATATCGGATTGAAACTGGCTAACCCAGTTAGGGATAGATTTAGGTTCTCGCGCCAGGCCTTGTAAATCCATAGTATTAGCATCAATAAAAATACTGCTAAGAGAGATATCCTGCCGGCCTAACTTTGCCAAGGCTTTCATCACACCTGAATATCCCATCTGTTGAGATTCATCAAACTCAGCCACCGCTTTTAATGAAGCACGCTTACCTTTAATATCGGCTTTCAGTCTTTCAACAACCGCCATCTTTGCCGCAGATGGTTTATGCTTCGCAAGGCGTTTGTTTAGCTCTATTAACTTTTGCTCCACTTGCTGTTGTTGCTCAGTAAAATGTTCAAGTTCATCGCTTAGTTGATCATGTTGAAAATATAGGTAACCAGACATGGTAAGTAAAAAACCACCAACTACCGCCCAACCTATTACAATATTTGCTAACGTTAAATGTTCTGTTTTTGGTTTAATCGAATCAGGGTAAAGGTTAATCGCATTTTCGCCTAACTGAGATACAAATTTTATCAGCACCTCTCCTGAATCACATTGCTCATCAGTTAGACTTTCAACATTCACATTAAGACGCTCGTTTAATGCTTCAACCAACTCTTGCAACTCTTCTTCATCACAACACACTTTCATTTTATGTAGAGAGCTTCCTCTCAGTTGTGATGATAAATAATCAATCGATCGTTGCAGTTCAAGAGCAATGCCATCTAACTGTAGGACACTGGTGGCAACACCAGTTAATGGTGACGCAATACCTCGCATGGTTCGCTGAAAGGCGCAGTGATTATCGACAAATGCACTAACTCGAAAGCTACGTTGTTTGCTGCGCTGCAATAGTAAAAAACTGCCAAGCTCTGCTGCTGAGACACCCCAAACCTCATCTTCAACTAGCACACGACCAAGTTGAACATCCAATGCCAAAAGCATCTGCTGTAACTCAATAATGAGACTCTTTACAACCACATAGACTTGGAGTTTATTTCCTCCTGGCAATTCTGCAGCATCAGCAATAATATCCGTTACTTTCTCACTAATTAGGTCTTTGAGTAGAAAAGGTAAAGCACCACTCAACTCTGCTGGTGGTATATTGGGCTTGTCAATTTGATATGTCTGATAGAGTTTTGAATTGAGTACAACATCAAGTGTCAAATGAGAGAGTTCAATATCACCTAGACAACGACGAAGAACACTTTGCCATGAAGTATCCCCGACCGACACCTTAGAGGGAATATCGACGTCAGTTAGCTGAGAAAAATACAGTTCACTTGGCTGTATAACAACCGTCAGTGTGTTACGGGCCTGATTATTACGTTTAAATTTTCCGATCAAAGATTGAATGTTCATTTACCATTAACTTTTCGCCATCGGTTACGACGTCCAATGCGAACTTGACTGGCCGCCACTGCTTTTGTTTCTGGTTCTGCTTCAGGTAACAACTGCTGCTCAGGTTGAAAATATCGTCCTTGAACACCTTGCACACCTAAACGCATCATGGTTTTAAATTCCTGCTTGCTATCGACCCCAACCGCAATAACTTGTGTTTTTAATCCTTCACTCGCCCCTAATAGGCTGCGGACAAAAAGTTGGTTTTCATCACGCTGATCGATTTGCTTCACTAAACTTCTATGCAACTTTAAAAAATCAACTGGAAGATCTTTCAAGTAGTGAGTACTCACAATCGATCGCCCAGCTTGTCCAACCGCTATTCTACAACCCAATCCAGCAAGCATTTTTATCACTGGCCTCATATAGTCTAAGTGTTTAACAAGTCTTGCCTCAGCAAATTCAAACACTAACAACTTTCTCTGTCCTGAGGTTAATTGTAGTAGCTCATACTGAAACCATTTTAGATAACTTCTATCAGCAAATGGAACTACATGAATATTAACAGCGTAACACATTCCCACAGATGATACTTTTAGAAAGTTGATTACCGAGGAGAATACTTCACGATCTAATACTGCTTCATAGCCAACAGACTCAATCGCAGAGTTAAATCGCGAGGCTTTAATTAGTCCCTTATCAGGTTCATTTAATCTGACAAAAATCTCATTATGATCGAGAAGTCTCTCTTTTTTAGAATCAAAGGTGTAGCAGGGTTGATAATAAATAACCAATTTATCGGCCTGAATAGTTAAATCAAATAAAGTTCGCCAGCGAACATTACCACGCTCCTCATCATGGTATTGGTGCTTCTTAAACTTGTTCCATGTATTGACTCTCTGTAACTGGGCACTTTTTAGCGCAGTTTCCGCTTCACCCAGTATGCGCTCCTGAATCTCTCCTTCCCGATACATAGTAATACCGATATGCACCCAATTATCTTTTTCTAGTGGCGCTGGAGCTTGCAGTTTAGTTAACTGATTAAGGCTACTTAAAGCTATTTTTGATACATCTGTCCCACTCAGATGAGGAGCGAAAATAGCAAAGTCAGACCCATAGTATCGTGACAAAATTACGTCAGGATAACGTTGAATAATATTATTTAGGCTTTCACCCACGCTAATTATGAAGTCATCTGCCGCTTGCTTGCCTGACTCTTCCCTTAATTGTTCCCAATCATCAATACGCAGCAACAATACACCGCCATGAGACCCTTGCTCAGACAAAGTGGCTTCTAACTTGCTGTCAAACAACACACGATTAGCAGTACCTGTAAGTTGATCCAAAAAAGTTTGCGTCCTAATAAAGGTATCAAAGCGGCTTCGCTCTTGACGAGCATCCTGCAACTCCTCAATTAAGCTGTCTAAAGCTTCACTTGCCGTATACGGCCACTCTTTAATATCTCCTTTGGCATATGCTTCCACACGACCTGCGAGAATCATTCTGCCACGCTCTTCAAGCAGCTCAGAACCCTCTAACTGCTCTTTTAACCATTTCACACCGCGAATAAGACAAAATACGATCAAAATTACAGCCAAAGTTATAGACCATAAAGCTTCAAGAGAATATCCATAACCGATGTATGGAGGAACAGCTCTAAAATGGAGGCGATAATCGGGATTACGCTTTAATTGATACACAGTATCAAAGAGTAAAGCTGGATCGATGGTTGACGACGTATCTTTATAGCGGTAAATAATGCCGTTATCAGATAAAAGCTCCATTTCAATAATATTCGAAGCTCGTAACATTTTAGGCATCCAGCGCTGCAGAGAATCAGCCGCCTCTGGATCTTCCATTTCCTTATCTAACACTTCAACAATACCTTGCAATGAATGTTCAAGATACTCTTGCCCCAAGCGTTTAAATGAAAGTGTCCCGCCTAAAAATAGGATAAACATAGCACTAATGACAATTAGCGTAACAAAAGCAACCAGACGAGTACTTAGCTTTAAGGTAGGTGTATACCTCATAGGTAATGAATTCCTTTTCATGGGAGTAAAATATCCAAGGCTCTAACCATCGATTAAACAGAAATAACAGATGGCGTTACTCGCTGGCAAGTTTATTGTTTTAACTATATAAAAAAGCCGCGAAATTCGCGGCTTTTTTCAAGACTCTTCGAGTTAGAATGGGATGTCGTCATCAAAATCCATTGGTGGCTCATTATATTGAGGCTGACTTGGACTTTGTTGTTGGGGCTGTGAATAGTTCTGCTGCGCTTGAGGTGGCTGATTTTGCTGCATAGCTGGCTGCTGAGGTTGCCCCCAACTTCCTTGCTGCTGAGGCTGACCCATTGCTTGAGCAGGCGCACTGCCTTGAGCACGGCCACCCAACATTTGCATTACACCATTAAACCCTTGTACAACAACTTCAGTTGAATAACGGTCTTGGCCACTCTGATCTTGCCACTTACGAGTCTGCAATTGCCCTTCGATATAGACTTGAGAGCCTTTACGCAGATACTCACCAGCAACTTCAGCTAATTTACCAAACAAAGATACTCGATGCCATTCTGTTTTTTCACGCTGTTCACCTGTGGTTTTATCGCGCCAACTCTCAGATGTTGCAATCGTAATGTTTGCAACAGCGCCACCACTTGGCATATAACGCACCTCTGGATCAGAACCCAGATTACCGACTAAAATAACTTTGTTGACTCCACGGCTCGCCATGATTCGCTCCGTTTAAAATTCATTCATTAACACAATAGCCCACAAGGATAACACGCTTTAGTCCGTGAACAAATTGCAATCCTCGCCATGACTCTCTTCTGCCACTACCCAGACACTATTATTAGAGTAAATACTCGTCATTACGTGACTGATAGATCTAAAGTTTACCTATTAATATGAAATCAAACGCAATGTTATAACTAGAGTTAGCACTATTAATCATTCTCCTTCACTCTGCTCATATGTCTCAATTACACAACATCAAAAATTATGACAAAAAATATTTACACCCGAACCATTTATTTTCTAACAGAGAAAAAAAAGCAAAACGACCCTGTTATCGAACGTATTCAAAGACTGATATGCATTGATATTCCACGTATCGAGCCTGGTGACCTCATGTATGCGATGCAGTTACACAAACATAAAATATTAATGATAGATCATCAATATTATCAATCACTCCACAACCAAATCCGCGATCTGCCTTTATCAAACAAGATATTTGAAACCATTTTATTTAATGTCGAAAAACGGTTAACAACCGAAGAGTTGCTGTGTTTTGGCAATATAAAAGCATTGTTTTATCGCCACGAGCCCATAGAATCGATAGCTCGAGGATGCGAAGAAGTGATCAATAGTGAAAACTGGCTACCCCGCAAAGTTACCGCACAGCTTATTCACTACTATCGCCATGTAGTATTGAGTCAAACATCTCCTGCAACTGTTGATCTGACCTCTCGTGAAATTCAAATTCTAAGGTGCCTAAAAACAGGTGCTTCAAATATGCAAATTGCGGATGATCTGTTTATCAGCGAATTTACAGTTAAGTCACATCTGTATCAAATATTTAAAAAGCTATCAGTCAAAAATAGGGTGCAAGCCATTGCTTGGGCAAATCAGCATATGCTGTCTTAATTGTGAGCGAACAAGTAAAAATACGCTCATTACAATTTATCCATTAAGTGAAAAAATGTTAAGGTTGCGCCAACAATATAATCTATTCATTGATACAGGTATGAACATGATAAAAAAATGCCTCTTTCCGGCGGCTGGCTATGGTACTCGATTTCTTCCAGCGACTAAGTCAATGCCAAAAGAAATGATGCCAATCGTTAACAAACCCTTAATTGAATATGGGGTTGAAGAGGCGATTCAAGCGGGTATGAACGGTATGTGTATCGTTACAGGCCGCGGTAAGCACTCAATCATGGATCATTTTGATAAAAATTATGAGTTGGAGCATCAGATTAGCGGCACTAATAAGGAAGACCTCCTAGTCGATATTCGAGATATTATAGATAGCGCTAATTTTACTTACATTCGCCAACGTGAGATGAAAGGATTAGGCCACGCGATATTAACTGGACGTGAATTAATCGGTGATGAGCCTTTTGCTGTTGTTTTAGCTGATGACTTATGTGTTAACGAGCAAGAAGGCGTATTGGCGCAGATGGTGGCACTATTTAAACAATTCCGCTGCTCAATTGTCGCTGTCCAAGAAGTTCCCACTGATGAAACGCATAAATATGGGGTCATTTCTGGAGAAATGATTAAAGATAATATTTATCGTGTAGACGATATGGTTGAAAAGCCAGAAGCAGGAACTGCGCCAAGCAACTTAGCAATTATCGGCCGTTATATCCTGACACCTGACATTTTCGAACTGATCGAAAATACACAGCCAGGTAAAGGTGGAGAAATCCAAATCACGGACGCTTTATTAAAACAGGCTCAAGCAGGTTGTGTACTCGCATATAAATTTAAAGGTAAGCGTTTTGACTGTGGCAGTGTTGAAGGCTATATAGAAGCGACCAATTACTGTTTTGAAAACCTATATCTCAAAGACACGAAAAAGTCAGAGCTCGGTAAACAGTCGACAACAAAAGAAGCCCAAGAATAATAAAGGTTGATTGAATTTTTGCGGTTAATTTTCGTTTAAGATAAAAGTACTTAAATCAATCAGAGAGGTTTTCTGCCTAGTCACTCTAAGCAAAATACCTCTCAATACTGATGCCATCACAGCTGTAAACATTAGCTCAGGCATCCAACAAACTCTAACTATCTAAACGCTGGAGTTTCCAATCAACATAGTGACCTTGTACTGTTTTTTTATCCAGCACTTCTATGAAGACCCTTAACTCTATGTAATACTTAGCCCACTTATTTTTACATTGAGCGACAGTAATGGATAAGATCGACATTCGCGGCGCACGCACCCATAATTTAAAAAATGTTAACCTGACAATTCCACGTGACAAGCTTATCGTTATCACCGGGTTATCTGGCTCAGGCAAATCATCACTTGCATTTGATACCCTTTATGCCGAAGGCCAGCGTCGTTATGTGGAATCTCTTTCAGCCTACGCACGCCAATTTCTTTCATTAATGGAAAAGCCAGATGTCGATCATATTGAAGGTTTATCTCCAGCCATTTCTATTGAGCAAAAATCAACCTCTCATAACCCTCGCTCGACAGTAGGTACGATTACAGAAGTATACGACTACCTTCGTTTGCTTTATGCACGTGTGGGTGAGCCTCGCTGCCCCGAACATCAGGCTCCATTAAGTGCCCAAACTATTTCACAAATGGTCGATAAAGTCCTCGAACTCCCTGAAGGTTCTAAGATGATGCTCCTTGCCCCCATCATTAAAGAGCGCAAAGGCGAACATGTTAAAACACTTGAAAATTTAGCCGCGCAGGGCTTTATTCGAGCTCGAATAGATGGTGAGACCTGTGACTTATCCGATCCCCCCACGTTAGAGCTCCACAAGAAACATACCATTGACGTTGTCGTGGATCGTTTCAAAGTACGCAAAGATTTACAGCAAAGACTCGCTGAATCATTTGAGACGGCTCTCGAGTTATCAGGAGGTATTGTCGTAGTTTCGCCTATGGACGGTGATGAAGAAGAAATTATTTTTTCCGCTAATTTTGCGTGCCCACACTGTGGGTATAGTATGCAAGAGCTCGAACCAAGATTATTCTCATTTAATAACCCAGCAGGTGCTTGCCATACCTGCGACGGGTTAGGTGTTCAACAATACTTTGATCCCCAAAGAGTCATAGTCGATGACAGTTTAAGCCTCGCAGAAGGTGCCATACGTGGCTGGGATCAGAAAAACTATTATTACTTTCAGATGCTCTCTTCATTATCTGAACACTTCAAGTTTGACCTTAAAGTCCCCTTTAAGTCTCTATCAAATAAAGTTCGAGACATGATCCTCAAAGGATCCGGACGAATAGAAATAGAGTTTAAGTATATCAATGACAGGGGGGATATACGAGTTAAGCGCCATCCGTTTGAAGGCATACTCAATAATCTAGAACGCAGATACCGTGATACTGAATCAAATTCCGTAAGAGAAGATCTCGCCAAATATATTTCAACACGTACTTGTAATAGTTGTAATGGCAGCCGGCTAAGGCTTGAAGCTCGCAATGTTTTCATTGGAGATACTACTTTACCTGAGATTGTCGAACTCAGCATCGCCGATACCCTCAACTTCTTTGAATCACTGCAATTGGAAGGCCAACGTGCACAAATTGCTGATAAGGTGATGAAAGAGATCAATGACCGCCTGCAATTTTTAGTTAATGTCGGCCTAAACTATCTTAACCTATCTCGTAGTGCTGAAACGCTCTCTGGTGGTGAAGCTCAACGTATTAGGCTTGCCAGCCAAATTGGTGCAGGCTTAGTTGGTGTCATGTATGTCCTTGATGAACCTTCAATTGGGCTTCATCAGCGTGATAACGAACGTCTATTAAAAACATTAACGCACCTACGCGATTTAGGTAATACAGTGTTAGTCGTAGAGCATGATGAAGATGCTATAAAAATAGCAGATCATGTCATTGATATCGGCCCAGGCGCAGGTATTCATGGCGGAGAAGTCGTTGCACAAGGCTCTGTAGAAGACATTATAGCAACGCCAAGATCTCTAACAGGACAATACCTGAGTGGTAAAAAAGAAATCACTATACCAAACCATCGCACACCCAAAGATAACAATAAAGTTGTTAAGCTTATTGGTGCGACGGGCAATAACCTAAAAAATGTCACACTAGAAATCCCAGTCGGTTTATTTAGCTGTATTACCGGTGTATCTGGGTCAGGAAAATCAACTCTTATTAATGATACTTTCTATCAAATTGCCCATACTCAACTCAATGGGGCAACAACCGCCACACCAGCACCCTACCAAAAAGTCATTGGTCTAGAACATTTTGACAAAGTTATCGATATTGATCAGAGTCCAATAGGCCGCACCCCGCGCTCAAATCCAGCGACTTACACCGGTATTTTCACTCCAATTAGAGAATTGTTTGCAGGCACGCAAGAGTCCCGTTCTCGAGGCTATAAACCAGGGCGATTTAGTTTTAACGTTCGCGGAGGTCGATGTGAAGCTTGCCAAGGCGATGGGGTTATAAAGGTTGAGATGCATTTTCTTCCCGATGTGTACGTCCCTTGTGATGTTTGTAAAGGTAAACGCTATAATCGAGAGACATTAGAGGTTCATTATAAAGGTAAGTCGATTGATCAAGTATTAGGCATGACAGTAGAAGATGCGCGTACGTTCTTTGATCCTGTTCCTGTCATCGCCAGAAAGCTGCAAACTCTTATCGATGTAGGGCTCTCTTATATTCGTCTTGGCCAAGCTGCAACAACTTTATCAGGTGGAGAGGCCCAACGAGTAAAGCTGGCTAGGGAGCTTTCCAAACGAGATACGGGTAAAACACTGTATATATTGGATGAACCCACAACAGGTTTGCATTTTCATGATATTCAACAATTAATGGTCGTTCTTCATCGCTTAAGAGATCATGGTAATACCGTGGTCGTTATCGAGCATAACCTTGACGTAATCAAAACCTCTGATTGGATTATCGATTTAGGGCCGGAAGGCGGACAAGGAGGTGGAGAAATTATTGCTCAAGGTACACCAGAAGAGGTATCAAAAATAACTGGCTCGCACACAGCAAGATTTCTCAAGCCTATGTTAAAATAAGCAAAAATAGTAAGAGCAGCAGACCAACTATGGTCTGCTATCTTTTGAGGATACGACAACTAATGGCAAGCACTCATCTAACAGGAACAAGCTTAGAACCCCAGAAACCTAAGCTGCCACTGACCAAACCCTTTCTTGCCTCTATTGCTGTTATTTTTCTAATCGGTATGCATATCTTCACGCCTAACCCAGGAGGGGCAGGACTGGCACTCTCTTTCAATAGTACAACGTGGATAGCTGTATCTATCTCTATAGCTATCGGTTTGTATCAGATAGGTACCCAAGGGTTCATCAGGTATAACAAGCTCACCGTCGGTCTTTTTCTTTGCTGCGCATTATTAACCTTGCCCATAATATATCCCAAGTCAGACTTTTCCCTTGCCCAGGAGCGACTCATTGGACTTTGGTCTGGTTTGATACTGTTCTTTATTCTCCAACAATTTCGCTTTAGTAACAAACAAAAGCAGCGCTTACTATGGTTTATTACTATTGCAGTATTCATCCAGGCCATATTGGGCTGGTTGCAATATCTTATTCTCGAGCCAAATAATTGGTTTGGCTACAACACTATTGAAAATCGTCCCTATGGCATTTTTCAGCAACCAAACGTTATGGCCAGCTTTCTTGCTACAGGTCTTGCTCTATCAGGGTATTTACTCACCAAGCATCCGAAGAAATATCACATTCAATTAAGTGAAGTTATACTTCTCTATTTAATGCCAGTAATTACTGTTCCATTGCTATTATTTCTCGCTTCTCGAACTGGCTGGTTGAGCGCTTTTCTTTCAGTGCTTTTCCTACTGCCGTATTTATATCGATTTGCAACATCCAAACGATTTTGGGGCTGGGTTATATCAATTTCAATGGGGTTGATTATTGGTAGCAGCGTTAATTTTACAACAGATGGAAGTGCTATTGTAAATGATAAGGTACAATTAAGCGATAAGGCTAGGTCACTCTTCTTACCACAAGCTATGGATATGTTGATTGAAAAGCCCTTTACTGGTTACGGTTATGGTCGGTTTGAACCAGAATACATCACTTATACCGCACGCCAACATCAGCTCAATCCAAACTATAAACCAGGTATGGCATCATTAGATCATCCTCATAACGAATTACTTTATTGGGGCGTTGAAGGCGGACTATTACCCGTTTTGGCGATAATAATTGCTGCCCTAATCGTGTTGCTTAGGATCTATAATGCCAAGCAAGGTACCCGGCTTGCTATGCTTGCTTTATTTGTTCCATTAATCTTACATAGCCAGTTAGAGTACCCCTTCTATCATTCCGCAATCCATTGGATAACATTTGTCATTTTGCTGTTTTGGGTTGACCAAAGAGCTCGTTCATACCGCACGACAAATATTACATTAATTACCTCAACGTTACTTAGAGTGATGAGTTTGGTAGTCCCTATCCTAGTTAGTTTTTATATGCTCACCGGCCTACATACCAACTATATACTGACTAAATTCGAGACCTCAGCAACAAAAGACCCACAACTCCTAAAACAAGTGACTAATCCAATAATATGGAAAGATAGATACGACTGGGATATTTATAGCACTTACCTCAATATTGGTCTGCACTTAAAAGAAGCTAAATATATTCAGCCTTATATAGATTGGTCGTTGAATATCATTAGAGAAAAACCAAGACCAGCCTTTTACAATAACTTAATTATTGCCTATCAAGGCTTGGGTGACACCGAGCGAGCAGAACAAATACGTACTGAGGCACAATATTTATTCCCCAACCGTGATTTTATGAGCATACAGTATATTGCACCAAATCTTGATGCGCTCAAGCCAGATATCAACCAGTTACCAAAGTAAACTGTTACCAAAATAAATCCGGCGGCAATATATGCCGCCTCAAATCGTAAACTCGATTTATGGGGTTATAGCCTCTTCTAAGGCTCTTAAACACAAGGCGACATTTTCATTTCTCGCGCCATAACCCATAATGCCGATCCGCCAAGCTTTACCTGCCAACGCACCTAAGCCCGCCCCTATTTCCAAATTGTAAAAATTCAGCAAATGGCTTCGTACCTTAGCCTCATCAATACCTTGTGGAATAAATACAGCATTAAGCTGAGGCAGACGTATATCAGTATTGACGACAAATTCAAAGCCCAATTTATCAAGACCTAACCTGAGTTTATTATGCATCTCTTTGTGACGTCGCCATGCATTTTCAAGTCCTTCATTTTGCAGCATAATCAGTGACTCATGCAAAGCATAGAGGCTATTGACTGGTGCTGTGTGATGATAGCTGCGCTTACCGTCCCCACTCCAATAATCTAACACTAAACTTTGGTCCAGAAACCAACTTTGTACTGGCGTGCGCCTCGCTTGAATCTTATCAATCGCAAGGGATGAAAAAGTAACAGGGGATAATCCTGGAACACAAGACAAGCACTTTTGGCTGCCTGAATAGACCGCGTCTAACTGCCATTCATCAACTTTGAGAGGTATTCCCGCAAGTGACGTAACGGCATCAACAATAGTCAGAACGCCATGTACCTTGGCTAATTTCCCTAAAGCCTCGGCATCACTCTGCGCCCCTGTTGATGTTTCCGCGTGAACAAAAGCCAGTATTTTAGTATCAGGATGTTCTCTCAGCGCTTGCTCTACTTTATCTAAAGAAACAGCATTACCCCAATTATCATCAACTACAACAGCAATACCGCCAACACGCACAACATTCTCACGCATCCGCTCACCAAACACACCATTGCGACACACTATGACTTTATCGCCAGGCTCAATTAAATTCACAAAGCATGCTTCCATCCCTGCACTTCCAGGGGCTGATATTGCAATTGTAAAGTCATTTTGGGTTTGGAATGCGTATTTAAGGAGATGCTTAACTTCGTCCATCATCTGAATAAAAAGCGGATCCAGATGACCAATCGTTGGGCGACTCAGAGCTTGTAAAACTTGAGGTGAAATCTCAGAGGGACCAGGGCCCATGAGTATACGCCGTGGTGGGATAAAGCTTTGAATCGTCATCATTCGTTCCTTAAAAGCTGTGTATTTCACAAAGATTGACTCTCACCATAAAACATATTAACCAGTACGGCAATTTACCCAATATTCAAATCATAAGTTCTCATCACAACTTCAGTTTTTAGCCCACTAACGTTTCCATTGACAAACCGGTCATAAACACGTTCAATGCAAGAGGTACGGTGCTTATTATCACTGTATTTA
The DNA here is from genome assembly GCF_018860525.1 of Vibrio hepatarius. GTDB lineage: Bacteria > Pseudomonadota > Gammaproteobacteria > Enterobacterales > Vibrionaceae > Vibrio > Vibrio hepatarius_B. Next base: position 61,737 of record NZ_JAHKPM010000064.1, read on the forward strand.
TGCATTTTGCAGAAGAGGAGCACTACCCAGGTAGGTGTTTTGTGGGGCCACAACTCCAATACATAACACTGAGGGGGAGTAGTGCCGAGGTAGATCAATATTGTGGATTTGATCTGTCGGTTGACTTGGGTTGAGTCCCATCAACTGTCACCAGCTCAGTCTGGTGAAGAGCTTCTGAGGTCGCCCTAACAATAAGCTCCTCGACTCGCTCATTCTCTCTTCAAGCAAAGGATTACTATTCATTTTCAGGAAGTTTTGGGAGAAATACTGTGAGCAATTTTAATGTTGCTAAGTTTGGTGGAACCAGTGTGGCTAATTTTGAGGCCATGAGTCGCTGCGCGGCCATTATTGAACAAAGACCACACACTAAACTTGTCGTCATTAGTGCATGTTCTGGAGTCACCAACTTATTAGTTGAATTAGCAAATGGAGTGTCGGATAACGAGCAACGTAACACTATCCTAATCAAACTCGCCACTATTCATGACGGCGTACTTAGTCAGCTCAATAACGCAACAAAAACTGCCAGTGATATATATGAAATCCTTAATACAGTAACGAGTTTAGCAGAAGCTGCTTCTATTCAACCAAGCAAAAAACTGACTGATCATCTTGTTGCTTGTGGTGAACTCATGTCTACCCATTTACTGACCAAACTCATGCAAGAGCGCGGAATCAATGCCAAACGATTTGATATACGTGATGCGCTACGAACAGATAGTGCCTTTGGTAAAGCAGAGCCCGAACTTGACACGATTTACAACCTTGCTCAGTCAAAATTAGTACCTTTGTGCCAAGAACATATCGTTGTTACCCAAGGGTTTATTGGCTCAGATGAGCAAGGAAATACGACTACATTGGGACGTGGAGGAAGCGATTATAGTGCAGCCTTAATCGCAGAAGCGGTCGAAGCCAAGGGTTTGGAAATATGGACAGACGTACCTGGTATTTACACCACCGATCCACGTATTGCCCCTGAGGCTTCCCCTATAGCAGAGATAAGCTTTAGTGAAGCGTCAGAAATGGCAAACTTTGGGGCTAAAATACTTCACCCTTCAACTCTTGTTCCCGCACTTCGCCATGAGATCCCCGTATTTGTCGGCTCATCAAAACAACCGGAACAAGGGGGGACATGGATTCGTCATCAAGTAGATAACTCACCTTTATTCAGAGCATTAGCCCTTCGCTGTAATCAAACTATGGTTACTCTACGTAGCGCTCGTATGTTTCACGCCTACGGCTTTCTGGCCAAAGTGTTTGAGATTCTGGCAAAACATAAAATCTCCGTTGACTTAATTACAACATCGGAAATTAGTGTCAGCCTAACACTTGACCAAACTGACACAGCCGGAGGTTCGCCTCAACTGCCTCATGAAGTCCGTTCCGAGCTTGAAGAGTTATGTAGTGTTGAGGTAGAGCAGAATTTATGTCTTGTTGCTCTAATCGGCAATAATATGAGTGAGAGTAAAGGCTACGCCAAACAAGTTTTTGGAACCCTTGAGGCATTTAACCTAAGAATGATCTGCTATGGAGCAAGTCCTCACAATCTATGTTTTTTAGTCAATGAAGCTGACTCTAAGTTAGCCATTCAAAAGCTACATAACCAATTATTCGAGCAATAAAGGTTGACATACTACCTTAAGGGTTGAATCATATATCAACCCTTAAATACAAAATAATCGTTGATTACAGGAGCAAGAAAAACACAGCAGAAGATGACCATTCTTACTTGTTATCAATGAATTATCTTTATTCTCCAGCAACCTTCATAGTTTCCAGCAATATAGAGCCCGTTTGAATTTGAGAACGAGTCTCTACATCACTACCAACCGCAACAATTTGATTAAACATTTCTTTTAAGTTACCAGCGATAGTCACTTCAGAAACTGGGTACTGAATTTGTCCATTTTCAACCCAAAAACCAGCAGCCCCACGAGAGTAATCACCTGTTACTATATTAACGCCTTGCCCCATCACTTCAGTAACCAAAAAACCTGTACCTAATTCTTTAAGCATTTGCTCAAAATTTTGGCCTGTCGATTTCACAAACCAGTTATGGATGCCTCCAGCATGACCTGTCGGTGTCATATCAAGCTTACGAGCTGCATAACTTGTCACAAGGTAAGAAGCTAATACACCATCAACGATAATCTCACGATCTTGGGTAATAACACCTTCACTATCAAACGGACTTGATGCTAGTCCACGCAAGACATGCGGTTTTTCAGAGATATTAAACCATTTGGGTAATACCTGTTGGTTTAATTGATCGAGTAAGAAAGACGATTTACGATACAAATTGCCGCCACTTATAGCCATAACCAGATGCCCAAGAAGCCCAGTGGCAGCATCAGCGGCAAACATTATTGGATAGTGACCCGTTTTAAGTTTTTGAGCGTCAAGACGACTCACCGTTTTTTCTGCTGCCTTCAAGCCAACAGACTCTGGCGTCCAAAGGTCCTCTTTACGACGCGCAACAGTGTAGCTATAGTCACGCTCCATCACCCCATTTTGCCCTTCGCCAATAACGCAGCAACTAGTGCTATGACGGCTTGAAGCATAACTGGCCAGTAGCCCATGACTGTTTCCATAGACTTTTAAACCATAATGACTGTCATAGCTAGCACCATCACTCTGCTTGATTCTATCGCTATACGACAGCGCTTGTTGCTCAGCAGCAATCGCAATTTTCGCCGCCTCGTCAGGATCTGGGGTATCAGGGTGAAACAAATCAAGATTGGGTACATCTTTGACCATCAGCTCTTTTGGTGCTGGACCTGCACATGGATCTTCTGAAGTATAAATAGCAATATCAAGTGCAGCTAAAACCGTCTGATGAATCGCTTTTTCGCTCAAATCGGACGTAGATGCACTACCTTTACGCTGGCCACGATACACTGTGATACCAAGCGCGCCATCACTATTGAACTCAACATTCTCTACCTCACACATCCGTGTAGAAACACTCAGTCCAGTGCTCTTGGTTATCGCCACTTCAGCACCATCGGATTTTTCCGCAGCCATCTCAAGTGCTTTCGCTACCGCGGCTTCGAGCTCAACACTTTGCTGAGCAATTTGCTGTCTTACGTCCATATTTTCTTCAAACTTAAGGTATATTGTCCCTAGGATAACAAGAATTTCGCTTTCTCCCCATGATTCTTGTTAAAATAGAGAAATAGACAGTTAAATTAAGGCAGGACAATGGCACGTAAGAACCAAAAAGCGCCATGGGAAGAAGACGAAGAAATCATTTGGGTCAGTAAATCTGAACTGAAACGTGACATGGAAGAACTGCAGAAGTTAGGTGAAGAACTTATTAACCTAAAACCTTCTGTACTAGAGAAGTTCCCACTCAGTGAAGAACTCGCTGAAGCAATTAAAGATGCCCAGCGGTTTAAAAACGAAGCGCGTCGACGTCAACTTCAATACATTGGCAAACTGATGCGTTTTGAAGATCCGGAACCTTTGCAAGCAGCTCTAGATAAAGTACGTAACAAACACTCTCAAGCAACGGCTGCTTTGCACAAACTAGAGCAACTTCGTGACCGAATCATCGCAGAAGGCGACGATGCGATTACTGATGTCATTGAGCTCTACCCACAAGCAGATCGCCAACATTTTCGCCAACTAGCTCGTCAAGCAGTCAAAGAAAAGAAAGCGGGTAAACCGGCTAAAGCTTATCGAGAAATATTTCAGGCCTTAAAGTCTCTCTCTGATGAAGAGTTTTAAAACTGGCGTATATTAAATGCGCGCTCCAAATATGTGTGTGGTTTCTATAACGTCACACACGTATTTATAAAAGTCACACTGAGGAAAACATAAAGTTGTTTCATCCAATAGAACAGTAGTGACATTCAAATTTTCAAATACCATACCATCAACCCAACAAATTTTTAAGCTTGCCCTGCTTTAACAAATGCACTAAGTGCTGGGTCTTGATGATGCTGCGTTAAATCATCAATTACACCTTCAACCCATACCTTACCCTTATCAATAAAGGCAAAATGTGAACCGATAGCTCTTGCATCACTAATATGATGCGTCACCATCACAAGTGTAATATTACGTTCAATCGCAAGCTTTTGTACCAAATCGAGCATTTCCTCACGCAACACAGGATCAAGTGCAGAAAAAGGTTCATCAAGTAACCATATTAAATGTGATTGGACAAAACACCTCGCTAAAGCAACACGTTGGCGTTGACCACCTGATAATTGTTCGGGTAAGCGGTCCAAGTAATCAAAAATGCCTACTTGCTGGGCTACTTGCTCAATTTTATAACGTTGTTTTAAATTAAGTTTTAAACCGGGGTGCAAACCCAGCCCTATGTTTTCTCTCACACTAAGATGAGCAAACAAATTATGCTCCTGAAACAAAATAGCAAAGGGCCTCTTATAGGGCTCAAGCCCGACAACATCCCTCTCATTGGCCAATATATTGCCACTTGTGGGATCGATAAATCCAGCAGCAAGTGCCAGCAAGGTAGATTTCCCCGCCCCACTAGGGCCCATAATAGCAACACGGCTACCTTGTTCTATATGTAAATCAAACTGGAATGTATCCTGACGATAATCGTAACAAACGGCATTAAACGTTAGCATGGTTCACCTTTGAATTGGCTTTAAATAGGACTTCAATCAGAGCAAAACAACCTAAACTGAACATCAGCAAAGTTACTGATACCACTGCCGCAGCTTCAATTTGATAGCTCCCCAAAAGCTGGAACAAATAAAGCGGTAGAGTCCGAAAATCTTGGCTACCAAATAAAGCAATTGCGCTAAGGTCACCAATCGCAAACATGAAGCTTATCGCAAAGGCATGCGCCATGGGTTTACGTAGCGCACGCCATTCAATCAATCGAAAACGCTGCCAACCTCTTATACCTAAACTGGCACATAAATATTGGTATTGTTGCTCAATATGCAACATGGGCTGTGAAAGAGTTTTAATCACATAAGGTAGCCCCATGAGAGCATTAACAATAACAACAATAATTAAGCTCAAACTGAAAACATCGGTAAAGCTTCGAAGTAATAAAAAGAGCCCCGTGGCAATAACTAAGCTCGGTGTGACAAGAATAATCGTACCAATGAGCTCTATTTGGTCTGCCTTGTGATCTTGGGCGTTAAGCCTTAAGCGGCGACTCGTTAGCAAGATTGCAATACCGCAAAAAAGGGCGAGTCCACTCGCCATTATTGCAACCTTGCACGACGTCCACAAAGCTATCCAGAACATTGGGTCGCCGAGTACATTTACAGCTTGGTAATTTAATCCACTCCCCACCACCATCAGTAATGGAGGAATGACCAGTAAGAGACTAAATACTATCCAACAACCATCCCAAAATCGCGACCCTACTGACCTTGAATAAGAGCGAAAATAGGTCACTTGTGTTCCTGTTGTCACTGGTATGGTGTTAGCAAAACGATGAACAGCCAAAGCAATCAGGCTACACAACAGCATTTGCCATAGTGCTAATATAGCTCCTGCCTGCAAATCAAAGTCAAATTTTATTGCTTGATAGATAGCCAATTCAATAGTCGTGGATTTGGGCCCCCCACCAAGAGCCATCACAGTGGCAAAACTGGTAAAGCACAACATAAAAACTAATCCAGACACATGAGGTAACTGCTGGCGGAGCCTAGGCCACTCTACCCATTTAAATTTATTCCAGTGAGTAATACCAAGGTGGGCACACAGTTTATGTTGTTCGCTAGGAATAGACTCTAACGCCAGTAGTAGTAACCGACTGGCATATGGGAGGTTAAAAAAGACATGGGCAAGTAAAATACCGTTCAGGCCATAAATAGAAAATGGCAACTTAAAACCAAACCGCTCCAGCAGGGTCGATATTAGGCCACTGTTACCATAGATAGACAGCAACCCAAACACCCCAACTAATACAGGTAAAACTAGTGTTGACGAAAATAGCTTGAGCACCCATTGTTTGCCTGGAAATTCATTCCTAGATAATGCATGAGCAACCGGAATTGCTAATCCCACGCTTAAAAAAGTCGATAATGATGCCTGATAAAAACTGAACTTGGTAACATGCAAATAATAGGGGTCTGACCACACCTGTGACAGGTCCAATGATGGCGCAGAAAAGATTAATGCACCAATTGCAGAAACAACAAAGGCCGCAATAAGCATCGCGACCCACAATCCAAATTTAGGAATTTTACGCAAAGCGTCTCCTTAGAAAGTTAACGCGCTTTGCCACTCACGAATCCATACTTTGCGATTTTGAGCAACATCCTCTTCATTAAAACTCAATGCTGTTGTAGGTACTGTTAGTGTTTCAAAACCCTTTGGTAGAGCCACATCCATCACTGGATACATCCAGTTTCCGGCTGGCATAAGTAACTGAAATTCATCACTAAGAATAAATGTCATGAACTCATCTGCCAGTTTGGTGTTATTAGAGGTTTTAACTTTAGCGGCAACTTCTACTTGAGTATAATGACCTTCACTAAAATCTGCTGCTGCATACTTATCATCATTTTCCACAATTAAGTGATAGGCAGGAGACGTGGTATACGACAGTACCATGTCTGCTTCACCGTCGAGAAACATTGAATAAGCCTCAGACCAGCCTTTGGTGACAGTAACCGTTTTTTGAGCTAGTTTTTTCCATGCTGGAGTGACCGCATCGCCATAAACAGATTTCATCCACAGCATCAAACCTTGACCAGGAGTTGATGTTCGAGGATCTTGATAAATGACTTTCAAATCATCCTGCGATTCAACGAGCTCTTTAAGACTTTGGGGAGGTTTTAAAAGTTTGTTTTTGTTATAAACAAACGCAAAGTAGCCAAAATCATAGGGTAAAAATACTTTATCATTCCATTTGTTAGGCAAATTGACATTTTTCGTGTCAACCTCATGCTCTGTCAACAACCCTGTTTTCTTGGCCTCAGGCATCAAGTTTTGATCAAGCCCAAGAACAATATCTGCTTTGGTATTCGTGCCTTCTAAACGTAAGCGATTAAGAATAGACACCCCATCATCTAAAGCGACAAACTTGAGATCACAATTGCACTTCGCTTCAAATGCTCGTTCCACTTTTGGGCCAGGGCCCCACTCAGCAGCAAAAGAATCATAAGTGTAAACGGTTAACGTGTTATCTGCCGAGACCGCAGAAAAAGAGGTAAATAGCGCTAAAGTAATAGAGCTATGAAGGTTTTTCACTGCTCGCTCTCCTTAATTGAGCGGCACAGGCTTGAGAAAACATTAATTAGCAAATGTTTATACTCAATTCCTACGCCAGTATTATCTGGTTCAGGTATACGAGTTCTAGGTATTACCTAATCTCAGCCTCATCATTATTAATGATGAATAGCTCCCCGTTGAGTGTTGGCCGAATTGTAATTCCAATCTTGTCAATTATCTAGGATCATATCCCCAGCGCGGCACAATTTTTTGCTCAATCCCCAAATGATCAAGGATCCTAGCAACCATAAAATTAATCAGATCGTCTATAGAAGTCGGTTGATGATAAAACCCTGGAGCAGCTGGCATGATAGTCACTCCCATTTGGGAAAGCTTTAACATGTTTTCAAGGTGTAACGTCGAGAAAGGGGTTTCTCGCACAACCAATAATAGTTGGCCGCGTTCTTTTATTACCACATCAGCTGCTCGTTCAATTAGGTTATCAGAAATACCATGGGCAATTGCCGCAAGGCTACCGGAAGAACAAGGGCATACTACCATCTGTTTTGGTGCAGCTGAGCCTGAAGCTACAGGGGAAAACCAGTCATCTTTTCCATACACATGTAACTGCTCAGGGTCACAGCCGAGAAGCTCCACCAGCGTCTGTTGAGCAGCTTGAGGACTACCAGATAACTTCATACCATGCTCAGTCGCAAGCACTACTCTCGCCGCGGAAGAGATCAGCAAATGCACCTGATAGTCTGCTGCAAGCAAACATTCTAGTAACCTCAATCCATAGGGCGCTCCCGAAGCTCCAGTAAAAGCTAATGTGATCGCTTTATTATTTTTTTTACTCATACTACTACATTCAGTTATTCGGTAAGTTTCGCTAACAGCTTTTCTTGTATACCTTCAAATCCGCCATTACTCATTACCAAGATTTGATCGCCAGGCATAATATGCTCTACCACCATCTCTGCTAAAGCATCAACACTATTCGAAGTATAAGCTGGCTGCTTGCACTGCTGGGCGATATCAGTAACAGACCAATCAATATTATCTGGTTGATAGAGAAAAACAGCATCTGCTTGGTGAAGTGATGCTGCTAACATATCTTTATGCACACCTCTTTTCATCGTAGCACTACGTGGCTCAAGTACAGCAAAGATACGCTGACTCCCAACCTTGTTACGTAATCCATCGAGAGTGAGTTCAATTGCTGTAGGATGATGAGCAAAATCATCATAAACACTGATTTGATTAACTTCACCTTTCAATTCTAATCTGCGCCGAGTATTAATGAATTTTGCCAGTGCCTGACAAGCCAATTCAGGAACGACACCAACATGTCGAGCAGCAGCAATCGCCATAAGAGCATTATCAACATTATGATCACCCACCAGATCCCAATTAACGATTCCCGATTCCGTACCTTTGAAGAACACTTTAAATTGCGAGCCATCAGCAACCAACTTTTCAGCTCGCCAATCACCCTGAAGCCCTGTGAGCTCTGTTTCGCTCCAGCAGCCCCGCTCAAGTACATCATTAATATCTGTATTTTTAGGCACAAGAATACGCCCATCACTAGGAACCGTTCTAACTAAATGATGAAATTGGCGCTTAATCGCTTCAAGATCGTCGAAGATGTCAGCATGATCGAACTCAAGGTTATTGATAACTAAAGTTCGAGGGTGATAGTGGACAAACTTAGACCTCTTATCAAAAAAAGCACTATCGTACTCATCTGCCTCAACGACAAAAAACATACTTTCGCCCAATCGAGCAGAAACGCCAAAATTACCCAGCACACCTCCAACTAAAAAACCTGGTTGATAACCACAGTCTTCAAGGATCCATGCCAGCATACTCGAAGTGGTTGTCTTGCCATGAGTTCCAGATACGGCAAGTACCCAACGATCATGAAGGAGAAATTCCTGTAACCACTGAGGTCCAGATGTATAACGCATATTGGTATTAAGCACATGCTCTACACAAGGATTACCGCGGCTCATTGCATTACCAATCACAACAAGATCAGGTTTGGGGTCGAGCTGAGAAGGAGAGAACCCCTCAATGATGTCAATACCTTGAGATTCCAGTAGGGTGCTCATCGGAGGGTAAATATTGGCATCACTACCAGTGACTTTATGACCTAACTGACGAGCCAAAACAGCTGCTCCACCCATAAATGTGCCACAAATCCCCAAGATATGGATATGCATATACAACCTTCTCCGCAGGTTAAAATTGACTAGATATTATGGTGATTATACGCATAAATGCGAGCGTCTTTAGTTAGGTTTTGGTTGAAAGGCACAAATAGGCGCAACTAACGCATCGTTGGTACAAAATACAAGGGTCAATCTTGCTCTGGTTATTGGGTATAAATACAAAAATTTCAAACTCTAGTTAAAATTTTTACTACGTAACAAATAAAACGAGATCTTCGTCAGTTAGTTCATTACCAATAATAAGAAATAGCTTTTAGAATAGGGCTTGGCTAAATAGTGTTCCGTCAGAGAACACCAATGCCAAAACCCTACTATTGAAGCGACTTAAAGGAAAAAACATGTCTGGAATGCGCACCCTTGGTGAGTTCATTGTTGAGAAACAAGCAGACTTCCCTCACGCTAGCGGTGATTTATCATCCCTACTTTCATCTATCCGGCTCGCAGCTAAGATTGTTAACCGAGAAATCAATGCCGCAGGGCTTGGTGATATAACCGGGGCCGTTGGGAGTGAAAACATCCAAGGTGAAGACCAGCAGAAACTCGATGTTTACGCCAATGACAAGTTCAAAGCGGCACTAGAAGCCCGAGACCAAGTGTGTGGTGTGGCAAGTGAAGAAGAAGATGAAGCAGTAGCTTTCAGTAAGGAACTTAACAAAAATGCTAAGTATGTAGTACTAATGGACCCACTCGACGGCTCTTCAAACATTGATGTAAATGTATCAGTGGGTACTATTTTTTCTATCTATCGCCGTGTTTCACCCATTGGTACTCCTCCGACCCAAGAAGATTTTCTTCAACCTGGAAACAAGCAGGTGGCAGCAGGTTACGTCATTTATGGTTCATCAACCATGCTGGTTTACACAACGGGCAAAGGCGTAAATGGCTTTACTTACGATCCATCACTGGGAACCTTTTGTCTCTCCCACGAAAATATGATGATCCCTGACGATGGTACTATCTACTCGATCAACGAAGGTAACTACATTCGTTTCCCTATGGGTGTCAAAAAGTACATTAAGTACTGTCAGGAAAGTGCCCCAAATGAACATCGTCCTTATACCTCTCGTTATATTGGTTCTTTGGTGGCAGATTTCCATCGCAACCTTCTCAAGGGCGGTATCTACCTCTATCCAAGTACTCAAAGTCACCCGAATGGAAAATTGCGTTTACTCTACGAATGCAATCCAATGGCTTATATCATTGAACAAGCGGGAGGCGTCGCATCCGATGGAAAAACCCGCATTATGGACTTAAAGCCAACAGAACTACATCAACGCGTGCCGTTCTTCGTCGGCTCAAAAAACATGGTCAAGAAAGTAGAAGATTTTCTACAACACTACCAAGACGAATAAAGTAAAAGGTGTCATTAGGCACCTTTTTAATATTTTTTCTAATCAAATATCGACTTATTCAGTTTACAAAAAACCGAGTTTAGCAGTAAGGTATTGCGATCTTATATAGCCTAAGTACTTACGAAGGCTGACGTTAAATTTTCAAGCGACACTTCGCAGAAAAAGAAACGGTCCCTAAAAGAAGTCAATACAAACAAAGGAACTTTGCTAATGAGTTTAAACAATGTACCTGCGGGTAAATCTCTTCCTGATGATATCTATGTCGTGATTGAAATCCCAGCCAATGCAGATCCAATTAAATATGAAGTGGACAAGGAATCAGGCGCCGTATTTGTTGACCGCTTTATGTCTGCACCTATGTTCTATCCGTGCAACTATGGTTATGTTAATCACACTTTATCACTTGATGGCGATCCTGTTGATGTGCTTGTTCCAACACCACATCCTCTCATGCCAGGATCAGTAATTCGCTGCCGTCCAGTGGGAGTATTAAAAATGACCGATGAATCAGGTGAAGATGCAAAAGTGATTGCCGTGCCGCATACTAAGCTTTCTAAAGAGTATGATCATATTCAAGACATCGAAGATCTACCTGAATTGCTTAAAGCGCAAATTACTCATTTCTTTGAGCACTACAAGCAACTTGAATCTGGTAAATGGGTAAAAATAGATGGCTGGGAGAATGCTGAGTCTGCAAGAAAAGAAATCCTAGAATCTTACCAACGCGCACAAAAATAACCTAAAGAAGAGCTTGTTAGGGGCTCTTCTTTAGACACCTATACCCTTTGACTCCAATCGCCTGATGAAATTAGCGTGTCGAGTTTACCGCTATTTTGGTAAAGGTAAATCCACGCTTTCCCAAAGGGTGTTTCAATCTGCTCTCGTCGGTATTCAACCGGTACATCTTCTAACTGATCAAGCTGACTAAGCGTCTGGCCATTGATAAGGTAGACTTCACCTAGAATAGAGTCATGCCCTTCAACCACCGCTGGATATGTGCCAAGATCGTGCAAAGCATAATGAGGTAAGGTTTCACATTGCCCCAAGCATTGATTTCCCGCGAGATAGTTATGGTTTCTTTCACCTTGCTTCAGCGTCCCATACACGAAAACTAAATGCTGCATCCTACAACCTCACTTTCTAGTTAATTAAACTCGAATTGATAGAGCAGATCAACAGCACTATCCAGTCCAGAGATAGCCTCTACATAAAGATCTTGCATTAGGCGATAACGGACGGTGAACTCTCCAACAGAATCGAAAATACCTACACCGTATTTAACTTGTAGACCCGGAAAAACGTAACCACTAACGGTAACTTGTGAGTCATCTCCAGAACCAGCTGTATCAAGTTGTAAATCTTGAACACCAAATGCCTCACCTATCTCTCCCACCACTCGGCCACTTTTAGCCAAGCTTAGGCCAATTAAGGTAGAGGTCACTGTATTACCGCCCGACTCTCCATCAATATCCTGACCTCGTAATAAATATGACAGTGCATTTGCTTGGGGTAAACTGGGCTCAGAGAAAATGGTTACTGTCGGCTCATCAACTGGCCCAATAACCTTAATCCCAGCGGTATACCCATTCTGGGTATTGTCAGGGTTGCGAATTGCGGTAATTTGTACAAAAGGCTGGTCAACGGGTCCGTTCATCAAAATTTTTCCTTGTTGAATTATCAAATCTTGACCAAAAGACCGATAAGAACCATCAATAATATTAACTTCTCCAGTAACAAATGGTCCTTTATCTCTCTGTGCTACATTTAAATTTCCCGATAAATCCCCTTCTAAACCAAAAGCCGATAGCTTAAAGTCCTCACCAATACTTATGTTGACGTTAGTCTCAACACTAAAAGGCATTTTAGTATCAAAATCCTTGGGTTCTAATTGGTTATTTAGGATCACCTGATCTTTCGAAACCCCGATAGCGCTAGGTGGCAACTCTTCAACCACAACTCTTCCCCAAGGCAGTGAAATAGTCCCGTCAATACGTGCTAGCTTAGGGGAAGCTAATATCGTCATATCAGGTATGACCTTCACTTTAACCATAGGTGGAAGATTCACCATAAGTTCATCAGCAAATACTCGCATTTTGGCCTGCCAATTTTTGAGATCTCGCCAATCCGCATCACCAGAGGCTTGTAACTGGCCATCCGGTGTATTGATCGCAGCCGATAAACTTGCACCATAACCAGAGAAATCAATCTCAACCTTACCTGAATCAACCTCAATTGGGGTAATCTCACCTTTGATGGATATATCATCAAGTAAGAATTGCCCCTGAACTTCAGGTTGCATTATTGGACCGTTAAAAGATAGTTTTGTGTTTAATGTCGACTTAAACTGACTATAATCCCCTAAAAAAGGCTCAAGAAAGTCCAACCTGAGATCCTGAAGTTGAATGTTACCATCTAATAATTTGTTGTCGTCGATGACATTAACAATCTTAGCATTACCAGAAAAGTCGCCATTATCTTTTAAATCAATTAACCAATCTGCTGATAACGTATTATCTTTCAATCCCGCCTTAACTGAAACCTGCTCCCAACCTAATTGAATTGGATGAGAATTATGATCTTTTACCATGCCTTGAGCCATTTCGAGATCAAGTACTACTTGCGGTGGTGTATCAGGAGCCCAATTCGCCATAGCAGAGAGATTAAGTTCACCTTCAAGCTCGGTTTTTGAAGGAAGAAAAACATTCAATTGCTCAAAATCTAAGTTTATTATTGAAACTTGAGCTTCACCACTTTCACCTGCATTCATGTCTTTATCTAAACAGATTGAAGTACCAGACTGGCCCCAACAATGGGCGGCAATAAAAGCCTGCTGAGACTGAGCAGAAAAACCAACATGGGTAGATTGTTCTAAAGTCCACATCCCTTGTTTAGATGTGATAAACATATCCTCTAATACTCCTTTCCAAACCAATTCGGGAGTACGCTCTAATACACCTTGTAAATTAAGTTTGGTCGAAGCTACATTAGACTTGATATCGAGGTTAAGTGTATGTTTTTTCTCGTTACCCTTTGCATTTAAAAAAGCATGATCGATAAGATAATTCTGATATTTAACGCCCAAAGCAGATAACCTTATATCACCTGAGAGTTTAGATAGTGGAGAAAGCTCTCCCTTTATTTCAACATTTTGAGCATTAATGTCTTCTCCCCATCCCACATCACTCGCATTAAGATTAAGATCAATCACAGGCGCTTCTACACTGCCTTTAAGTGCAATGTTACCTTGTAGATCTCCATGTAGATCGGGTACTGATAATGACATGTCATGGAATGATACATTTATTTGTACATCGCTCTTCTGGTCAATAATGCCCTTTGCCTTCACGAAGTTTGGCCCATGAGCTAATACAAGTCCGGGCGTTATTAGCTTTAACTCACCAGAGCCTGCTTTATCCGACACTGACAGCTGGCCATCAAGGTTCAGAGGATAACCACGGACAACGCCATCTATATCTAACTTCGGTAGTGTAACCTGCCATCCTCCTTGATCGGTCAGTGAACCTGTTGTCATCAAATGACCACTCACTTTCCCTTCAGTTTTTTGCCATTGCAATCCAGGCTGTATATCGAGCAATAAGAGATCAGCTGACCAATTAATTGCAGCCTGCCAGTTCGCCATAACCTTGCCAGAAACTTCCCCACCCAAGGTCTTCACTGACAGTGTTTGTAACTCAATTTGGTTTAAATCGCCGTTACCAAGAATATTGAGCTGCGTATCTGGCACTGCCTTACCTGAGATAGCTGAAGTAAGATCGATATTATACCCATCTAGAGATCCCTTAGCATTTAGCCTATCGACAGAAACAAAGTAATCCCCTTGCCCCAGCAAAGGCCATTGAGCCTCTGCTTTAGTTACCGATACATCAAACAACATATCTATTGTTAATGGCTGCAAAAAGGCTTCGATATTCCCTTTTACTAATCCGCCTAACTCTGCGTTGAGTGTCAGATCTGCGATACTACCCGATGCTGTGAGCTTAAGGGTTTGACCTTTAGCCACAGGCTGTTTGATGGTAGTTTCTAGATCCAAAATAATAGGATAGCCGCCAACTAAAGTTACCGCGCCAGTCAATATTCCTTCAAGTTCTGGTGTATCAAGTTGCATCATTGGTATAGTGATTTCTGAACCTATAGCTTGCGCTTCTAAGCCTAAATGGTTCACAACAACTGGAGTATCTTGGACCAAAACGAAGTCATTAACATCCAGTCGGGATAATTCAATTTGCAGTGGTAACACAATCTCTGGCAATTCGATATTGTGCTGGCTACTTGTGGAAGTGTTGGTTGGAGATCCTGCGCTACTTTCTTCTTCTTCTAAAGTAAGCTTAGTGCTGGTTAACGACGTTTTATCTATGCTTAAGCGTTCCCCCACAAAGGTTAATCCACTGGTTAAGACCCCGATTTGAGCCTTATAACCAAGAATATTGAGATCAACATCAGAAAGGGATAAACGTTTAACAATAAACGGTATAGGTGAACTAAAACTACTGTCATTTCCTGTTGCAGGCTCAGCGGAACTATGGGGATCTGACAATAATTCAGGCATGGAGAACTTGAGCCCATTGAAGTCAAGTTCGTTGACACAAATACTTGCCTCCATAAAACACGAGACATCGACACCAAGAGTGATGGAATTGGCTACTGCATCTACATTCCATGATTCGTCTTGAAATGAGACCTTGTTGAGAGTAAAACGTGGAAAAAGAGCGCCAGAATAAGACTCAACGCTCAGTTGTGGTAACGACTTTTCTGCCGCCCAAATAACAAGTTTTAACCCCGAGGGTGTAAACAAAATCACAGACAAACCAATGGCGACAAAGAGCATCAAGCCCACTAGAGCAATTGAAAACCATTTTGACCACCTTACAACAAGCTTGGTCATAACTCTGGACCCAATGTGAAATGAATTTTAAATTCATCATCTGGTGTAGCATCTAGTCCCCACGCAAAATCTAAACGTATTGGACCAATGGGGGATTCCCAACGAATTCCAACCCCCGTACCGCGCTTAAAGTCTGGCTCATCGTTAAAAGCATCGCCGTAATCATAAAAGAGAGCACCCCACCAATTGCCATATACGCGGTATTGATACTCAAGTGAAGAGGTCGCGATATACTTGGCCCCCGTCAGTGCACCACTGCTATCTGTGGGAGAAATAGATTGATAATCATAACCACGTAAATTGTTATCACCACCAGCAAAAAACCTCAGAGACGGGGACAGCATATCAAAATCTTCTGTTAGGTTCGCTCCGCCATCTAAGCGAAAAATACCCCTATGATTTCGCCCTGCACTACGAATCCAAGTCATCCCACCCTGAATACGAATAACCTTAGTTTCAGATAATACTCGGTCATCACCAACTTCAAGCATTAGAGTTTGTCTATCTCCCCAACTTGGCATAGCGCCGCCACGTATTCTACTTCGGCTAAAACTCACACCAGGTAATAGAAATTGTCCAGAGTCATCCTGCAAACCCTGCTCGTAATTTTCCAACAAATAACGGATAAAAATGGTTCGATGCCAGCCATTTTCGAGTAGCCAATGGCGCTCTAGAGCCAAATTAGACTCTAAACTTTGAGTATCTCGATTGTCGAGATTCCTCATGCCATACTTGAGTTGGTAAGATTCATTGAGAGCATCTTCAAGTGGGATTTTATAACCCGCTGTCACTGTTTGTTCAGGGCCTGAAAGCGAGAAACTACTATTGAAACTATGCCCACTACTGTTGACCCAAGGTTTTTTCCATTTGAGCGACCCTTTAACTCCGACATCCGTCGAATATCCTAGGCCAGTTTCCAACTGATTTTTTGCTTGAGGAGCTAACGCTACTCTCATTGGTAATTCTCTTCCTTCTCCTAATTGAGAAAGATCAGGCTCAACGAAAACAGAAGAAAACCAATCAGTATTCGATAAATTTTGATTGTATTCACCCACTGCGGAAGCTAAATATGGATCACCTGTTTGATAAGGTGATAATGATTCGACACGCATCAAATCTATTTGACTGTCAATAATCGTATTTTCACCAAAGACATAGCGAATACCGCTATCATAATGAAGTCGAATAAAAGCTTGATTTACATCTGGAGCAACCTCAAGTCGACTTAAGGTATAATCACCATCAAAATAGCCTTTCTGGAGAGCAAGATTACGTATGCGCGATTTTAAGCCATCATACAGGTTGTGATTAAGTACCTGCCCTTGTTCAAGCCCGCTTTTTTCAATCAACTTTTGAAAAGCCTGATCATCATGCGCCTCACCCTTTAACTGTAAATCGACCAATGCTATCAATACTGGCTCTCCAGGCTTAATAATAATGACTAGCTGCTTATCTTCTTCTACTTCAAAGGAGAAGTCAGGGTGATAATAGCCAAGAGCATTGAGCGCTTCCGTTAACCGTTTCTCTATTCGAGCTTGAAACCGTAAGCCCGTGCTGTATTCTTCAGTGGGGATCGCCTGAAGATATGTCTCAACATTCTGTTCCAATTCTCCTGATATTCCGCGAATCGATAACTCCACCTCTTGGGCTAAAGCAGAAAAACTGCTAAAAAGTAGCATCATTCGAAAAATTGGTTTTATCATGGTCTATTAATGGCCTAAACGTATTAACGGAATAATAACGCCACTCAAAAAAGATGTCTGTATGAAAACAGTCAATTAAACGGTCTACTCCCAAGAATATTGCTAATAAGGAGATCCATCATGCTCAACAAACAAACTCAAGTGACTGCTCAGCAAGCACTTCCCGGTCGTGATCAGCCACTTAAAGTTGAAGATATACATTTTGTTAATCAATCAAGTATCACAGCCGCTCCGATAAAAGACTGCCAAGAAATTTTATTTGCTATGGGATGTTTCTGGGGAGCAGAACGATTATTCTGGCAACGAGAGGGGGTAATCAGCACATCGGTTGGATACTCTGGTGGCTTTACACCAAACCCAACATACGAAGAAGTATGCTCAGGTCGAACAGGCCATACTGAAGTCGTTAGAGTCGTCTTTGACCCAAACATAATCTCTCTTAGACAATTACTGAAAATTTTTTGGGAACAACACAACCCAACTCAAGGCATGCGTCAAGGTAACGATATGGGAACTCAGTACCGCTCAGCTATCTATGTATACAGCGATCAGCAACTCAGTCATGTCATCAAATCCAAAAATGAATATCAAGAATTACTCGGAAACGATGGTGCAAATATCACCACTGAAATCTCAAAGGCAGGTGAATACTATTACGCTGAAACCTATCATCAACAGTATTTAGCTAAGAATCCCAATGGATATTGTGGCCTCAATGGTACCGGAGTTTGCTTCCCATCAAGCGTCTAAAGTAAAAGCCAATTTTACAACTTGCTCTAGCTCTTAGCGAACTGTTCAAACGGCCTACTTTGAATACACAATATCCAATTTAAAATACGTGATAGAACCACAACAACTTAGTTCACACTTATGCAACAAAGTTTTCATTACTGGTTAGTAACTTCCCCACTAAAAATTTTTCAGTATATAATTTATCCGCTTATAAGAAGGAAGAATTAAATGAAAATAAAGACACTGCTTGCCTTGGCACTAGTATGCACTTTCTCAGCTTCAGCACATAATCTAACCATAGATGAGTCATTGCCTATTGTTGATGTGGCTAACTACGGTGAAATCATGATCAAAGATGATGATATAACCTATCAAAAATGGTCATCACAAGATATGTTGGGAAAAGTGAGAGTCATACAAGCTATCGCTGGGCGCAGTAGTTCAAAAGCACTCAATCAACCATTAATGGCTGCAATTACGGAATCTAAGTTTGCCCAGGATAATTATCAGACCACATCTATCATCAATCAAGATGACGCCATTTGGGGAACCGGCTCTTTTGTAAAGTCTTCGGCAGAAGATAGCAAAAACGATTTCCCATGGTCCTCAATGGTACTAGACGAGGATGGTAAGGTAGCTAAAGCTTGGGATTTGAAGGAAGAGTCGTCAGCGATTATCGTGCAGAACAAGCAAGGAAAAATTCTTTTTGTTAAAGAAGGAGCGCTCGTTCAAGGTGAGATTGAGCAAGTTTTGGCTTTAATTAAAGAAAACCTTTAGCGCGCTTTAGGGCATAGCACTTTTGTTTGTTTTGTTATAACATAACAAGTCATTTCATGTCGAATTAAGTGCTATGACTCTAACTCATCATTCAAGAATAAGATACTCAAGCACACTCGTCTCTATTGCCATCATGCTCATGCTATGGATGAGTTTGGCTTACATTACCCACCAGTATCAATTCGACGTATCTCAACACAGTGACCATCAATGTCAACTTTTCTCATGTTTACAGCATGGTTTTAGCCATAGCCAAACTGTCCTAGTTGATAACCCCATAAATGACATTTTTGGTTTTAGCTCAAGCTACCATTTGTACAGACGAACTGTGCTTGGCTATCTGGCTCGCTCACCACCCGTAGACCTAATTAAATGAAGCATAAATCGCTATAAAAACATCACAACATGTTTAAATGACCATTGATTAGGATTCACAATGTATTCAATAACAAAAATCGCAGCAATTATTGGCCTTACTTTAAGTACATCCGCGTTGGCTAATGAAGAATTTCGCCAACATGAAGCCCATCAACATGGCCACGTTGAGCTAAATATCGCCCAAGACGGTAATGAGTTACTCATGGAAATTAATGCTCCTGGGGCGGATGTATTAGGCTTTGAACACGCCCCTAAAGATGTGCAGCAGCAACAGGCTCTTGAACAAACGATTAAACGCTTAGAAAACGCCATGTCTCTATTTACACTCACATCGGATGCAGGATGTGAGGTCAAGCACCAATCAGTGGTAAACAACCTAAGCGACAATGATCACAATGGTCATGATGGTCACGATGGTCATGATGGTCACGATGGTCA
>NZ_JAHKPM010000011.1 GCF_018860525.1 Vibrio hepatarius
TTTATTGGTGGCGTATATGGCGGAGCCAAAGGTGGAACCTTAGGAGTAGGGGCTGCTGTTGCTGCTGTTGAGGGTATAGCTCTGATTATAGGCGTTACGGCTTCGGCCCCAATATTGGCGGTAGCCGCTGTTGGAGGTGTGATAATTGGTGGTGCCGCAGGGGGTATCGCTGGCTCTACAGCAGGTAAAAGTGTGAGCGATGGAGCCTATGTGGTTTACGAGGCGGTCGGCGATTTTATTGAGGATAACTTCTAATGGGGATTTCGACTTGGTGGGAATTTTGGTTTATTGGTATCCCTGTAGTTGCTTTCGGATCGTTCGCTCTCATTTGGTCAGTACCAGGCGTAGTAATGGGGTCAATCGTATCTTTTGGTAGTTTGAAACATATTATTTTTATAGATAGAGAGTTAGCAAAAGATTTGAACAAATATTATGACCATAATGGTCATATGCGCCCTCAGTATCAGATGACGTGGGCTGTTGGCAGTCGCTGCTTTGACTACTGGATGATGTACCCGTTTATCCGTAAACGTTCAACGACACACTCTAAAAAATTTAGATTTTTTATGTGGGTTAATGCATTGGGCATGTGGAGTTGGGTAGGTACAATCGTTTTTGTTGTATTTGCTAAGTTAGTTGGGATTATTTAGTCGCTCGAAAATCATAGGACCAAGCCTAGTTTGTTTCTAGCAAAGTTTTCAATATCTGTAGTAATCCATGATTTGCTAATTTAGCAAAGGCACTGAAATATTTCTGTCCAGAGCTGTTACAGTCGGCACTTTCCACCTTGAAAGTGCCCCAGAGGGATCAATAGGTCAAGTCTTGCTCTTTTCACAACTCAAGTGAAAAGGCAGAACTAATAACGTAATGACAAGGCCATAAAATAGAGGTAATAGTGCAACGCTCAACCCTACAAATATTGCCTCTGAATCAGCACTCCCTAAAGTTTGGATCACGCCAATAACTACACCCAAAATACTACTAACAATAGCCGTAAATAAAGCGCAACTCAGTGCTGTGGCACGTGACTTTTGATAACCTACACCCGTAGCAAATAAAGTTGGTACCATAACAATAAGCAGACTGGTTAAATCGATAAACTGAAGAGGATCCCCCAAAGACGCAACATCATTAACAACCAATATTGTAGCAACTAAAAAAGTGATGTTTATTAGCCATTTAACCATGACTACGGAATCCTTTTAGTGTGTGTCCTAAATTAGTCATATGGGCTGTCTATTAAGCCTGTTACTCATAATCACATTGGAGAAATCACAGTTCTATTATCAATACATTTTATCAATAGTAATTCAGGAACCAGAAGTCCTGAACTATTAGGTTGTGATTGGTTATCATGAGGTGTGTTACAATTATTATCCACCGATACTGATGCATTCGATGAGTTAACTGATCATAAGATAGCCTTCACTTGGATGGCGAATAATTGAGCTTTTATAACCGTATGCGTGCTGGATATTGTCTTCAGTGAGCACTTTGTCTTGTGGGCCATCGGCGATGATCTCACCCTGATGCATTAGTATTAATCGGTCGCAATAACGAGCAGCTAGGTTTAAGTCGTGTAGGACACTAATAACAGTACCCAATTTGGCGGCTATCTCCTTAACGCCTTGTAGTAGGTGATGTTGATGATAAACATCCAGTGCTGCAATAGGTTCATCAAGGAATAACAACTTATTTTTATATTGTTGTGTACTTTCTTGGAGTGAGGAAATTTGGCATAGCGCTTTGGCAAATAGCACTCGCTGCTGCTGACCGCCTGAGAGAGTGAGGAAGTTGCGCTGTGCTAAATCCAAAACATCACTTCGCTGCATTATATGCCTAATCATTTCAGATTTTTGTATTAGATTTAAGGATGAATTGAGTAATCCAAGGCGTACGACTTCAACTACCGTAAATGAGAACATCAGTTGGGTACTTTGTGGCAGCACGGCGAGATGTGTGGCGAGTACATGCGGGGACCAGCTTTTGCGCTCTTTTCCCATGATATGGATATCCCCTTGATACTCAACGTCTCCAGATAGGCTTTTGAGTAAAGTGCTTTTTCCGGCTCCATTGGCACCTAAAATGCCAGTATGCGTGCCTTCATCTATTGATAAATAAGCTACATTAAGAGCTGGTTTTGTGGCTAATTGGTTGTTATTGGTGCGCAATACTTTTCTATAATTGGCGGTTAAATTGCGACATGATAGCATGGTTATCCTCCAAATCTTTGGCGTTGTTGCATCAGTAAAAAGATAAAAAATGGTGCGCCAATGGCCGCTGTCACAATACCAACTGGTAACTGGGCTGGTGTGATGAGAGTACGTGAGATGATATCGGAAAATAGAAGCAAAATTGCACCAAGTAAGGCGCTAAGCGGTAGAAGGTGACAGTGGCTAGGTCCGAGCACTAAACGAATTAAATGCGGCACAACCAAACCTACGAAACCGATAATACCAGATACCGATACTGCTATACTGACTCCAAAAGCGGTGAAAGCGATCAACTCTAATTTTAGTCTGTTAACATTGATGCCAAGGTGACCAGCCTCTGCTTCGCCTAGTAGTAAGGCGTTTAAGGCATTCGCTTGACGTTGGAAATAGACCACTAAGCCAATTAAGCTCGCCCAACATAAGCTGATTTGTGGCCATGTAGCACCCTCTAATGAACCCATTTGCCAAAAACTCAATGCGCGAAGTTGTTGGTCATCAGCAATATAGGAGAGTAAGCCAATTATTGCTCCAGCAATTGAAGACACTGCAATCCCGCCCAGTAGCATTAGATTAACGGACGTCCGTCCTGAAATTGTTCCTAGCTTATAGACCAGTATCGTTGCTGCCAGTGCGCCCCAAAATGCCATCATAGGAGTTAACCACAAAGATACGGTAGAAGGAGGCAGCCAACTCAAATAATGTTTGAGTACGCCGATAGCCACAATCGATAAGGCCGCTCCTACCGATGCACCACTTGAGACTCCCAATATGCTTGGATCGGCTAATGGGTTGCGAAATAGTCCCTGCATAACAGCGCCACAAATGGCTAATATGCTGCCAACGGCAATACACAATAAGGTTCTAGGCAGGCGAATTTGACCGATGACTACATTTAGGTAGCTGCTTGTTTCTGCCAAGCTTATATGTTGCCAGCCAAAGAGGTTTAATAATGAGATAAATACTTGGTTGAGCGAGATAGAAATTGGCCCTAGTGCAATCGAAGCAATGGCTGTTACGATCAATACTAGGCTCGCTATTGTGGCGTACTGTTTTAGCGGTACGCAGGTATCGAGTGGACGATTTTGATAGCTAGGCTGTTCCACTACATTACCTTTTTACTGCTATTAGGTGGGGAGATAATAGAAGCTAATCGCTGTGCTTCATTTAGCGTAATCAAGCTGAACCCGCCAATAAGTGCGTGCTGATCTACACCATAAATTTGACCATTTTCCCCAGCAGGTGTAGCGGCTAAAATAGGGTAGTGTTTAATCAGGCCAGAAGTTCCGCCTAAGTTGTTAAGAATACGCTGGGGCACCAACAAAGTTTGCGGCTTCATCTCCAATAAGGATTCTTGTGAAATTGGCTTATAACCGTTAACCGTTTGTGCTGCTGTGTTTTCTCCTCCGGCTAATTCGATCATACGATTAGCCACAGTACCTTTGCCAGCTACTTGTGGACTACCGCTACCTAAGATAAGTAAAAATATCGTTGAATCTATGTGCTTCTGAGTCTTTTGTCGCTGAGTTAAGGTGCTAACTTTGTTGTCAATTTCCTTAATGAGTAAATCAGCACGTTTGGGGGTGCCAAGAAGTGTGGCGATTTTACGAATGTTATCTTGTAAGGCCGACAACGTTGGGGCAGAAGATAGCGTGATCAAAGGAATTTTTGCTTGTTGTAAAAGTTGAAGCACCTCTGGTGGTCCCATTTCATCACTACCGACAACGACGCTAGGTTTCACAGATAAAATGCCCTCTGCTGATAGTTGCCTCTGATAACCGAGCATTTTAACGTGGGCCGATGGCGGCACGTTACTGGTGCTATCGACGGCAACCAATTGGGATGTTCCGCCGAGCGTAACAACGAGATCGGTGACGGCAGAGCCAATACTCACTATTCGATCTGAAGAAGGGGTAACTTTTGTATACGCAAAAGCAGGAAGAGTAAACCAATAGCCAGTGAGTAATACCAGCCAAAACTTAAGGTGTTTGTTATTCATGATGTTCGGACTCCAAAACAATTTTACTGTGTTGAATATGATGGGTTTGAAGAAAGGCAATCAGCTTAAAAAAACGCTGTAATGTTGCTTTTCTATCGCCTGAAATTATCAGTGGTTTATTTGGGTTCTTACTAACCTCTTGGAGCAATATCGGTTCTAGTTCTTGCCAAGAATCAAAGGTTTGCTCGTTCAACTTCCAGTGTGGAAATTGGGGGCTTAAGCTGAGAGAAATAGAATTTCGTCCATCCGCGGGCTGCAATATATATTCTTGATTTACTTTTGGAACTTGCACTTTTAACGTTTGTAATGGTGAATTTGCAGTGAGTAATAAAAACACCAAAACAATAAATATCACATCCAATAAAGGCATTAAATCAGGCAATAAATTATCGCTTTCGTTGGTGTGGGATGAGTATTTAATCACGTCGAACACCTGCTGATGCTGAGTAGGCGAGTTCAATAGGAGTGCGTTGTTCAGAATTACTTTCGCTGTCAGATATTGTTGAATTGACAACACCATCAATGACTAGGTTGATCTGATTAGCTAGCATAATGATGAAAGCGATTTTGTGATTGCTCCACATTTTTAAGGTATGGAAACCAACTAGGGCAGGTATTGCTATAAATAGACCCACTATGGTAGTCATCAATGCCATGCCAAGTCCTTGCGCCAGCATAGAAGGATTAATGGCTTGGTTGGTAGATGCAATCTTGCTGAACATTTCCATTAGACCCAATACTGTTCCCAGTAGGCCCAAGAGAGGGGTTACAACCGAAATTAAGGCGAGGATATTAAGGCCTGTGCCTAAACGACGTTCATGCTTGTCAATCCAAATGGTGGCCAGATCTTCGCGTTGTTCCCGTGGAATATTGCGGTGACTGTGAAGTAGCGCTGCAAGTTGTCGACTAAGGCTTTTCTTCGTACCCCATATGGATAATTCATTCGCTGTTTGGTTTTTATTTTTAAATTGTCGTAGGCCTTGGGAAATTCGTTGGTTTGAAATGTATGTGCGAGTACAAATCAAATGAAATAAACGATCCATTAATAGCGCTAACGCTAGAATCGAACAGATAAGCAATGGCCATTTCATTGGGCCAAGCTGAGCTATCGCATCGCTAACAGATCGCATTATGGCGGACTGTTCAATAGTATTTAATATTATCAACATAAAGCTAATTTCCTAAAGAGAACCGAATTGGAATGGTTACCTGAGAAGCCACAGGGCGGTCATTTTTTTTATAAGCCACAAATTGCCATTTATCTACTGCCGCTAACGCAGCACGGTCAAGGCTGTGATAGCCGGAAGAATGAATAATGGAAATACGAGTTTTGTTCCCTTTATCATCAAGTTCAATCGACACAATTACTTCTCCTTCTCGGCCAAAACGCTTAGCAGAATCAGGGTAAATAGGAGCTACGGGGCGGGATTTAAACTTAGGGGCTGTATTTACTACAGGGTTACTTTTAGTACCTAGCTGGCCACTTTGAGTTGTAGATAGAGTATTTTTTTTGGTTGGTTTTTCGATGATTTTAGATGAAGAAGGCTTAATTTCTTTCTCTTTTGATAGGGCAGTTTTCTTAACTGAATCAGGTTTATTAATCTGATGCTGAGCTGTTTGCAGTGCTTTGGGAGCTAATGCCTGACCTCGCTTAGGTACGATATCTCGGCCTTGTCTCCTTACTTCGGGGCGAGCGGGTTTAGTAGGCTTTGTGACGTGTGTAGAGTCTGGCTTTGGATGAATGACACTTTGTGGTGTGGCAGAAGGCGTGACTTGCACTGAAGAAAAATTGGATAACGTTAGTTCTAATGGAATACCAACTTTTCCCCCATGAACAAAATGTGCTTGTTGTTCAGGTAGAACAAGTAAGTGTGCTGACAACGATGCAAACAGCATAATTACCAAACTTCTTTTATTAATAACATTACTCATAACACGAATAAAAATAATTATCATTTGCATTAGCATTTATGGTGTTGATATTATACACCGCCCCATTGGTAATGCAATGGATCAACTTGAATCTATGATTGTTAAAATAAGGTCTTTTCATGAACCGAAGGAAAATAACTCAGGTATCAGCCCTCGTACTGCTTTCATCTACTGAACTGACACAATTTAGTTATGCAACGACTAATTCGCCTTCTATGCAGCCAAATAATACTGTTGTTTTTGATGTTATTGAGGTGTCAGCTACACGCGAAGATGCTACAGATAGCGAGCACCTGTACCCAGTAGATAAAATAAATCAAAAGCAGCTTGAACAAATTCAGCCTCAATCTGTGGCTGAAGCATTGAAGTATCAGCCGAACTTGAGCTTTTATGGCGGACCCAGATCTTCTTCTCAGGAACCAGTAATTCGAGGCCTCTCCGATAACCGAGTTCTACAAGTGGTTGATGGCGCACGCCAAACTTATAACTCTGGTCATACGGGAACGTATTTGATTGACCCTACTTTACTGAACTCGATAGAAGTACTTAAAGGTCCGGGAAGTGCAATTTGGGGAAGTGGTGCAGTTGGTGGTGTGGTTGCAATTACGACTAAGTCACCCGAAGAATTGTTGGAAAAAGGCCAAGATCTAGGTGGTTACATAGAACAAAGTTATCAGTCGGTAAATCAACGTTGGTTAACTAATGGTGCTGCTTATGGTAAGCAAGATAGCTATGATTGGTTATTCAATGGTTATTACAGTGACTCTGATGATGTAAAAGATGGTAATGGTACAGAGCTACAAAACTCGTCAGATGAAAATAAAGGTTTCTTAGCCAAAACAGGAATCCAGCTTACGCCTTCTCAGCGTATTGAACTATCAACTCGATATGCTCGTGTCGATCAGGATACACCCATTGATCCCAGTTCTGCGGAAAACGCAAATAGTAACTATATAGTAGGTATGAAAACCGATGCATTCAATGCGATAGTTAACTATAAGCTGGATCCCAAAGATAATAATCTTATCAATACACAGGGTACGCTTTACTATAACGATGTAAAAGTGGATAGTTCACGCACTACGACAACCCAAAACGACACAACTCATAATCATACTTTAGGCTTAAGTGTTATTAATCACTCTACATTTGAAAATCTAGATATCTCTGTTGGCACAGATGGTTATCAAGAGGACTCTAATGGTACTCTTGATACAACATCTTCATCATTTCGACCAATCATTCCCGATGCCACGACTCGAACGCTAGGGGTATTTTCTCGTATGCGCTGGAACTTTGCGCAGGACTGGACGCTGCAACCAGCGCTTCGCTATGATTACTGGCGTACACAAGCTGATTATACCGATAGTAGTCAGCAAGCCGCTTCTGCTCGCCGCAGTGATTCAGCATTGTCACCGAGTGCTGCACTCAGTTGGCAGACGACCCGCTGGCTTCAGTTGACGGCTCGTTACGATCAAGCATTTCGGGCACCAACAGCGGGGGAGTTGTACACGGGGGGATATCATTTTCCTGGCAATGAATTTGTGCCTAACCCAAATCTAGAGCCAGAAAAATCCAAGAATAAAGAGATTGATGCCAATATGGCATTTGGTGATTTGCTTGGTGATGACGAACTAACGATAAAAGCTTCTGTATTCCGTAACGATGTCGATGATTTCATCAACAGCATCGTTGATTTTAGCGGTGGTTCCACGACTCAACAAAATGTAGGTAACGCTAAACTTACAGGATATTCAGTAGATGTTGACTACAAAATCTATGATACCAGCGTTGGCCTAAACTATGGGCAGGTAAAGGCTAAGAGCAATGATGGTAGTGCTATCGGCTTGATACCAGCGGATAAATGGGTTGCTCATATCGATCAAGGTTTTATGGATAATACAATCAATGTGGGAGCAAAAGTGATTTATACTGCATCGACGACAGAAGGTAGTACGCATTACAGCGACTACACTATTACCGATATTTATTCTTCTTGGAATCATGCGTTTGGAGCCAAACCGTTGACTTTAAGGTTTGGTGTCGACAACCTTACTAACCAATATTATGTTCCAGCTCCACAGACATTAGCCCAGCCAGGACGTAACTTTAAGCTCAGTGCACGTTACACCTTTTAAACCGTGTCAGGTTAGATGATCATTTAAGGGAACCATTATGAATAAGAAAGTTGTTAATCAGGCAAGGCACTATATGCGCCAGTCGCGTCAATGCGTTATTTCAACGGTATCGAAAAAGTTGGCGGATTATCCATTTGGCTCAGTAACTCCCTTTATTTCAAGCTATGAAGGGAAACCTATTGTTTATATTAGTGATATTGCTCAGCACACCAAAAATATCAAAAGTAACAATAAAGTCAGCTTGACCTTTTTTGGCAATTCTGAATTGGCTGATGACCAAAACCAAAATGCACGTGTGACTATTATGGGTGATATTCATCAACTGGAACGAGGGGCGAGTCAGCCTATCCAGCAACGTTTTTTACAGCAGTATCCCCAATATCAAGACTATCCAATCGACCATGGCTTTCATCTTTGGCAAATAGAGCCGAAAATGATTCGTTATATTGGGGGATTTGCGCAAGCCTATTGGATAGACAAAAAAGATTGGTTATTACCTGAACCAGAGTGGAATGCACAAGCTGAAATTGCTATGGCTGAGCATATGAATAAAGACCATGTTGATGCAATGAAAATATTGTTAACCGCACTAAAACGTACGCCAGAAGACGATATTAGTATGACAGGCATACAACCCGATGGCTGCTATATAAGAAATGGTAATCAATCGACTTATCATGAGTTCGGCGACTTTGCTATGACCGCAGCAGAGGTAAAGAATCAGTTAGTGCAAAAGATAGCCCAAGCAAGAAAGGCTTGTTTATAAATATGCGGGCTTGGTGCAATAAATAGAAATGCCAACATTGTGCTCTGCCATATCAGGCTTCAAAGGGTGTCATTGGTACTATGATTGTGGTTTCATCCATCATAATGAAATGAAACAATAAAAAATGTGATATGAAAGTGTGCCATACCACCGTATATCGTTGGGTGCAAAGTGTGCCCTGAAATCGAAAAGTGATTACGGTGGTACTGATTCTATAAAAGATTCAGGAATGGCTTTTTTTTAAGCTCAATGTCCCTTGTTTTCTAGGCTGTGTTTTTGGGCCTAATGTAGCTTTGGGATTGTCACGTTTTGGCCTAGTATCAGCGGATTCAGAGCGTGACTTTTTGGTATTTGGTCCTCGTCGAAACTGATCGGCGTCTTTGCCTTTAAAAGTGCGCGTTTTTTGATTGCGTCTTGCTTTTGAATCCTTATTTTCGTTGCGACTATCAAACAGTTTGGCATCGGTTGCCCTGCGTATTTTTTTTCCTTGTGTATCGGTTTTTGACGCGTCTTCTGTGCCACTAGAGTGTTCGCACATGGCCAAAATTTCTTTGACTTCACCGTCGGTTAGGTAGCGCCATTGGCCGTTCGGAATGCCATCGAGACTAATATTCATGATGCGTACACGGCGCAGTTTGAATACTTCATAGTCTAGTGCTTCGCACATTCGACGTATCTGACGGTTTAGCCCCTGTGTTAAGACAATACGAAAGGAGAATTTTGTCTCTTTGGTGACTTGGCAAGGTAAGGTAGTAGTATCAAGGATATCAACGCCAGAACTCATTTTTTTTATAAACTGTTCTGTTATGGGTTTATTCACTCGAACGACATATTCTTTCTCGTGATTATTACCAGCACGAAGTATTTTATTGACGATATCGCCATCATTGGTCAAAAAGATCAAGCCATCTGAGGGCTTATCCAAGCGCCCGATAGGAAATATACGCTTTTTGTGACCAATAAAATCGACAATATTACCGGCAATGTTTCTCTCGGTTGTACAGGTTATCCCAGTAGGCTTATTTAAAGCGATGTAGACGGGGCGTTCTGTGGCGGCACTAATGGGTTTTCCGTCGACGCAAACATCATCACCCTGCAGTACTTTTGTTCCCATTTCCGGTATCTGCCCGTTAATGGTCACCCGACCTTGTTCTATCAGGCGGTCAGCCTCTCTGCGAGAGCAAAACCCGGTTTCACTGATAAATTTATTTAGGCGTTTCGGATCTGATAGCATCATAGTTCTCTCTTAACGTTTCACAACGGCACTTTAGGGATTTAAAATCGTCTTTATGCTTATTTAGGGTATTCTAACACTATTACTTAATAGGAGTAAAAGCTGCTTTATTTAAGCGAAGTAATGCCACATCAGAGTTTGCAATAAGAGTTATTGTGACGTCCAAATAAAATAAAATAAAAATACCAATAAACATTACGGTTTAAACTGCGTTTTTGACCATTTTTACAGCACAATAAATAAAAAACCGAAGCAGAAAGTGAGTCTACTTCGGTGCATAGCAACAACCTATTTTAAAATAGGGCTAGGCGACTTTAGTGAGGAGATTTGTCATGCATTACTTTGTAAACGAAGTATCCAGCATAGAACAGCATCAAGCCTAAAGCTCCGAAGATGACTAACATTGAAGATAGTCCAACTGCATTACCAAACAGGAGATTTAGCCATAAATCCATGTTGCCTCCAACATTGAAGTAGTGATGACAGGCAATACGATAAGATAGAATGACAACCAAGGTACTGATCTGGATCAATGATACTGAATTAGTTGCGTAAGTTGCTGGTTATATAAAGGTTTATTTATAATGGAAAATACCGATGGAAGCGGTCAGCGATTGGTTAGTATTCAAACTCACAATTGGCCGCATGACTTTTTGAAATTTGAGTTACTTTAAACCCTTTTGCCTTAAGTAATGTAAGCAGATTATTTTCACCAATGAGGTGTAAGGTGCCAACCACCACTAGGTAACTTGCTTTACTTTTTTTAGACCAATCTGTCTTGGCAAGCTTCTCTGCCCAGTTTAGGTTTCTTTGGCTAATGAACGCGTTCTCTAACTCAGGTGACATTTCAGTTAACTTTGAAAATTGATTGAGCTTTTGTAAGTCACCCGCTTTCCAGCTTGCGATTAAACATTTGGTTAGGTCCTCTGAGCGATCAAATTCGTCTAGAGCACTTAACAATAATTCTTTGCCTGAGTCTTTTTGACCAGTCAGTAAATCGATTTGAAATTGAAGAGATTCAAGGCTAAAAATTGGGGTATTTTGGGCTGTCGCTTTGTACATTAGGTGAGTATCTATTCCGTGAGATGCTTGATAGCCAAGGTATTCAAATTGCTTCATTTGAAGTGTCAGAGCCGTTGCCCATGGGGGGCTTTCTAGCAGTTGGTTAGCATCAATATTAAAAAGACTGGCTAGGCCGCGCAGTGTTTCTTGCTGCTTAGTATCGAGAACATGTTTAGTCGCTACTGTCATTTTAGGATAAATGACATCCTGCATTTTTCTGATATCAGCTTCTACAATCAGCCCAGAACTTGAACTCAATGCCTCTATGATGGCCTTCGGCAGGGGATACATACTTTTGTCTCCGACATGCACCGAGCCAAAGATAATGTAGCGAAAATTTCCTTTCTCAACTTGCCAAAATAGCGGTTCAGCAATGGATAATAGCGGGAAAGTGATGAGAAAAATCGACAACCATACTTTTTGCATTTAGCCGTACCTTACGGAAAAATTGTTGAAATGAGCTACTTTTAACGTGATTTAACGATAGCAATTTGAGTATAAAATCACATTTCTATACTTTGTTATATAGCTTAGCTTAATCTTATGCTGCTCGTCTTGTGATCATATACCTAGTTCTAAAGGCTAAGGTGGAAAATAGTGTGATTCATTTCATGTAAATATTTGTTAATCCATTAGTGACAAATTTAACGTTTGATTTAATTCGTTGTTTAAAAAGATAATTTTGTCATTAGTGAAACTAATTTTCGAGCAAGATCACTTTCATGACTTGATGATTTTACCCTGAGAAACATCTCGGAATATGCTGAAAAAAGCGGTTAATTAGGGGTAGTATTAAGATGGTTAAAAAAGCTCTTCTGGCAACATCGATCATTGCGACATTAGTAGGATGCAGTACTTTGCAATCACCACAGCAAAGTGCAGTGAATTCATTAGCGGAAAACCTTGATATTGATTATCAAGTAATCACCAATCATGGAGTAAGCCAAGGGTTAACATGTCAAGAGCTGGGCGCCGAATGGGCCTCCTGTAATCAAGTCAACATGACTGTGGTTAACAAAGGACAAGCTATTGATTTAAAAAATTGGTCAATTTATTTTCACAGTATTCGCCTAATTCTTGATGTGGATAGTGAGCAATTTAGAGTTTCTCATGTCACGGGCGATCTACATAAATTAGAGCCTACCGACAAATTTGATGGTTTCTCAGCAGGTGAAGAAGTGGTTCTCCCTTTAATTGGTGAATATTGGCAGTTATTTGAAACTGACTTTATGCCACGAGCATTTGTTACCTCTCCTGGTGCCGAACCTAGAGTTATTGCATCTCTTGATACTGAAAATACAGGTTCTTTTGTATCAGGCCTAGCAGGGAATAATTTAAAACGTACGCCTGATGATGAAAATGTTTTTGCTAATGCGACTTCGCGGTTTGAGAAAAATCAGGATTTAGCCAAACAAGATGTATCAGCAGCCTTGATTCCAACCCCCATGCATATTGAACAAGGTCAAGGTGAGCTTGATATTACTCAGGGAATTGCCTTGCCGTCTGAAGCGTTTTCACCCGAGCAGTATCAGGCACTTGAGACACGTGGTGATTTGCTTGGAGTAAGCCTTGAGGGTCGTCTAACGGTTAATTTGGTTATTGATCCAAATTTGTTCTCTGGAGATTTTATTAAATCCGGCGCTTATCAACTGCAAATCACTACAAGCGGCATCAAGATTAATGCTTTTGATCAAGCTGGTGCTTTCTATGCTGTTCAATCCATTTTTGCACTTATTGATGGTCAAAATCCTGATTCATTGCCTGCTGTCTCAATCAAGGATGCGCCTCGCTTTGAATATCGAGGTGTGATGGTCGACGTTGCGCGTAATTTTCATTCAAAGCAAGCTGTCCTTGCCACTCTTGAACAAATGTCAGCGTATAAAATGAATAAGCTACATCTTCACCTGACCGATGATGAAGGGTGGCGCATAGAAATTCCCGGCTTACCAGAGCTAACTGATATTGGCGGTCAGCGCTGTTTTGATGAGAAAGAACAGAGCTGTCTAATACCTCAATTAGGCTCGGGACCAGAGGCAAATAACTTTGGTAGCGGCTATTTTAGCCGTGCTGACTTTGTAGAGATCTTGAAATACGCCAATGCTCGTCATATCGAGGTGATTCCTGAAATTGATATGCCAGCGCATGCTCGAGCGGCGGTAGTGTCAATGGAGGCGAGGTACCAGCGTTTGATGCAAGCGAATAAAGCCGAGGAGGCGAACGAGTATCGCTTGATTGATCCTGAAGATACTTCAAATGTTACCACAGTTCAGTTCTACGATAAGCAGAGCTTTATTAACCCCTGCTTGCCTTCATCTACTCGCTTTGTTGATAAGGTTATGTCTGAAGTAGCGGCGATGTACAAAGATGCAGGTGCACCACTAACAACATGGCACTTTGGTGGTGATGAAGCGAAAAATATTAAACTGGGAGCAGGGTTTCAAGATATCGATGCCGCAGAGAAAGTAGCTTGGAAAGGAAACATAGATATTTCCAAACAAGATAAGCCCTTTGCAAAGTCTCCGCAGTGTCAGGATTTAGTGGCTAGTGGCGTAGTGAGTGATTATGCACACTTACCAAGTTACTTCGCCGAACAGGTTTCTAAAATCGTCAAAGACAAACAAATAACCACTTTTCAAGCATGGCAAGATGGCCTTAAATATAGCGAGGGTCCAGCATCCTTTGCCACTGCCAATACTCGTGTGAATTTCTGGGATGTGCTTTACTGGGGAGGAACCAAGTCTGTGTATGAGTGGGCGAGCAAAGGCTACGATGTCATTGTCTCAAGTCCTGATTATGTCTATATGGATATGCCATATGAAGTCGATCCTAAAGAGCGTGGATATTACTGGGCAACTCGAGCGACTGATACGAAGAAAATGTTCAGTTTTGCTCCAGAAAACATGCCGCAGAATGCCGAAACTTCACTGGATCGAGATGGCAAAGGTTTTTCTGGAAGCACTGATATTGCCGCTGGACCATTTTATGGATTATCTGCCCAGCTCTGGTCTGAAACGGTTCGTAGCGATGAACAATATGAGTACATGGTGTTTCCGCGAGTTTTGGCTGCGGCCGAGCGAGCTTGGCATCAAGGTACTTGGGAAAATGAAGTCAAAGTTGGCGTCGAGTACTCCCAAGGCACAAATCTAGTCAATAAAAGGCAGTTAAATAAAGATTATAATCGCTTTGCCAATATTCTAGGTCAGCGCGAATTGGCGAAACTAGAAAAGTCAGGGATTGAGTATCGCCTTCCTATACCAGGTGGAAAAATTGAGACAGGTACGCTAATGATGAATACTTCTTTTCCTGGAGTAGATTTACAGTACTCATTAGATGGAGAAAACTGGCAGGTTTATCAAGAAAATGCTCGACCTGAAGTGCAAGGAGAGGTCTATATTCGTTCTGTTTCAGCCAGTGGAAAGAAATCAAGTCGAATTACTAAAGTAAACTCTAACTAAAATGAAAAACGCCCGATTTATCGGGCGTTTTTGACTAAGAATTACACCGCTAGGCTTTGCTGCTCTTCAACTTGTTCTGCGTTACTAGTTGGCGCTTCCGCTCCATGCATCCAGCGAACTAAAGTATTGGAAAATAGTAACAGGATAACACCTGATATAATGGCCGTTACAGCAATGCCACTGAAGATTGCCATTGCGCCAAGTTCACCTACATGGGAGCCTACGTAACCAGCCACATAGTTAGCAATTGCAGTACAGCCAAACCATGCCCCCATCATCAACGAAGCTAAACGCAGTGGTGCTAGCTTAGTCACTAATGACAGACCAATTGGTGACAGGCAAAGTTCACCTAAAGTATGAAAGAAGAAAGCACCCACTAGCCAAAGCATTGACGTTTTGACGCTAGTATCGCCATCTTGCTGCATAACTGCGCCAATCATGCACAGAAAACCTAAAGCTAAAAAGAACATGGCAAGCGCAAATTTAACCGGAGAATTCGGCTCTCTTTTACCTAATTTAACCCATAAAATAGCGAGTAATGGTGCTAGGGTTATGATGAAAAATGGGTTGAGGGATTGAAACCATGCTGCTGGGACTTCAAAGCCACCTATCATACGGTCTGTATATTGCTGAGTGTAAATATTCATCAAGCCACCAGCTTGCTCAAAGCCAGCCCAAAAGACAATAGTGAAGACACTCATGACCAAAATGACTTTGATGCGATCAAACTCTTCTTTTGTGAGAGCTTCTTTTCTGTAAGTTTTTTGACGAGTTAGCTCTCGTATTGCTGATGGTTCTCGGCCTATATCGCCAAGCCAAGATTGGGCTAAGCTGATTTGCATTACCAGGCTAATCACCATACCGATACCGGCAACAACAAAGCCTGACTTCCAGCCAAATTCGCCAGTTACAGAGCCTACAATAATACCTGCTAGTAATGCTCCTATATTGATGCCCATATAGAAAATAGTAAAGGCGCCATCGCGGCGGTTATCACCTTCTTGGTAGAGATCGCCCACCATGGTTGAGATGTTTGGTTTAAATAGGCCATTACCTGCAATCAATAGAGCGAGACCGAGATAGAAACTGTGTAAAGTGCTCATACCTACCATGTCAGCGGGTAGTGCAAGTGTAAATTGGCCGGCAGCCATCAGGGCGCCGCCTATTAGTATCGACCTACGTTGTCCTAAGTAGTTATCTGCAAGCCAGCCACCAATTAAAGGAGTAATATAGAAAAGACCGGTATAGATACCATATAAATCTAGCGCGTCTTTGGTTGACCAGCCCAAACCGCCATTTATTGTTTTGTCAGTAAGGTATAAAACCAAAATAGCGCGCATACCATAGTAAGAGAAACGTTCCCAAAGCTCGGTACCAAATAATAGAAATAAGCCTCGCGGATGGCCGAGGATCTGTCGATGATTTGCCATAAATTTTACTAATCTAGTCCATTAAAGAATTTAATATGCTAGTACATATATTAATTAGTTAAAATGTCTGCAATATAGTCATTTATCAGCTTGATTTATGGTTTTGCTATAACCTTTTGATAAATAGGTGTAAAGAAGTTTGATAATAAGGAAGTTTTTTTTATAGAACTAAGTTTTCAAAACTGGCGAGTGTATTTTGACACTTAGCTGTCATGTGTTGGGTGTTTTTTTGCTAAATAATTTATATTAATCTATGACTCAGTGGCTTGTTTGTGCTTCTTGACGCTACGTTAATGGGGCGGCAAGTAAAAAGAAGTTGAGCCTTATAAAGGCTCAACAAGTTCTAATAACAATCCAATTTTAGTAAGAATCATTATGTACCGCTTGAACTGCTCGCCCTGACGGGTCTACGCAGTTCTGGAAAGATTCATCCCATTCAATCGCTTTGGCTGAGGAGCAAGCGACGGAAGGCCCTCCAGGTACACATTGTGCTGCAGAAGGAAGAGGGAAGAGTTCTTCAAATATTTCACGGTAAACATAACCTTCTTTTGTGGTTGGCGTATTATAGGGGAAGCGGAAACTAGCGGTTTCCATCTGTTGGTCAGTAATTTTGCTTTCTGCTACTTCTTTTAGAGCATCGATCCAACCGTAGCCTACACCATCAGAGAATTGTTCTTTTTGTCGCCATGCGATCGAGTTTGGTAAATAGTGCTCAAAGCATTCACGTAATATGTGCTTTTCCATTTTTCCGTTACCACACATCTTATCTTCTGGATTTAGGCGCATTGCTACGTCAATAAACTCTTTATCAAGGAACGGAACTCTACCTTCGACTCCCCAAGCTGCTAAAGACTTGTTAGCTCTGGCACAGTCAAACATATTGAGTGCTAGAAGCTTACGTACTGTCTCTTCATGAAACTCTCTTGAATTAGGGGCTTTGTGAAAGTAAAGGTAGCCGCCAAAAATTTCATCTGCACCTTCACCAGACAGGACCATCTTGATGCCCATTGCTTTTATTTTGCGTCCCATAAGGAACATGGGAGTTGAAGCGCGAATGGTTGTTACATCATAAGTCTCGATGTGATAGATGACATCACGGATGGCATCAAGGCCTTCTTGGATGGTGTAGGTCATTTCATGGTGTACTGTACCAATTTTTTCAGCGACTTCTCTCGCTGCTTTTAGGTCAGGGGCGCCTTCTAAGCCCACTGCGAATGAATGAAGTTGAGGCCACCAAGCTTCAGATTGTTCATCATCTTCAATTCGCATCGCTGCAAAACGTTTAGCCACCGCAGAGGTAATAGAAGAGTCAAGTCCACCAGAGAGCAATACACCATATGGTACATCCGTCATTAGTTGACGTTTTATCGCTGCTTCAAGGGCTGCCGTCAGGTCTTTTTTGCTGGTTGAGTTACCTTGAACTGCGGCATATTCATTCCAATCACGAATATAGTAACGTTGTGGCTCTGAATCTTTGGAGCTGTAGTAACAGCCAGGAGGGAACTCACTGATGGTTTTACACACAGGAGTCAGTGCTTTCATTTCAGATGCTATATAGTAGTTGCCATGTTCGTCATGACCTTGATAAAGGGGAATGATGCCAATGTGGTCACGGCCAACTAGATATTGATCTTTCTCTTCGTCATAGAGTACGAATGCAAAAATGCCGTTTAATTCTTCGAGTAGGGCCTCGCCCATATCTTGGTATAGCGCTAAGATGACTTCACAGTCTGAATCGGTTTGAAAATCATATTTTCCTTGGTAACGAGCTCGCAATTCTTTATGGTTGTAGATCTCACCATTGACCGCCAAAATGTGTTTTTTATCTGAACTGTACAATGGTTGCGCACCACTATTCAAACCAACAATAGCCAGGCGCTCATGCGCAAGAATAGCCTTGTCTGATGAATAAATACCAGACCAATCTGGGCCGCGATGGCGGAGCTTTTTAGACATTTCAAGTGCGATTGGACGCAGTGTATGAGCATCGCTTTTTATGTCGAGTATACCGAAGATAGAGCACATATGACTTCCTTTATAAACCTTTTTTAATCTGTTAACTAAAATCTGCCATCTTGATTAAAAAAATCAATAAAATTTAGCTAAAAAAATAATATAAATGGGTTGTCATTAGATTTCATTCATTTTAAATGCTGTTTTGGTGTTTTTTTTTTAATGTCAGTATGATTTGCAAACAAAAGTCATACTAACAAGGTGAAAGGCAGCGAATTGACTGCTGCCATAAGAGAGAGGGCTCTACAGTGGTGTAAATTGGGGTTTTAGTTGCTCGCAAACGTGGCGAGCGAAACCTGTACCCGCCTCATTATAAATATTATATGCAGCATCAACGCCTTCTTCTATTAAGCTATCGGTTTGATCTGGGTGAGCTGCGATGGCGGCTATTTGACCGCTAAAGTTTCTTTGTTGCAATTGTTCTAGAGCTATTTGATTACCCTGGTGATGAGGCATTGCAAGTAATACTAATTTGACATTGGCAGTATCTAAAATCCTTTCCCAAAAGTCAGGGTCTGTAGCATCACCATCAATGACATTACGTCCTTCTAATTGATGTTCAGCTGCTGCTTCTTCCCTTACTTCAACACCTAAACTTATTTTGCCATAACGGCTAACTAATTCGTCATAGGCTCCAGTTCCAATTCTACCCATTCCGAGTATTAGGACTTGAGCATTACCTGGATTAATAAGTTTATCACGGTTATTAAGCCTCTCTGCTGCATGTTCTTTTAGCCAATGTTCTGAACGTCGATATAGCTCATGACCTTTACGATTGAGCGGTGATGCAATAATAAAAGAGATAGATACAGCAAGGGCTAAAGCGACTAACAGATCACTACTAAGCCAGCCAAGTTTAAATGCAAGCCCACTAACAATTAGCCCAAATTCGCTAAAGTTAAATAAACTGAGTGAGGCAAGTAATGAAGTTCGAACTCTAAACTTAAAGGCATTAAGAATAGTAAAATATAACAAGCCTTTGAGCGGCAATAAGAGTAAAAATAGCAAGGCTAATGCTAATCCTGTCATTGTTGGCTGGACGGATAATCCTATATTGAGAAAAAAGCATACTAACAAGAGTTCTTTCAAGTTAAATAGCGCTTTGGATAATTCTGAAGCTTTGCTATGACCTGCCAGCAGCATGCCCAATATTAGGGCTCCAAGATCTGGCTTCATGCCGACTAATTTGAATAGGCCTGCGCCAACGACCAACGAGAAGAAAATCCCAAATAATACCAGCATCTCTCCATGCCCAACCCAATCTAGCACTTTGTAGAACAATGGACGCATCAATGGTAGAGCAAACAAAATAATCGCGTACCAATGAGGAATTTTTCCTGTAGAGACAGTAAGAAAGATAACCGCAAAAATATCTTGCATGACAAGAATGCCGATGGCGATGGTGCCATAGGTTGAGTTCATCTCACCTTTCTCTTGTAATGTTTTGACTGCAAAAACAGTGCTGGAAAAAGAGAGAGCAAAACTTAGCAACAGAAGCTGCTCTAATGACATGCTGGCCAACGAGCTTATTCCCAAAAATTTCAAACACATTAGAGCCGCGCAAAAAACTACTGTGGAAATTAAGTTATGGAGGGTAGCACCAGCCCAAATTTCTTTTGATAAAAGGGTCTTGACGTCTAGTTTCAGACCTATGGTAAAGAGCAATATGGTGACCCCAAGATCAGCGAACGTTACTATGGTTTCATTGCTTTCAAACCCGAATCCATGCAGAGCAAAACCAGTCAGAAGAAAACCAACCAATGGTGGTAAATGGCACTTAAGGCTAATAAAACCAGCGAGAAAAACAGCTGAAAGTAAAATGAGTTCCATATAATCTGACTCTTGTGTGATTAAAAACGGGCTACCTATGTAACCCGTAAGTTTAACCGATC
Organism: Vibrio hepatarius; assembly: GCF_018860525.1. Taxonomy (GTDB): domain Bacteria; phylum Pseudomonadota; class Gammaproteobacteria; order Enterobacterales; family Vibrionaceae; genus Vibrio; species Vibrio hepatarius_B. The sequence goes on from NZ_JAHKPM010000011.1 coordinate 20,132, forward strand.
ATGAATGATATGGCGCTCAATCTTCTAGCAATTTTTGCAGTAAAGCACCATTGAGCATGGCTCGTTTTATCATCGAAAAAGCACCCAATGTTGGTTTTTTATCAATTTCAGATGCCACTATCGGTAGGTTTTTATGGAAGGTTGTCAGAGATTGGTTTTGAACATTGCGTCTAATTGCGGGGAAAATAATATCTTCACAACGTGTTATGTCGCCAGCGATGACGATTTTTTGAGGGTTAAAAAGGTTAATGGTTATAGCAATAGCTTTTCCTAGCTGATTGCCAACTCGGATTAAACTTTGTTTAGCAAGCTCATCGCCCATATTTGCGTGTTCACAAATATCTTGTATTGTTAAACCCTCTATGCCACTTAAGGTCGATTCATAGCCTTGTTTGATGAGTTTTTTCACACGTTCAAGAATGGCAGGGTTGGCAGCAACGGTTTCTAGACAACCAAAGTTACCGCATTGGCATTGTTCACCTAGAGGATCAATTTGAATGTGTCCAATTTCACCGACATTGCGATTGAAGCCAAGAAAAACCTGTCCGTTAACAATGATCCCTGAGCCCGTGCCACGATGAACGCTCACTAATATTGAATCTTGACAATCTTGACTAGCTCCAAAATAGTGTTCGGCTAAAGCCATACCCCTAACATCATTACCAACGAAACATTGGATATGGAAATTGTGCTCTATAAGTTCTGCTAGAGCTAGGTTGTCGATAGTGATGTTGGGCATGTACTCAACCACACCCGTTTCAGGATTGACGAGACCAGGGAGTATGATGCCAATAGCGATAAGTTGGTTTATGAGGGCTTGATGAGATTGGATAAAACACTTGAGATATGTCGTTAGCCCTTCAACTAAATCGGTTTGAGTGGTATAAAAAAATTCTTGATACTCAGAGAGTAATTCCTCACCGCCTAAGTTATAGAGACTGAACTGGATGTAATCTCGACCCAAGCGAATGGCAATGGAATGAAAAGGTGCGACTTCTGTGGTTAGAGAAATAGCTCGCCGACCACCTGTAGAAGCTTGTTGTGCGACCTCTTTTATTAGCCCGCGTTCTAATAGCTGTCGGGTGATTTTTGTAACACTTGCTGGTGCTAACTGGCTGGTATCAGCTACTTGAATTCGCGATATTGGGCCTTGTTGATCGATAAGTCGATAAACGGCTGCACTATTTAGCTGTTTTACTAAGTCTACGTTACCTATTTGTCCGCCATTCATACTTAATTGTGCTCATATTGTCCGTTAACAACAGTCGCTTGAACATTGAAGTCACGATCAAAAATGGTCAAGTTTGCAACCATTGCCTGTTTTATCAGGCCTAGTTGCTCATCGACACCTATTGCTCTCGCAGGATATAAAGTCGCCATGCGTAGTGCTTCGTCCAAAGCGATACCGACATGCTCTACTGTATTTTGAACTGCTTCAATCATGGTTAATGCAGAGCCGCCGAGTGTGCCATTTTCATCAACACACTTACCATTGCGGTAATATACTTTCTTACCAACAAAAATAAAGTAATCCATGTTTGCACCTGCAGGAGCTGTGGCATCTGTCACTAATACCAATTTTTCCCCTTTTATTTTATGAGCAATTCTAATGTTTGCATAATCGACATGAAACCCGTCAGCAATAATGCCAGCATATACTTGAGGGGTATCATAAACGGCACCTATCACCCCAGGTTCACGCCCTTCCATAGATGTCATGGCGTTAAATAAGTGGGTAGCAAAACTAATACCAGATTCAAAGCCTTTGCGCGCTTGTGAATAGGTCGCATTTGAATGACCAATTGATACTGTGATGCCTGCCTGCTTGAGACGTTGAATATGCCCGGACGAATTAAGCTCTGGGGCGAGCGTCACTTTGGTTATTACATCGGCATTGGCACAGATTAAATCAATCATCTTATCGTCGGAAGGGCGTATGTAGTCGACGTTATGTATGCCTTTTTTTTCTGCATTAAGATAAGGACCTTCAAGATGCAGCCCAAGGGATTGATTCTGATATTTAGCGTGATAGTCTCGAGTTGCCTGAATCGCATCAGCCATATCTTGATCAGACGATGTGATTAGAGTGGGCAGATAGCTAGTGCAGCCTGACTTTAAATTTGCACGGTGCATGACTTCAAGCGTTTCAAAATGGATAGAATCATTGAACATCACACCACCACAACCGTTGAGTTGAAGGTCGATAAAACCGGGGCTTAGGTTAGCTCCATTAAGATCAATCGTCTTTATGCCTTGAGGAAGTTCGGCTACTGGGCAAACAGCCTTAATCAAATGATCTTTAATCACTACCGCGTGACCAATGAGAATATCGTTACCGGTATATATTTTACAATTAGTTAGCGCATACATAGCTAGCGAATCCTCATGAATTTGTTTTTATGCATTGGACCATATTATTTGTGCCTATATGCATAAGTTTGCTACTTTATTTTTGCATTGTAATTAGATGAAATAGATGATGAATTAGGGATTATAACCAATAGCAGATGAACGTCTATTTTTATATAAAATCTAGTTTTATTAATGTTGTATCAATCCTTTAGATAAAACTAGATTAATCATTCTACTTGGTATCTATAGTTATCTCAAATACATTGAAAAGTGAATTTATAGATACTCCCATCATCATATTTTGAATTGTAAAATAAGTTTTATGATCTTGCTAGCAAAAACCTTGCTTTGACTATGATTCTGGTGATAGTTGTCACAATTGATAAGGTTTAAATTTGCAGGTCGAATTTAAAAGCATAAACTGGAGAGACTAAATTGAGCGACTAAAAAAAGTTGTCTGAAACGAAATACGAGATCCTATAGGGGGAACTGACGGTGAATGTTCTTGGATATTTTCAAAAAGTAGGTAAGGCATTGATGGTGCCTGTCGCGACGCTTCCAGCCGCAGCAATATTGATGGGCATAGGGTACTGGATAGATCCCACGGGTTGGGGTGCGAATAGTGCGGTGGCGGCTTTTTGTATTAAGGCGGGTTCAGCCATTATTGAAAATATGTCTGCGCTTTTTGCTATAGGTGTCGCGTATGGTATGTCTAAAGATAAAGATGGTGCGGCAGCACTCGCTGGCTTTGTTGGTTTCCTTGTAGTTACAACTTTACTTTCTCCCGGGTCAGTGTCTCAAATTCAAGGTATTGACTTAAATGCTGTGCCTGCCGCTTTTGGGAAGATCAATAACCAGTTTGTCGGTATTTTGGTGGGTATTGTATCAGCAGAGCTCTACAACCGCTTTTCACATGTTGAACTACATAAAGCGTTGGCGTTTTTCTCTGGAAAACGTTTGATTCCGATTTTAACTTCGTTTGCGGGTATCTTTATCGCCTTTATTTTGATGTATATTTGGCCAACGGTTTACGGTGGCTTGGTAAGCTTCGGTGAGTCGATTCAAGGATTGGGAGAGCTAGGTGCTGGAATATATGCGTTTTTTAACAGACTTTTGATTCCTGTCGGTCTTCACCATGCGTTGAATTCGGTTTTCTGGTTTGATGTTGCAGGAATCAACGATATTCCTAATTTCCTTGGTGGCGCTAAATCCATTGCTGAAGGCACTGGTATTGTGGGTGTCACTGGCATGTATCAAGCCGGTTTCTTCCCCATCATGATGTTTGGCTTGCCTGGTGCTGCGCTTGCCATTTACCACACATCAAAATCAAAGAACAAAGAAAAAGTAGCGTCGATAATGATTGCTGCTGGCTTTGCTTCTTTTTTCACTGGTGTGACTGAGCCGCTGGAATTTTCTTTCATGTTTCTAGCTCCTATGCTGTACGTACTTCATGCTGTATTAACGGGGATTTCGGTTTATATTGCGGCATCAATGCATTGGATTGCTGGCTTTGGTTTCTCGGCTGGACTTGTCGATATGGTGCTTTCTTCACGTAACCCACTTGCGGTCAACTGGTACATGCTGATTGTTCAAGGTCTAGCATTTTTCGGTATCTACTATGTTGTTTTTCGGACCGTTATTGTGAAGTTCAACCTTAAAACCCCTGGCCGTGAAGATGAAGATTTATCTGAGCAAGTTGCCGCAGGCAGTTCATCTGACCTAGCGAAGCAGTATCTTAAAGCACTTGGAGGTCATCAAAACCTGACAGCTATCGATGCTTGTATCACTCGCTTACGTTTAACCATCAAAGATACGAGTGTTATTAATGAATCGACCCTAAAAAATCTTGGTGCAATGGGCGTTGTTAAATTGGGTTCTAATAATGTTCAAGTTATTTTGGGCCCACTGGCTGAGATCGTTGCTGGTGAAATGAAGAAAATCCCTAAGGATGAAGATCTCTCTGGAGTCGTCATCCCGACTTAAATAACAGTGCATAATCTAAAGCCTCCTATGGGAGGCTTTATTGTTTTTAGCCTACAGCTTTTATTAGCAACCTAACTATTAGGTCGTTTTAAGTCCTATCGGTGTAAAAATGAACCAATATTTGCTAATTAGCCGTAGGTTGTAGTTGTGTAATGGCCGAGAATTGTGGATTATTAGACGTTATACGCTTAGGGCATATATTCTGCTTCAAGCTGATTATTCTCTGAACAATACTACAACCATTGAGGTACTATAGATGAGTGAAGCCGAGGCTCGTCCATCGAACTTTATCCGCCAAATTATAGATAAGGATTTAGCGGATGGTAAACACACTAGTGTGCATACTCGTTTTCCGCCGGAACCGAATGGTTACCTGCACATAGGTCATGCTAAGTCAATTTGCTTAAACTTCGGTATTGCTCAGGACTACCAAGGTAAATGTAATCTTCGCTTTGATGATACTAACCCCGAAAAAGAAGACGTTGAGTATGTTGACTCTATTAAGAATGATGTGAGCTGGTTAGGCTTTGAGTGGGATGATGAAATATGTTATTCATCAAACTACTTCGATAAGCTTTATGGGTTTGCAGTTGAATTAATTGAGAAAGGCTTAGCGTATGTTGAAGAGCTAAGTCCTGAACAGATCCGTGAGCACCGTGGTACCTTAACAGAAGCAGGTAAACACAGCCCATATCGAGATCGCAGTATAGAAGAAAACGTCGCTCTATTTGAAAAAATGCGTGCGGGGGAATTTGCGGAAGGTTCAGCGTGCTTACGGGCCAAAATTGATATGGCTTCATCATTTATGGTGTTGAGAGATCCTGTACTTTATCGTGTTCGCTTTGCCAAGCATCACCAAACGGGTGATAAGTGGTGTATCTATCCAATGTACGATTTCACGCATTGTATTTCAGATGCCCTAGAAGGTATTACTCATTCCCTATGTACACTGGAGTTTCAAGATAACCGCCGACTGTATGATTGGGTATTAGATAATATCACAATTGATAGCCAACCCCATCAATATGAGTTTAGCCGTCTAAATTTAGAGTATACGGTGATGTCTAAGCGTAAGCTTAATCAGCTAGTCACTGAAAAACTGGTTAATGGCTGGGACGACCCACGTATGCCGACTATTTCTGGTCTGCGCCGTCGAGGTTTTACACCAGGTGCAATTCGTGAGTTTTGTAAGCGTATCGGAGTAACTAAGCAAGATAACATGATCGAAATGGGTTCACTTGAATCTTGTATTCGTGATGATCTGAATGAAAATGCCCCGCGAGCAATGGCTGTGCTTGATCCTGTGAAAGTGATTATCGAGAACTTCGAGGAAGGGAAAGTTGAATCACTTACGGTTGCCAATCATCCAAACAAACCTGAGATGGGGGAGCGTAAAGTTCCATTTTCTCGTGAGTTGTGGATTGAGCGAGAGGACTTTCGTGAAGAAGCTAACAAGAAATACAAGCGTCTCGTTTTAGGTAAAGAAGTGCGTCTACGAGGCTCATACGTGGTTAAAGCTGAGCGTATCGAAAAAGATGCACAAGGTAACATCACGACAATTTTCTGTTCTTATGATGCGGATACTCTGGGCAAGAACCCTGATGATGGCCGTAAAGTTAAAGGCGTGATTCATTGGGTTTCTGCCAATAAATGTGCTCCGGCTGAAATTCGTCTGTATGATCGTTTGTTTACCGTCGATAACCCTGCTGCTGTTGATAACTTTACAGAGGTTATCAACCCTGAGTCGCTGGTTGTGATGAATGGTTATGTTGAGCTCAGCTTAGTTGATGCTGAAGCAGAAAAAGGTATTCAATTTGAACGTATGGGTTACTTTTGTGCTGATGTAAAAGATTCGAAACCGAGTGCTTTAGTGTTCAACCGTACTGTCGGGTTACGGGATACTTGGGCTAAAATTGAAGCTAAATAGTCTATTAGGCTAAATACTAAATATAGAGCCCACTAAATGTGGGCTTTTTAATACTAGTACGTGATTAAATTGAAGTGGTTTGGTTTCAACTAACTACAAAATTCTATATCTCTAGATATGTTTTAGTGGAAAAGTCTGATTACTTCTTTTTATGGGCGCTTGGGTTGTCTTTGCAATTGCCTGTGTTGCACTTTCCGTACAAATACAAACTATGGTTGGTTAAAGTAACATTGTACTCAGAAGCAATTTGCTTTTGACGTTCTTCGATAATGTCATCAGCAAACTCAATCACTTCACCGCAGTCTAGACAAACTAGATGATCATGGTGATGCTGAGTTGATAGCTCAAATACTGATTTTCCACCTTCGAAGTGGTGACGAGTTACGATACCCGCATCATCAAACTGGTTGAGAACACGATAAACAGTCGCCAAGCCAATCTCTTCACCAATGTCTATCAGCTTTTTGTACAAATCTTCGGCACTGATGTGTTGGCATTCAGGTTGCTGTAGTACTTCCAAGATTTTCAGTCTTGGTAAGGTAACTTTAAGACCAGCGTCCTTTAGAGCTTGGTTATTGTCCGACATAAATTTTCCCGTTGATTAACCGCTGCAATGAGCAGAGTTCACTATTGTTACCATTATAGGGCAGTAGCTGTTAACAATAAACCACGAACTTCAAAGGGTTACTATTATTCTTTTCATAAACTAGTTTGACATCACTGATATTGCTCATTAGACCAGTTACAATTAATCGGCGTGAATGTAATAGAAGTAGAATATGGATAAATCAGTGGCTAAATTTTATAGGCCTAGGCTAGTCAAATTTGCTTTGAATATGTGGCCGCCATTCTGGGGAGCTGGTATACAAATTTTATCTATCAGTGAAGATTTTCGCCAGGTTAAAGTAAAGCTTAAACTCCGTTGGTGGAATAAAAATGCCAATCGTACTCAGTATGGAGGGAGTATTTTTTCGCTAACGGATCCGATTTATTCCTTGATGTTAATGGGGATTTTGGGAGATAGTTATTTTGTGTGGGATAAACAAGCGAGTATCAACTTTATTAAACCAGGGCATAGTGACTTATACGCTGAATTTTTCGTTACACAAGAGATGCAAGACAATATTTTGCGGGAAACTGTGAGTGGCGATAAATGTTTTCCAGAGTTTATCACTTATGTGAAGGACTGTGAGGGAAACGTAGTATCAGAAATACAGCGTAAGTTGTATGTTCGTAAGAAACCAGCATATCGAAAGCAAACTTCGGCTGAAAATAAAGTAGTATAAAAGACCTCCGTATCAGAAGGTCTTCCTGCTTGAGAATTTAGCCCTCAAGTTCCGTTAAGCACATTTCTTCATGGATCTGCTTGCACCAATTTGTCACGCGCTCGTTGGTCAATTCTGGCTGACGATCTTCATCGACACATAGGCCAACAAACAGGTTTTCATCACCTTCAACAAGGCCCTTTGATGCTTCAAATTCATAGCTTTCAGCTGAAGTATGCCCCAGAATAGTTCCACCTTTAGCTTCAACAATGTCACGGACAGTACCCATTGCATCACAGAAGTATTCTGCATAATCTTCTTGGTCGCCACAACCAAAAATCGCAACAAGCTTGGTCGAGAAATCAATTTGTTCAAGTTCAGGGAAAAAGTCATCCCAGTCACATTGCGCTTCACCATAGTACCAAGTTGGAATACCTAACAGAAGGAGATCGAAGTTATTGATGTCTTCTTTACTACTTTTTGCGATATCTTGTACGTGAACCAGTTGTTTACCTAGTTGTTTTTGAATCATCTTTGCAACAGCTTCAGTGTTACCTGTGTCGCTACCAAAGAAGATACCTACACTTGCCATAGATTCGTTACCTTTACCATTTTTGTTGTGGCTTAATCAGAGGGGCTCAACCTAGCCCTGTGCCTTCCCAGCTCAATTGAATGAGGCCTTTTGCAATAAAACCGGCACAACCAAGAAAGAGCACGAGCCAAACAATACGACGACCAAAGGGGGGGACATTCCCAGCTTTGAGAACATCTTTTATTGCCATACCGATTAAGAAAAAGATAGACGCAAAAAGTAAATCGAGTCCAATTGACTCTAGGATGTTCATATAGTCGTAAAGCATGGAGTCCCTTTATGCCAGATTACTTGTGCAGAACTATACCATTGTTAAAAAATAAAGTTAACGGGTATGGGGCAACGATGTCCCCCATTCTGCACTTAATGAATAAATTTATTAATTGCACGCAATACTTCTTGTGGCTTTTCTGCATGGAGCCAATGACCCGTATTAGCAATAATATGTGCTTTAGCGTTTGAAAACTGTCCCTGTATGTCAGCTTGGTATTCAGTGGAAATATAGTTTGAGTTTCCACCTTTTATAAACAAAGTTGGCGTGCTGATTTTTTCAATTTGGGTCCAACCTAGAATTTCCCAGTAGTTGTCCCACAGGCTTGATACGTTAAAGCGCCACTGAAAATATTGACCACTGTTATACAGGGATTTTCCTAAAAACTGCCTGACACCCTCTAATTCTATATGTTGTGCTAAAACTTGCAAAGCTTGCTGGCGAGATGTCGGCTTTTGCTTGATGACGGCTTTTAGCCCGTTAAAGACATTATCGTGACGTCTCTCAGGGTAACTAACTGGTGCCATATCAAGTACAATTAACTTGTCTACTTTATGCTGGACAAGTTCTGCTAGTTTCATTGCAACCTTCCCTCCCATAGAGTGCCCGATCAAGGTGTAACGCTTTAATTCAAGATGTTCGAGAGTAATAAATACATCTTGTGCCATAAGTTGGTAGCTGTGTTCGGAAGACTGAAAGGAGGTACCATGATTACGCAAGTCTAGACTGACAATCTTATAATTTTGCCGTAACTCTCTGCTGAGCAAGCCCAGGTTATCGAGATTACCAAATAGACCATGCAATAAGACAATGGTGTGACCTTTACCTTCGATTTTATAGTTAAGCAGTTGTGACATTTTTTTATATTCGTGATTGATTTAACGTAGTACCTCATTAGGTCATTAATCTGCTTTGTATAACAGAACTGAAACTCGCATCTTGAGGGTAGTTGGGTATATAATCCCAACAGAGTTTAAACATAGAGATTGTGAAAAGCGAATGAAAACAATTGAGGTTGATGAGGATCTATACCGTTACATTGCAGGTCAAACCCAACACATTGGTGAAAGTGCTTCAGATATCTTGCGACGCCTTTTGGATGTTGATGCTAAGAATCAGCAACCAACACCGATGAAAGCTGCGGTGCAGGCGAAAGGCATTGTGGTAAGCCGAGATGCGGTAAAAGAAGAGAAAATCGATAGTGTCAAAGCAATGCGATCTTTACTTATTTCAGATGAGTTTGCCGGTCTTAAAAAGGCGATTGATCGATTTATGCTAGTACTTTCAACATTGAATCGTATTGAGCCTCAAAGGTTTTCTGAAGCAACTCTGGTTAAAGGACGTAAGCGTGTTTACTTTGCAAATAATGAACAAACTCTACTAGAGAGTGGCAATACGACGAAACCTAAAGCAATCCCTGGATCACCTTTTTGGGTGATCACTAACAGCAATACGAGCCGCAAGCGTCAAATGGTTGATCAGTTGATGGCTAGAATGCAATTTCCTACAGACTTAATAGAGAAAGTCACGAATTCAATCTAATCATTCAGATTTTAACCTCATAATATTCATTGCTTTGAGTATTATGAGGTTTTTTATTTCAAGGTTTTTAATAAAGGATGTCAACAATGACGATGCACCCTCGCGCTGGACGAAAAGCCCAGCAACAAGATTTGCATAATATTCCTGAACTTGTCTCAGACTACTATCTTCTTCAACCTGAACCAAACAACTCTGATCATAAAGTTCAGTTTGGTACTTCTGGTCATCGAGGTACCGCCGGTAAATGTACTTTTAATGAAACTCACATTTTGGCTATCGTACAAGCGATAGTTGAAGTTCGAGCTAAGAATGGTACCACTGGCCCCATGTTTGTCGGTAAGGATACACATGCGCTTTCTGTACCTGCTTTTTTAAGTGTTGTTGAAGTTCTGGTAGCAAATAATATCAAGGTAATCGTGCAGCAAGATAATGGCTATGTTCCAACGCCAAGTATTTCGCATGCTATTTTAACTCATAACCTCAATAATTCTGCTAAAGCTGATGGTATAGTTATTACCCCATCTCATAACCCACCGCAGGATGGTGGTATTAAATACAACCCATCGCATGGGGGGCCTGCGGAGGGGGAGTTGACACAAATTATTGAAGAACATGCAAACGCTTTTATTTCGGGCAAACTAAACGGTGTTAAGCGAGTCTCTATCGAAAAAGCGAAGGCATCAGAGTTGTTTATTGAAAGTGATCTAGTAATGCCTTATGTCTCTGACTTGAAAAATGTTATTAACATGGAAGCGATTCAGAAAGCCAAGCTAAAAATAGGTGTCGATCCTCTCGGAGGCAGTGGTATTGAATACTGGCGCCAAATTGCGATTGATTACTCATTAGATCTTACCTTGGTCAATGAAGCCGTTGATCCTTCTTTTCAGTTTATGTGTTTAGATAAAGATGGCGTCATCAGAATGGACTGCTCTTCTCCTTACGCGATGGCTGGGTTGCTGGAACATAAAGATAGTTTTGACTTAGCATTTGGTAATGACCCAGACTATGACCGTCACGGAATTGTTACCCCGAATGGTTTAATGAACCCAAATCACTTCCTTGCGGTATGTATTGACTACCTTTATCGTCATCGTCAAGGTTGGGATAAGACAGTAGCTGTTGGTAAAACATTAGTGTCTAGTGCGTTGATCGATCGTGTCGTTGCTGATCTTGGCCGTGATTTATGTGAAGTACCCGTTGGCTTTAAATGGTTTGTCGATGGCTTATACCAGGGTAAATTGGGTTTTGGAGGAGAAGAAAGCGCGGGTGCTTCATTCTTACGTATGGATGGTACGCCATGGTCAACAGATAAAGATGGTATTATTCTTTGCTTGCTCGCAGCCGAAATTACTGCAGTGACAGGTATAGACCCTCAAGAGTATTACCAAAACCTTACCGTCAAACATGGTACATCTCATTATAGCCGCCTTCAAGCCATGGCAAATGGCCCTCAAAAAGAAGTACTAGCAAAGCTATCACCAGATATGGTTACTGCCCAAGATCTTGCTGGAGATAAAATTACAGCTCGTTTAACTCATGCTTCTGGGAATGATGCTGCGATTGGTGGACTTAAAGTGACGACACAAAATGGTTGGTTTGCTGCTCGTCCTTCGGGTACGGAAGATATTTATAAAATATACTGCGAGAGTTTTAAAGGGGCTGAGCACTTAAAGCAAATTGAGTCTGAAGCTCAAGAAATTGTTAATCAGGTTTTTGTCAACGCAGGGTTGTGATCTCAAAGGTCAACATATCCCAAATAAGGGCTGGCATAAAAATGGCCCGCCCTTTTTTAACTTTTCTGAAGCTGTTTGCCATAGGTTAGGTTTTTTACATTATCCATATGGCCAGCTATCAGGGACCACAAACCAAAATATCTTTTGCTGGGTTTGAGCGTGGATAAAGCGTCCACTGGTTTTTTTTAGTGGTTGCTCGAACTGCTCTAGGCCGGTTGCCCAGTACTGTTTATCTAATTCGAATAAAGGCTCATTAATCAGTTCCCATTGGTGTTCATAACACCAATATCCTGAAATTTGAGATGGATCTATTTCGTAACCTAAACAGTGTGTTGGAGTAAACTCCGAGGAAAAGGGATTGGTGTAAAGTCGCCCTTGCAGTAGTAGATGTTTAGATAAATCATTCATTTCAGGCTGTTGAACTAAAAATTCTTTGGAGTTGCTCATTTTTAACTGATGAGAAAGCATCCTATCCAACTTTTTGTCCAATTGGTCATGTGCATTAGGACCAAACCAGGTACCCTGATGAAGCAAATAAAATTTAATCGCTACTTCCCAGTGTTCTCGTTTATTTGTTTGGCTGTTTTTTAGGATAAGATCAATCGCTCCTATGGTTTGGCCATTACTGTCATTCAACTGGAGTTCCTCCAGCTCTATGGTGTAGTGGTCACTGTTTTCAAAAGTTTTACTGCACAGGTGCTGGTATAAAAAACCCAACCTAGGGTTACCGTCGTAGGCAATATCTACAGGAGTTTTGGAAGAAAGTGACAGCAGAGATTCAAAAGGAGGAGTTAATTTAAATAATGGTGGAGTATTAGCTATCCAATGGTAAAAAAGCATCAGTTTACTCATATCTAGCATCTAGTTCCTTAAAACAAAGTTTATTGGTATCGCAACCAGAATAGTTTGTAACTAGCATCCTAAATGCTGTTGCCATACACTGTGTGCAAAGGCCTAGTTCTGGAAGTTACAATGGAAAATATTCAATTAGAGCGAATTATAAACGAAAAACTGTCCCCGCACCTGATAAAAGACTACGCACCTAATGGGTTGCAAGTTGAGGGAAAACTCAATATTCAAACCATAGTAACAGGAGTAACAGCTTCTCAAGCTTTGATTGAAAAGGCGATAGAAAAAAAGGCAGACGCTCTGCTTGTACATCATGGGTACTTTTGGAAAGGAGAGCCTGAACCTATTCGTGGTATGAAAGGAAATCGAATCCGTACTTTGATAAAAAATGATATTAACTTATATGGGTACCATTTACCGTTAGATATTCACCCAAAATTGGGCAATAACGCTGAGTTGGCAAGACTTCTTGATATTGAAGTTGAAGGCGGCTTGGAAGGACATTCTCAGTCAGTTGCTATGTTTGGACGTTTGAAAAAGCCTGAAACTGGAGCTGCGTTTGCAGAAAAAATTAGTAAAGTACTAAACCGAAAACCGCTTCACATAGTACCGGAAAATACCAATAAGATAATTGAAACGGTAGGGTGGTGTACTGGCGGTGGTCAAGATTTTATCGAGTTGGCAGTTCAACATGGTCTAGATGCTTTTATTTCTGGAGAGATTTCAGAGCGAACGACCTATACAGCAAGAGAGATGAATATCCACTATTTTGCGGCAGGTCATCATGCGACTGAACGTTACGGGATTAAAGCTTTGGGTGAGTGGTTAGCGAGCGAGCATGGTTTGGATGTAGAGTTTGTTGATATTGATAATCCAGTGTAAACCCTAAATCAAATTTAAGAAGGGCTGATTTATGCCAGCCCTTTGTTTTTTAAAATATTATATCAATTAGTCTCTATCATGCAAAGGCTTGAAGTTACGCTGAGTTTTGCCAGTGTATAATTGTCTTGGGCGGCCAATACGATTGAGAGGGTCGCTATGCATTTCATTCCAGTGTGCAATCCAACCTATTGTTCTCGATAGTGCAAAAATTACTGTGAACATAGAAACAGGGATGCCAATGGCTTTTAGAATAATACCAGAGTAGAAATCCACATTTGGGTATAGCTTTTTAGAGACGAAGTACTCGTCAGACAATGCAATACGCTCAAGTTCCATCGCCACATCAAGCAATGGATCATCAATGTTCAGCTCTTTAAGGACGTCATGACAAGTTTCGCGCATGACAGTGGCTCGAGGATCGTAGTTTTTGTAAACACGATGCCCAAAGCCCATAAGTCGGAAAGGATCATCTTTATCCTTAGCACGATCGATATACTCAGGGATTTTGTCTACGCTGCCTATCTCTTCAAGCATCTTGAGGCACGCTTCATTCGCTCCACCATGAGCAGGTCCCCAAAGTGATGCGATACCTGCGGCAATACACGCAAATGGATTTGCACCGGAAGAGCCAGCTAAACGTACAGTAGAGGTTGAGGCATTTTGTTCATGATCTGCATGCAGAGTGAATATTTTATCCATAGCTCTTGCAACGACAGGATTTACGTCATATTCCTCACATGGGTTTGCAAACATCATGTGTAGGTAGTTTTCAGCGTAGGTCAGGTCATTACGCGGATAAATGAAAGGTTGACCGATTGAGTATTTGTAACACATGGCAGCAAGCGTAGGCATTTTCGACAGCAAACGGTAAGCCGTAATCTCACGGTGAGTATCGTTATTAATATCCATCGAATCGTGGTAGAAGGCTGCTAACGCACCTACTACACCACACATAACCGCCATTGGGTGAGCATCGCGTCGGAATCCATGGAAAAAGCTCGCAATTTGCTCATGCACCATAGTATGTCGTGTGACGGTGACTTTAAAGTTTTCGTATTGTTCGCGTGTCGGGGCTTCACCATAAAGAAGAATGTAACATACCTCTAGGTAATCAGCATTATTGGCAAGCTGATCAATAGGGTAACCACGGTGCAAAAGAATACCTTTGCCACCGTCAATGTAGGTGATTTGAGATTCACAGGATGCAGTGGCAAGAAAACCCGGGTCAAACGTAAAATAACCATTTGCTCCAAGTGTACGAACGTCGATTACTGGGGTGCCCAGAGCACCTTCCATAATCGGAAGTTCGATAGGCGCTTGACCTTCAATATGAAGGGTCGCTTTCTTATCCGCCATAACAATCTCCTTTGTTAATTATTTAATCCGTCCAGGATGTTTGTGTAATATTTTTGTACGTGTGTTCGTTATCAAAGTCAATTATTCTGCTCTGACTTGTGCACTTGTTATGATTTTTTATAACTATAAGGTTAAAAATCTGTTCTATGTAGCAAAAATAGTTACGTCAATTGTGCTAAAATATGGTCAGCCGTATATTGGCGCCGTAAATTTTGATTGAAACCTTATAAATGTAGGTTTGGAACAGATGTGAGGTGATGTTCCAGACTTTGTTGTTAGCACTTTACTACAACTTCATCCCATTTTTTGGGCATGCTACCTGTTGAATAAATGTTAACTTTTGTAGGTTTGCATTAAAATTTCGTTCATAACAATAAATGCTTCAATGGAGCTGAGTGAGCAAGCCCGTGAAAGAAAGAAAGTCAAGACCTGTTAATTTAGATTTGCAGACTATAAACTTTCCGATCACAGCAATCGCATCCATTTTACACCGAGTTTCGGGAGTAATTACGTTTGTCGCGATCGGGATACTTCTTTGGTTACTATCCATTTCCCTGTCTTCCCCAATAGGTTATGCACAAGCTGTCGATATTGTCGATGGTTTCGTCGTAAAATTTATTTTATGGGGTATTTTGACGGCTTTGTCCTACCATATAGCAGGTGGCATTCGTCATTTGCTAATGGATTTAGGCCATTTTGAAGAGCTGGAATCTGGTGCAATGAGTGCCAAGGTTGCATTTGCAGCAACAGCCGTTCTGTCCGTTTTGGCGGGGATTTTAGTATGGTAAAACACATATCATCTTTTGGTCGTAATGGTGTACATGATTTCTTGCTGATCCGTGCATCTGCGATCATTATGACTCTTTACACTATTTATCTGGTCAGCTTTTTTGCTTTCGCAGATATTTCTTACGTCTCTTGGACACAGTTCTTTGGTGGAACGACAACAAAAGTGTTCACAATGCTTGCGTTGGTCTCAATTCTTATCCACGCTTGGATAGGGCTTTGGCAAGTTCTTACAGACTACATTAAGTGCGCAAAACTTCGTGGTTTCCTACAGCTAGGTATCATCGCTGTTTTATTTGGGTACTTTTTTTCTGGTCTATTTATTTTGTGGGGTGCGTAAGTGTCTATTCCAGTTCGTGAATTTGATGCCGTAGTGATCGGCGCTGGTGGTGCAGGTATGCGTGCTGCACTACAAATTTCAGAGCAAGGCTTAACTTGTGCCTTGTTATCCAAAGTATTTCCTACTCGCTCTCATACTGTTTCTGCTCAAGGCGGAATTACAGTAGCGCTTGGTAACTCACATAAAGATGATTGGCAGTGGCACATGTACGATACCGTTAAAGGTTCGGACTATATTGGTGACCAAAATGCGATTGAATATATGTGTAAAAATGGACCTGAATCAGTTATTGAATTAGAAAAAATGGGTTTGCCATTTTCTCGGTTTGATGACGGTACAATTTATCAGCGTCCTTTTGGTGGACAATCGAAAGAGTTTGGTGGTGAACAAGCCGCCCGAACGGCCGCAGCAGCGGATCGTACTGGCCATGCTTTATTGCATACTCTTTACCAGCAAAATGTTAAATACAAAACCACTATTTTCTCTGAATGGTACGCGTTAGATTTGGTCAAGAACCAAGACGGCGCCGTTATGGGTTGTACTGCAATCTGTATGGAAAGTGGGGAAATTTGCTACTTTAAGTCTAAAGCAACGATTCTTGCAACCGGAGGGGCTGGTCGAATCTATGCCTCTACTACCAATGCTTACATCAACACTGGTGATGGTGTTGGCATGGCGTTGCGTGCTGGTGTTCCAATGCAAGATATGGAAATGTGGCAATTCCATCCAACCGGTATTGCCGGAGCTGGTGTTTTGGTAACTGAAGGCTGTCGTGGTGAAGGTGGTTACCTCTTGAACAAAGATGGTGAGCGCTTTATGGAGAGATATGCTCCTAACGCGAAAGATTTGGCAGGTCGAGATGTTGTTGCGCGCTCAATGATGATTGAAATCCGTGAGGGTCGTGGTTGTGATGGTCCATGGGGACCACATCTTAAACTCAAGCTCGATCACCTTGGTCAAGATGTACTTGAATCTCGTTTACCAGGCATTTGTGAATTGTCGCGTACATTCGCACACGTTGATCCAGTTAAGGAACCGATTCCTGTCATACCAACCTGTCATTATATGATGGGCGGTGTTCCTACACAGGTTTCTGGCCAAGCAATCAAACAATCTTCGGATGGCCGTGATATTGAAGTTCAAGGCTTATATGCTTGTGGTGAAATTGCATCGGTTTCTGTTCATGGTGCTAACCGTCTTGGTGGTAATTCCTTGCTTGATTTAGTTGTCTTTGGTCGAGCTACAGGGCTTCACCTAGGTGAAACTCTGGCGGCGCAATCTGAGGCTCGTCCTGCGACTGAGTCTGATATTGAAGCCTCACTAGCTCGTACAATGCGCTGGGAAAATAGCACTGGTGGTGAAGATCCTGTTCAAATCCGCAAAGACTTACAAACATGTATGCAAAATAGCTTCTCAGTATTCCGTGAAGGTGATGCGATGGCAGCAGGTTTAGAAGAGCTAAAAGTAATTCGTGAACGACTGAAAAATGCTCACCTTGCGGATAAGTCTTCAGAGTTTAACACTCAAAGAATTGAGTGCCTTGAACTGGATAACTTAATGGAAACGGCTTTCTCAACAGCAGTTGCAGCAAACTACCGCACCGAGAGCCGAGGAGCCCATGCACGGTTCGATTACCCAGAACGCGATGATGAAAACTGGTTGTGCCATTCAATCTACAATCCTGAAACGGAAGCAATGGCTAGACGTGACGTCAATATGACACCAGTTCATCGTGATGCATTTCCACCAAAAGTTCGTACATACTAAGGGAGGATTGAATTATGAAACTGAACTTCTCTTTGTATCGCTACAATCCAGATGTAGACAAAAAGCCTTACATGAAAGATTACGTTCTTGAAGTTGATGAAGGCTCTGACATGATGGTGTTGGATGCTTTAATTCTGCTTAAAGAGCAAGATCCAACAATTGCGTTTCGACGCTCTTGCCGTGAAGGGGTTTGTGGCTCTGATGGTCTAAACATGAACGGTAAGAATGGCTTGGCCTGTATTACGCCATTATCTGCTCTGACAGGGAAAACCGTTGTCATTCGTCCTTTACCGGGGCTACCGGTAGTTCGTGATTTGATTGTCGACATGACTCAATTTTATGACAATTATGCCAAGGTAAAACCTTTCTTGATTGATGATGATGTATTACCCCCATCGCGTGAAAATCTGCAGTCTCCGGATGAGCGTGCTCATCTAGATGGATTGTATGAATGTATCATGTGTGCGTGTTGTACAACGTCGTGTCCATCATTTTGGTGGAATCCAGATAAATTTATTGGCCCTGCTGGTTTGTTAGCAGCGTATCGTTGGTTAATTGATAGCCGCGACACAGCAACCGATGAACGCTTGTCAAATCTTGACGATGCTTTTAGCGTTTTCCGTTGTCATAGCATCATGAATTGTGTAAGTGTTTGCCCTAAGGGGCTTAACCCAACGAAAGCGATTGGTCATATCAAGACCATGCTGGTAAATCGTTCGGTTTAAATTAATAACAAAAATTGCCAGTTACCTAGGTAGCTGGCTCTCTATAGCTCGGCATAGACCGAAACAAACGTGAAACTACTGGTTAAGGGAAAATATGCACAACGGCGTGATGAAGGCGTGGCTCGAGTCTTCACACTTGGCTGGCGCCAATGCAACTTATGTAGAAGATCTCTACGAACTGTATCTAAGTGATCCCGATTTGGTAAGTGAGGAGTGGACACGCGTATTTGATGGCTTGCCTAAGCCATCTGAAGAGGTTAAAGAACAACCTCACTCGCGTGTTCGTGATTACTTCCGGCGTCTCGCTCAAGAAACAAAGCATTACAATGTCCAAGTTAGTGACCCAGATGTCGACGCAAAACAAGTAAAAGTTCTTCAGCTTATCAACGCATACCGCTTTCGCGGTCATGAAGCAGCAGAGCTTGACCCACTCGGTTTATGGCAACGCCCTGCGGTGGTGGAGCTAGACCCTACATATCACAATCTTACTGAAGATGACTTTGAAGAGTCATTCAATGTCGGTTCTTTCGCAATAGGTCAAGAGACCATGTTGCTAAAAGATATCCACTCGGCGCTGAATAAAATCTATTGTGGCTCCGTAGGTGCAGAATACATGCACATGACAAACACTGAACAAAAGCGCTGGATTCAACAGCGACTTGAATCAGTGGTTGGTCAACCTTCTTTCTCAAAACAAGAGAAGCAAGAATTCTTGGAAGAATTAACGGCAGCAGAAGGTTTGGAGCGTTACCTAGGCGCCAAATTCCCTGGAGCTAAGCGATTCTCCCTTGAAGGTGGCGATGCTCTTATTCCAATGATGAAAGAACTCATCAGGCATGCAGGTAAAAATAGCATGCGTGAGGTTGTTATTGGTATGGCGCACCGTGGCCGGTTGAATATGCTAGTAAATGTTCTCGGTAAAAAGCCACAAGATTTGTTTGACGAATTTGCTGGTAAGCATGACGAAACTTGGGGTACTGGTGATGTTAAATACCACCAAGGTTTCTCTGCTGATTTTTCAACCCCAGGCAGTGATGTGCACTTAGTGCTAGCATTTAACCCTTCTCACCTTGAAATTGTTAACCCAGTTGTCATTGGTTCTGTTCGTGCTCGTCAGGATAGGCTTGGTGATACTGATGGTAGTACGGTACTTCCGATTACAATTCATGGGGACTCAGCGATTGCGGGTCAAGGAGTGGTGGCAGAAACATTCAATATGTCTCAGTCGCGTGGTTTTCGTGTTGGGGGCACAGTTCGCATTGTGGTGAATAACCAAGTTGGTTTCACTACATCTAATCCAAATGATACTCGTTCAACCATGTATTGTACGGATATTGCGAAAATGGTCCAAGCACCTATTTTCCATGTTAATGCCGACGATCCAGAAGCAGTTGCATTCGTTACACGCATTGCTTTGGATTACCGTAATGAGTTTAAGAGCGATGTTGTGATTGACTTGGTATGTTACCGTCGCCACGGTCACAATGAGGCGGATGAGCCAAATGCGACTCAGCCGTTAATGTATCAAAAGATCAAGAAACACCCTACGCCGCGTAAACTCTATGCTGATGTATTGATAGAACGTGGAGAGTTTGGCATTGATACAGCAACACAGTTGGTCAATGAATATCGTGATGCGTTAGATCGTGGTGAGGTAGTTGTCAAAGAATGGCGCCCTATGGCGTTACATTCTGTCGACTGGGAACCATACATTGGTCATGATTGGGATGTTGCGTGGGAAAATACTTACAGCAAAGAGCGCCTTATTGAGTTAGGGCATCGGATTTGCCACTACCCTGAAAGCCATAGACTTCAAAGCCGAGTTAACAAGCTTTATAACGATCGTATGGCAATGATGAGTGGTGAAAAAGCATTTGACTGGGGTATGGCGGAAACCTTGGCTTATGCGACCTTAGTCGATGATGGAAAACGTATTCGTATTTCTGGTCAGGATTCCGGGCGTGGTACTTTCTTCCACCGCCACTCGGTGCTTCATAACCAGACTGATGCCAGCACCTTTATCCCATTGGCTAATATTCATGATAAGCAAGGGCCTTTTGAAGTCTACGATTCCGTATTGTCTGAAGAAGCCGTCCTAGCGTTTGAATATGGCTACGCCACGGCAGAACCAAGTGGTTTGACTATTTGGGAGGCTCAGTTTGGTGATTTTGCAAACGGTGCTCAAGTGGTTATTGATCAGTTCATTTCTTCGGGAGAGCAAAAGTGGGCACGTTTATGTGGCTTAACCATGTTGCTTCCTCATGGTTACGAAGGACAAGGTCCAGAGCATTCGTCAGCTCGCCTTGAGCGTTACCTGCAATTGTGTGCTGAACAAAACATGCAAGTTGTTGTGCCATCAACGCCTGCTCAGGTATATCACATGATTAGGCGTCAAGTTGTAAGGCCTATGCGCAGGCCTCTTATTGTCATGTCGCCAAAATCGCTACTTAGGCACCCACTGTGTACATCAACTTTAGATGAGTTGGCAGAAGGGACATTCCAGCCAGCAATTGCTGAGATAGACAAACTAGAGCCTAATAAAGTGAAGCGAGTTGTATTCTGTTCAGGCAAGGTTTACTTCGATTTACTCGAACAGCGTCGCAGTAATGAGCAGGAAGATGTTGCTATCGTGCGTATTGAACAGCTTTATCCTTTCCCAATAAAAGAGGTTAAGGCAGCTATTGAGCATTATACCAACGTGGAAGATTATGTTTGGTGCCAGGAAGAGCCTCAAAATCAGGGCGCTTGGTATAGTAGTCAACATAACTTCCGTCTTGCTATCCCTGCTGGAGCAGACCTTAAGTACGCTGGCCGACCGGCATCTGCTTCACCAGCAGTGGGTTATATGTCAGTGCATTTAAAACAACAGAAAGCGCTTGTTGAAGCTGCGCTTACCGTCAATACAACAACTTCGAACTAAGAACTAGAAGTGAAAGGAAGAAACAGATATGACAATTGAAATTCTGGTTCCAGATTTACCTGAATCTGTTGCAGATGCGACAGTAGCAACATGGCACAAGAAACCAGGCGATGCGATAGAGCGTGATGAGATACTGGTTGATATCGAAACGGACAAAGTTGTTTTGGAAGTGCCTGCTCCTGAAGCTGGTGTTCTAGAAGCGATAATAGAAGAAGAAGGTGCGACAGTACTTTCTAAGCAACTAATAGCTAAGCTTAACCCTGGTGCAGTTGCTGGCGAACCTACACAAGACAAGGCTGAGGAAGCAGAATCATCCCCAGATAAACGCCATACAGCTTCTCTTACTGAGGAAAGCAATGACGCCCTTAGTCCAGCAGTACGTCGTTTACTTGCAGAACATAGTTTAGATGCAAGTCAAGTTAAAGGTACAGGTGTTGGCGGGCGTATTACCCGTGAAGATATAGAAGCCCATATTGCTAACGCTAAGTCGGCACCTAAATCGGGTTCAACACCTGCAGTTGAAGCACCTGCAGCGGCTCGTAGCCAAAAGCGTGTACCAATGACGCGTTTGCGTAAGACGGTTGCAAATCGTCTGCTTGAAGCGAAAAACAGCACAGCTATGTTGACCACTTTTAACGAAGTGAATATGAAGCCGATTATGGATCTTCGTAAGCAATACAAAGACCAATTTGAAGAGCGTCATGGTATTCGTCTTGGCTTTATGTCTTTCTATGTAAAAGCTGTGACTGAAGCTCTAAAGCGGTATCCTGAAGTTAACGCGTCAATTGATGGTGAAGATATTGTTTACCACAACTATTTTGATATCAGTATGGCAGTATCTACCCCCCGTGGTTTGGTGACTCCAGTTCTAAAAGATTGCGACACATTAGGCTTTTCTGATATTGAAAAAGGCATCAAAGATCTCGCTATCAAAGGTCGTGATGGTAAATTGACTGTTGATGATTTAATAGGTGGCAACTTTACCATTACCAATGGTGGTGTGTTTGGTTCATTAATGTCTACACCTATTATCAACCCACCTCAATCTGCGATACTGGGTATGCACAAAATCCAAGACCGCCCAATGGCTGTGAATGGAAAAGTAGAAATCCTTCCTATGATGTACCTAGCACTTTCTTACGATCATCGCTTGATTGATGGTCGTGAGTCTGTTGGCTTTTTGGTGACAATCAAAGAGCTACTGGAAGATCCTACACGCCTACTTCTAGACGTGTAATTGACTTTTGCACCTGATTAGTCGACTAATCAGGTGACAATAGTGTTTAAGGCGGAACATACTCAAGGTTCCGCCTTCATTTGAAGCGCTACAATAATTAGCGATTTACTTGAGAAGACCCTACAGACGTTTTATCCATCATGTTAAAACGTCATGGACATAATAACCCCTCAAGGGAAAATAAGCGGAATAACAAAATGAATTTGCATGAATATCAAGCCAAACAGCTGTTCGCAGAATTCGGTTTGCCTGTACCAGAAGGCTTCGCCTGTGATACACCTCAAGAAGCATTTGATGCTGCCGGTCGTATCTCAACAGAAAAGAAAGTCGTTAAATGTCAGGTTCACGCTGGTGGCCGCGGTAAAGCGGGCGGCGTTGAGTTACATGACACTAAAGAAGGCGTTAAAGAGTTTGCTCAAAAGTGGCTAGGTAAAAACCTAGTGACTTACCAAACAGACGCCAATGGTCAGCCAGTCACTAAAATTCTTGTTGAAGAAGCATCTAACATTGCTAACGAACTTTACCTAGGTGCTGTTGTTGACCGCGCAACTCGAAAAATCGTATTTATGGCATCAACTGAAGGTGGTGTGGACATTGAGAAGATAGCTGAAGAAACTCCAGAGTTGATTCATCAATCAGCGATCGACCCTCTTGTTGGTCCACAAGCTTACCAAGGTCGTGAGCTTGCATTTAAACTAGGTCTAGTTGGTGATCAAATCAAACAGTTCGTTAAGATTTTTATGGGTCTTGGTGAAATGTTCTCTCAGTACGATCTAGCTCTATTAGAAATCAACCCGCTTGTCATTACTGGTGAAGGCAATCTTCTTTGTCTTGACGGCAAGATCAACATTGACTCAAACGCAATGTATCGTCAGCCAAAGCTTCGTGAAATGCATGATCCTTCACAGGAAGATGAGCGTGAAGCGCACGCAGCTCAGTGGGAACTGAACTACGTAGCACTAGATGGCAACGTTGGCTGTATGGTTAACGGTGCAGGCCTTGCGATGGGCACGATGGATATTGTAAATCTGCACGGTGGCAAGCCAGCTAACTTCCTAGATGTTGGTGGTGGCGCAACTAAAGAACGTGTTGCAGAAGCATTTAAAATCATTTTGTCTGATGACAATGTGAAAGCTGTTCTTGTTAACATTTTCGGCGGTATTGTTCGTTGTGACATGATTGCAGAAGGTATTATCGGTGCAGTGAAAGAGGTCGGTGTAAGTGTACCTGTTGTTGTTCGTTTAGAAGGTACTAACGCAGATCTAGGTCGTAAAGTTCTTGCGAATTCTGATGTTGATATCATTGCAGCTGAGTCTCTCACAGACGCTGCTCAGAAAGTTGTTGCTGCTGCGGAGGCTAAATAATGTCTGTATTAATTAACAAAGACACTAAAGTAATCTGTCAGGGTTTCACTGGCGGCCAAGGTACATTCCACTCAGAGCAAGCTATCGCATACGGTACGCAAATGGTTGGCGGTGTTTCTCCTGGTAAAGGTGGTCAAACTCACCTTGATCTTCCTGTATTTAATACAGTGCGTGAAGCAGTAGAAGCGACTGGTGCAACAGCAACCGTTATTTACGTTCCTGCACCTTTCTGTAAAGATGCGATTCTAGAAGCAATTGATGCTGGTATTGAACTAATTGTCACCATTACTGAAGGTATCCCTACAACGGATATGATTGACGTAAAAGTGAAGTTAGAAGAAACAGGCGTTCGTATGATTGGACCTAACTGCCCAGGTCTTATTACTCCTGATGAGTGTAAGATTGGTATTATGCCAGGTCACATTCATAAGAAGGGTAAAGTAGGTATAGTTTCTCGTTCTGGTACTTTAACGTACGAAGCGGTTAAACAAACCACAGATGAAGGCTTTGGTCAGTCAACATGTGTTGGTATTGGTGGTGACCCAATTCCAGGTTCAAACTTTATTGATATCCTTAAGTTATTCCAAGAAGACCCAGAAACTGAAGCCATTGTTATGATTGGTGAGATCGGTGGTACAGCAGAAGAAGAAGCAGCAGCGTTTATTAAAGAAAATGTCACTAAGCCTGT
The DNA here is from genome assembly GCF_018860525.1 of Vibrio hepatarius. Lineage (GTDB taxonomy): Bacteria > Pseudomonadota > Gammaproteobacteria > Enterobacterales > Vibrionaceae > Vibrio > Vibrio hepatarius_B. The sequence goes on from NZ_JAHKPM010000011.1 coordinate 44,711, forward strand.
TGTTTCATATATTGCCGGTGTTACTGCTCCTCCAGGCAAGCGTATGGGCCATGCTGGTGCAATCATCTCTGGTGGTAAAGGTACCGCAGAAGATAAGTTTGCTGCATTAGAAGCGGCTGGTGTTAAGACTGTAAAATCACTAGCCGATATAGGTAAAGGCTTACGTGAAGTTACGGGCTGGTAATACTACCTATTAAATAATGGAAAGGCTTGGCATATTGCTAAGCCTTTTTTATTTGAAATTTATACCTGTCCATTTAGGCCATATACTCTGATAAGCCATACTAAACATTACTCATCTTCTGCTCTAATTTTTCTATTCTTTGCGTTAAGTTTGTAACTTGCTTCTCTAGTTGCGCGATTTTATCTCTATCGCTATGATTTTTAGCAGCCACTTCAACTTTAGGAATAAGGTTAGAATGCTTCCAACTTTTAATTACCGTGATTAATACTGGTATGGGAACGACTGTATTTAAGCGCGATTTCACGAGTGCAACGGTCGGCTCTTTACCCTCAAAGCTTAGCTGCTGTAAGACTCTTTCTAGCTCGTTACTGACATCCTGAGTAAGCATATAACCTCCTTAATGTGATGAGCTCTAATAATACTGATCCTTTTAGATGAACGCGAATAGAAGTTGCTGTTTTAGCGTGTGAGAGATCTCTTATAGTCCCTGTAAGATAAAATTTAGTTTTGTCATTAGTATAAACTTATGTCTATCGTATCTATCTGTATTATAAAGATTATTTTTTTTATGATAAAAACAATATCAACATAAAGGTTATTTTTAACATTGTTTAGATTACTGTTTACGATAAAGTATAACTGCCGCTAGGGTACTGATACTTAAAAGTAAAAAATAATTTACATCTGGGTAATAAGTACTGCATAGTGGCTAGGCTGAAAATTAGGTATGTGAATATCAAGGTGCGCGAGTACTAGAGGTTCATTTTAACTTAAACATAATTGAAGCTAACAGCGTCAAAAATAAAATACTATAACAATAAATAATTTAGTTGGTATTAACCTCAGATTTTTCTACTGAGAAATGAAAGTGCCCCCTGTATACAGGGGGCACGCGATCAAAAAGGGGGAAGCTATGATTATTGCAACTCACCGTACTTTGCTTGTCCCTTATAATGAGTCATTACAGTCCGAATTCTTAATGTTGAGCTATTGCACTATGAATCGGATTCAAATGGATGATTACCATACGGTTTCTTCAGCAAAGCCGCTTTTTCAACGTATTCTTCATGATCCTACAATATATGCCTTAGCTGTGCTAGATAACCATTCACGCGATTACATTGGTCATGTATGTATTTATCGTTTAGGTGAGAGCCCTGAATTGGGGTTCTTATTTGATAAAGCATATTGGGGTCAAGGAATAGGTAGTGAGGTTTTAAAAGCCTTTCTACCTAAAGCCTTGCTCGATCTCAATTTACGTCAGCTGGTTACAACTGTTGATTGTAACCATATACCGTCAATTCGTATTGTAGAGAAACTTGGTTTTGAGCGACTAAGTGATAGTGTTTATCCCAATCCAGCATGCCTACAATATATGTTTACATCCTATGAGGTGGGAGCTGCACTTTAATCAATTGAAAGCCGCGCATTATGATTTCACCTTGGTAGCAATCGTCTCCAAGTGAAGAAAATTCAAATTGATAAATAGAGTGCCAATACCAGCTACCATCAGGCATTTTAGTTTTATGCCCTTTCAAAGCGACAGTGAGCAGCTGTAACTCAAGCTGTTTGCACTTATTGGTTGCTATAGTTTTTGCCAATTCGGCTTGACGCCTCTGTTGCCAAAATACAAGTGCTATGAAGCACAAGGCTAAAATTGCCAAAAGATTGCCGATCATAGTCTAACCTTTTGTTGTTTGCTGGAGCTGAGTGAGTGCCTTTGCTAACTCCTGAGATGGTGTAGAGTGGAGTCGTGGCAGTAAAACCAATCTCAATTCAGGTAGCATGACGAGATCTGAAAATAATTGGTTAAATAGAGACTGATTGCCAGTTTGTGCTAACCGGAGTAAAAAATTCTCAGCCAGATCTGGATTGGTCAGTAGGTGCCAATTTCGTCCTGCAATCCCAATTAGAATTTCTTGATGGCTTAGACGTGGCGATGCTAAAGCTCTTTCAATCACTGGATTTGAATACTCATGCTCTGCGCCAGAAAGTGCTCTAATTAATGCACCAATCAGGAATATATCTGGGTTGTCATCAGCCATTTTTTCAAAAGTGAATTCTTGCAGTCGATCCGCGAGTTTGTCAGGTAAATGAGTATGCTCAAGTGCTCCCAAAAGTGCGTAAAGTGGTTCGTTTGGTAATTGCTTTATCGCTTTACGTAAATGGTTACTGTTTTGCTCTTTAGTCAAACGAGCACAGATATCAGTTACACCTTGCAGCCCTATCGTTTGCCATTTATCCCAGCCTAACCCACCTGAAAAGTAGTGTTGTGCATGCTCGTAATACTGGCTACAAGGAAGAGAAAGTTGGGCTCGAATCTGGCTATGGAACACTGCCATTTTGTCTTCAGCAGGTTTAAACGTATACGGATTACTTGCTAATTTTTGTTGTTGTTCTGGCGTAATATCATTATTAAGACGTGTTCCCATAGCTTCGATCACGTATTTGAGGAAGTTACCTACATCAGCTTGCTTTAGTAGTCCTCGTTCATCTAGCTCAAACTTTAAGAACCAAATCCAAGGCTGTTTGCTTTCATTCCAGTAACAAATAGCGAGATGAGCTTTGCGTTGCAATGGGTAAGGATAGGGCTGAAGGCCTTGCTCGACATTAGAAAAGATTTTATTTTCGATCCGACTTATACGACGGCCAAGGTCATAAACCTTATATTGGCAATCACTATTGATGAGAAGCTGGCTGAGAGTGTGAATGGTGTCCATCGCTGAATAGTCCTAACTTAATGTCCTATATAGATGGTATTCTTGGGCGTAATTTCAAGGTTAACACATAGGTTTTATGGCAGATAAGCAACAATTAACGATACTTTTGCAGCAATTGACTCAGTTATTAAAAACGTTGCAATTATGGCAGGTGAATAGGCCTGGTGAGCACTTACTACAAAGTACCCAGCCATTCGCTGTGGATACTTTAGAGCCTCAAGAGTGGTTACAGTGGATATTTATCCCTAAAATGGACGATTTAATCGCAGGACAAATGCCTATACCTAAAGGCTTTTGTCTAACACCATACTTTGAAGAGTGTTGGAAAGAGTATAATGGATATCATTGTTTAATTCGTTTAATTAATGCCATAGATGAGTCTTGTGTCTAATGTTAGAGATTATTTTTCATGACGAGTATTTTGTTGCCGTCAATAAACCTGCTGGAATGCTTGTGCACCGCAGCTGGCTTGATAAGCATGAAACTCAATTTGTTATGCAAACCTTGCGTGACCAAATTGGTCAGCATGTTTTTCCGCTTCACCGCTTGGATAGACCAACCTCAGGTGTACTGATGTTTGCTTTATCTGGTGAGGTTGCTTCTCAGGTTATGCCAATGTTTGCAAATCATGAGATGAATAAAACTTACCATGCGATCGTACGTGGCTGGATAGAAGAGTCGGGCCGGTTAGATTATGACTTGAAAGTAGAACTCGACAAAATAGCAGATAAGCACTCGAGTAAAGAAAAAGAGGCGCAACAAGCGATTACCGATTATCGCCCGATAGCGCAAACCGAGCTCCCTTTTTCAACAGGTAAGTTTGCTACTACTAGATACTGTTTAATGGAGTTAAAACCACTAACAGGTCGCAAACACCAATTGAGGAGACATATGGCCCACCTTCGTCACCCCATAGTCGGTGATACCACTCATGGTGATGGTAAACATAACAAATTATTCAGACAGGTCTATGACTCTCAGCGATTACTTTTGCATGCATCGAACATAGAGTTCATCCACCCATACACAACTGAAAAGGTATCGATCAGCGCAAAGTTAGACAAAACTTGGTTGAGAATATGCGATGAATTTGGTTGGTTTATAGCAACCAATGAATAGCTTGATAAGCCCTCGATAGAGGGCTTTTGTCGTAACTGGGTTTACTATTTTTCAACATAAGCTTGAATCGATTGCTCAATGCCTTGTGCATCTAATCCTAGCTCGGTGTGCAATTCTTGCTGAGTTCCTTGTGCAATAAACTTATCCGGCAAACCTAAATTCAGAACAGGTTTTATCAGCTTTTCTTGCATCATAAATTCAACCACACCAGCGCCGGCGCCACCCGCGAGAGCATTTTCTTCTAGCGTCACTATAACATCATGTTCTTTGACCAATTTTTTGATAAGCGCTTTGTCTAAAGGTTTGACGAAACGCATATCGGCAAGTGTCGCATTGAGGTTGTCTGCTGCTTGCTGGGCGTTGCCTAGTAAGGAACCAAAGTTAAGAATGGCGACTTTCTCGCCCGTTCGGATTTCTCGGCCTTTGCCTATGTCTTGCGCGGTAAACTCTTTTTCAACGTCTATACCAGCACCAGATCCTCTAGGGTAGCGTACTGCACTTGGGCCCTGATGTTGATGGCCGGTATATAACATTTGACGGCATTCATTTTCATCACTTGGTGTCATGATCACCATATTGGGTATACAGCGCATAAAGCTCAAGTCAAAAGCGCCTTGATGGGTTTGACCGTCAGCACCAACTAAGCCTGCTCTGTCAATGGCAAACATAACCGGCAGATTCATAATAGCGACGTCATGGATGAGTTGATCGTAGCCACGTTGTAAGAATGTCGAGTATATAGCGACTATTGGATGGTTGCCGCTTATCGCCATTCCGGCTGCAAGAGTCACGGCATGCTGCTCGGCGATCGCAACATCAAAATACTGCTCTGGGAACTCTTTAGAAAAGCGTACCATGCCTGAACCCTCTCGCATTGCGGGGGTAATCGCCATTAGCTTGGGATCTTGCGCAGCCATGTCACATAAAAAGTCGCCAAAAATGTTTGAGAAAGTGGGCTGGCTACCTTTAGTTTTAGGTAGGGAAGTATGTTTAGGATCAAACTTTGGAACCGCATGGTAGCCAATAGGATCTTTCTCTGCTTGTTCGTAACCTTTGCCTTTTTTGGTCATGATATGTAAGAACTGCGGCCCTTTAAGCTCTCGCATATTGGTTAACGTTTTAGCTAATTCGCAGACATCATGCCCATCGACAGGGCCGATATAGTTAAAACCAAGTTCTTCAAATAAGGTGCCAGGTACAACCATACCTTTAAGGTGCTCTTCCGTTCTGCGGACAAGCTCTTTGATTGGTGGTAACCCTGAGAGTACCTTTTTCCCACCTTCTCGGATCGAGGTATACAAGCTACCAGATAGCAATTGGGCTAAATGGTTATTGAGTGCGCCGACATTTTCTGAGATTGACATCTCATTATCGTTGAGTATCACCAGCATGTCTGAGTGTACATCCCCAGCGTGGTTCATTGCTTCAAAGGCCATACCCGCAGTGATGGCTCCATCACCAATAACACTCACTACTTTGCGATTTTTTTGTTCTTTTTCCGCGCAAATTGCCATACCCAGTGCAGCACTGATGGAAGTCGAAGAGTGGCCTACTGATAGAGTGTCATACTCGCTTTCATCGCGCCATGGAAAGGGATGTAAGCCGTCTTTTTGACGTATGCTGGGCATTTTGTCTCTGCGGCCAGTAAGAATTTTATGTGGGTAAGCTTGGTGCCCAACATCCCAGACAAGTTGGTCAAATGGGGTGTTATAGACATAATGAAGTGCCACGGTCAATTCTACGGTGCCAAGCCCTGAAGCAAGGTGGCCGCTTGATTGGCTAACAGAGTTAAGTAAATAGGTGCGTAATTCGTCACATAGTGTAGGTAGCGCTTCTTTAGGAAGGCTACGCAATTCATCCGGTGTATTGGCCAATGCCAGTGTTGGATATTTGGAAATATCAAGAGTCATATATAGGGCGCTTATCGTTTAGTTCTTGCGCTCGATGACATATCGGGCGAACTCTTCGAGTAATACTGTATTGTAGGGTATTGTTTCTAATGCTTGAAGGGCTTCTGTCAAAAGAGTGTGAGCTTTATTAACTGCACCGTCCAAACCGAGTAAAGCAGGATAGGTGCTTTTTTCTAAAGCTTGATCTGAGCCTTGAGGCTTACCGAGAGTTTGGGTATCACTGATGATGTCCAAAATATCGTCTTGAACTTGAAACGCTAGGCCAATGGCATCGGCATACTTGTCTAACTGAGGTAAAATATCATTGCCTTTGCTACCAGCAGCGAGAGCTCCCAATCTAATTGCACATTTTAGTAATGCACCAGTCTTATTGCGATGAATGGTTTCTAGTTCTTCTAATGATACATGTCGACCTTCGGCCGCTAAGTCTAAAGCTTGTCCTAAGCACATGCCATTAGCTCCAGAGGCTTGTGCGAGTACCTTGACCATTTTGATGCGGTTATGTTCAGCGTTAGAGCTCAATTTACCGTCGCAAAGAATCGTAAATGCCATCGTTTGCAGCGCATCTCCGGTTAAAATGGCGGTAGACTCATCAAACTTAATGTGACAGGTTGGTTGCCCACGTCGTAACTCATCGTTGTCCATTGCCGGTAAATCATCATGAATAAGTGAGTATGCGTGTATACATTCAACAGCGCAGGCTGGAGTGTCGAGCTCTTCAAGCTGACATCCAAGCATCTGCCCAGTAATATAAACTAAAAAGGGGCGAACCCGCTTGCCACCCAAAAGCAAACCATAGTGCATTGCTTCAATCAGATTTTGTTCAGGGTTCGGCAATTGGCTTAACCAATATTCTAGCTGCTGATTGTTTCTTTTTTGTAGAGAGGTTAACGCCTCATGCATAAGAGCAACTCTTTTGTGGTGATTATTCTGGCTGTGATGTTGTGAACTCTGTAAGAGGAGCATTATCGTCATTGTTAAGCAAGATGCTGACTCTTTGCTCAGCGTCATTTAACTTGGTTTGTCCTTCACGAGCAAGCGTTATTCCACGTTCAAATTTTTTAAGAGCATCTTCAAGGGCCAAATCGCCTTTTTCGAGGTGCTCAACAATCGAATCAAGTTCTTCAATAGTGGCTTCAAAGGACATGTTTCCGGGTTTCTTGCTCGCCATAACATTATCTACATTTTGAAAGATGCACGAAACTTACCTTAGCAGGTAAAAATGGTCAAATTTAACCGAGGAAAATTGATCGAAAAAGCGAGTATGGGCGACTATATTGTGCTGAAACGATCGCATCATGGGTTGAGGCTGGTTTACTATGTTACGATAAGATCTATAGTTGTGTGAGAGTAATACCAATAAAAGACTAAAGATCTGAAGGTGTTGCCGATATAATTTACCAGGGACTTGTAAAGATAGCATGAGGAGTGCTTTGTGGATTTAGCAACGCTGATAGGGCTCATTGGAGGCTTTGCTTTTGTCATCATGGCGATGATTTTAGGCGGAAGCATCATGATGTTTGTTGATGTCATCTCAGTTCTGATTGTTGTGGGTGGTTCTACCTTCGTTGTGCTGATGAAGTACACTATGGGGCAGTTTTTTGGTGCGGCTAAAATTGCAGGTAAAGCTTTCATGTTTAAGGTTGATGAACCTGAAGATTTGATTGCGAAGGTTGTTGAAATGGCAGATGCGGCACGTAAGGGTGGTTTTCTGGCACTAGAAGAAATGGAAATTACCAACAACTTTATGCAAAAAGGCATAGACCTTCTCGTTGATGGTCATGATGCGGACGTGGTGCGTGCTGCTTTGCAAAAAGATATTGTACTGACCGACGAGCGCCATGAGTTTGGCACCAGTGTATTTCGTGCATTTGGTGATGTAGCGCCAGCAATGGGCATGATAGGTACTTTGGTGGGATTGGTTGCCATGCTATCAAACATGGATGACCCTAAATCGATAGGTCCCGCGATGGCCGTTGCACTTCTTACCACACTCTATGGGGCGATACTTTCCAACATGGTGTTCTTCCCTATTGCCGATAAATTATCACTACGTCGAGAGCAAGAAAAGTTAAATCGTCGTTTGATCATGGATGGTGTACTTGCTATTCAAGATGGGCAAAATCCACGAGTTATAGATGGCTATCTGAAAAATTATCTTAATGAAGGTAAGCGCGTCCTTGATGTAGATGCTGAGTAAAGGAAGTCGTTATGGAAGAAGAAGAGTGCAAATGCCCCCCTCCAGGATTACCGCTTTGGATGGGAACGTTTGCAGACTTGATGTCATTACTTATGTGCTTCTTCGTACTTTTGTTGTCCTTTTCAGAAATGGACGTATTGAAGTTTAAGCAGATAGCGGGTTCGATGAAATTTGCCTTCGGTGTGCAAAACCGACTTGAAGTGAAAGATATTCCTAAAGGTACCAGCATTATTGCACAAGAGTTTCGTCCTGGGCGTCCTGAGCCGACTCCTATTGATGTCATCATGCAGCAGACAATAGACATTACCCAGCAAACTCTAGAGTTTCAAGAAGGAGAGTCAGACAGAGCTGGGGGGACTCAGAAAGATGAGGGCAAACAGACGGGTGGCAAATCACCGGATACGTCTACCCAAGAGAGCCAGAATGCTGAATCGGAAAGCCAGCAGCAACAATCTGCCGAGATGTCGCAGGAACTGGAAACTCTGATGGAGAGCATAAAGAAAGCTTTGGAGCGTGAAATTGATGAAGGCGCGATAGAGATAGACAACCTTGGCCAACAGATTGATATTCGAATTAGAGAAAAAGGTGCTTTCCCTCAAGGTTCTGCTTTCCTTCAACCTAAATTTCGTCCCTTGGTACGTCAGATAGCCGATTTAGTTAAAGATGTTCCGGGTATTATACGGGTTTCTGGCCATACAGATAATCAGCCTCTAGATTCTGAACTTTATCGTTCAAATTGGGATCTCTCGGCTCAAAGGGCGGTATCAGTTGCTCAAGAGATGGACAAGGTACGCGGCTTTTCTCATCAACGTCTACAAGTACGCGGTATGGCTGATACTAAACCACTAGGGCCGAATGACACAGAAGCTCAACGTTCACGCAATCGCCGTGTCGAAATAAGCATCATGCAAGGAGAGCCTGTTTACAGTGATGAGGTGCCTTCTCTGCCTGGCTCTAACTAAAATGGAATGGCGAGCTAAAGGCTCGCCTTTTTTATGGTCTTCAGTTCATGTATAATCTTGCGCCCTTGGAGTGCAGAGTTCGTAGAAAATTATGGAGCGACCTGAAAACACTCCAATTTGCGAAACTGTTGAGTTGTGAAGTGAACTATGAAATTTATCGTCAAGCCCCATCCTGAAATTTTTGTCAAAAGTGAATCGGTGCGTAAGCGCTTCACAAAGATCCTTGAGTGTAATATTCGCAATATTATTAAGAGTCGCACTGAATCTGTCGCGGTATTGAATCGCCGTGATCATATTGAAGTGACAGCAGAGTCAGATCGTTTTTATAACGAAACTGTTGAAGTTTTGACTCATACACCAGGTATCCACCATGTTCTAGAAGTTAAACAATCTGATTTTAGTGATTTGCATAACATCTTTGAGCAGGTGTTAGAAATGAATCGTTCAAATATTGAAGGTAAAACTTTCGTGGTACGTGCTAAGCGTCGAGGTAAGCATGATTTTACGTCGATTGAGCTAGAGCGTTATGTTGGTGGTGGGCTGAATCAGGCGGTTGAAAGTGCGAGTGTTAAACTTCGTAACCCCGATGTTACGATAAAAGTTGAGGTCTCTGGAGATAAGCTGAATCAGGTGATTACTCGCTATAAAGGTTTGGGTGGCTTTCCTTTAGGAACACAAGAAGATGTATTGAGCCTAATTTCTGGTGGGTTTGACTCTGGCGTGTCGAGTTATCTTCATATTAAGCGTGGCTCTAAGGTTCATTATTGCTTTTTTAATTTGGGCGGACCTGCACATGAGATTGGGGTCAAGCAAGTCTCACATTACTTATGGAATAAATACGGCTCCTCAGCCAAGGTGCGTTTTATTTCTGTAGATTTTGAGCCTGTTGTAGCTGAAATCTTAGAGAAGGTTGATGACGGGCAAATGGGGGTTATCCTCAAACGCATGTTCATGCGTGCTGCAAGCATGATAGCTGAAAAGTTTGATATTCAAGCGTTAGTAACAGGTGAGGCTCTTGGTCAAGTATCCAGCCAAACACTGACCAATCTTCGTCATATAGACACTGTGACTGATACCCTCATTTTGCGTCCACTGATCAATTGGGATAAAGAAGATATTATTGATCTTGCTCGTAATATCGGTACTGAAGATTTTGCTAAAACAATGCCAGAATATTGTGGGGTTATTTCTAAGAAACCGACAGTTAAAGCTATAAAAGCCAAGTTGGAAGCAGAAGAAGAAAAATTTGATTTTGATATTTTAAATTCAGTCATACGTGATGCTCGCCAGATGGATATTCGTGATATAGCGAAAGAAACTTTAGCGGCGGCACCTGAGGTAGAGCTAGTTCAGGCTGTGGAGCAACATGCTACAGTCGTTGATATTCGTAGTCCTGAAGAAGAAGAGAATAGTCCACTGGAGATCGAAGGGGTAGAGGTGTTGCATTTGCCATTCTATAAGCTGAGCACTCAGTTTGGAGATATGGATCAAAGCAAAACATATTTACTCTACTGTGATCGCGGCGTTATGAGTCGATTACAAGCCCTGTATCTTCAAGAGCAAGGCTTTACCAATGTTAAGGTATATCGCCCTTAATTTCTTGCTCAAAGCACTGATGGTTAATCGCATTAGTGCTTTTACTTAGCCCTTCATACACTTTCTTGGCTGATTATTATTTTCTCGGCGACCAGATAAAAAAACACCGCCTTATGGCGGTGTTAAACAATTTGACAGACAGGTCAAAAATAAATACAGGAAGTATATGTTTCGACTCTAGTCAGAGAGGCGAAACTTGGTAGAAATCTACCTAACTCGAAATACGAGTCTGCAAACACAACATCGCAACAATATGCCAATTCATTCCAGAGAGGAATAAAGCCGTTCTAGCTCTTGCTGCACGGAGAAATATAGAATTTCTCTGGCCGTGAGGCAATGGACATTTTATAATGTTTCAGATTAAAAAAACTAATCCTACCCGGAGACGACTATCATGTCGAGAAGATTGCCCCCCTTAAACTCTCTTAAAGTGTTTGAGGCTGCAGCTCGTCACTTGAGCTTTACTAGAGCAGCGGAAGAGTTATTTGTGACTCAGGCAGCTGTAAGCCACCAAATTAAGTCATTAGAAGAGTTTTTAGGCCTAAAATTATTTAGGCGACGTAATCGCTCTTTGCTACTTACAGAGGAAGGGCAGGGTTATTTTCTAGATATCAAAGATATCTTTACTTCGCTTGCCGAAGCAACAGATAAAGTGCTTGAACGCAGTGAGAAGGGAGCGCTAACGATTAGTTTGCCTCCTAGCTTTGCCATTCAGTGGTTAGTGCCACGTTTGGCTGACTTTAATCAACAAGAACCAGATATTGATGTGCGTATCAAAGCGGTTGATATGGATGAAGGATCTCTGACCGATGATGTGGATGTTGCGATTTATTATGGACGTGGTAATTGGTCTGGCCTTCGCGCCGATAAACTGTATCAAGAATTTCTTATCCCTCTTTGTTCTCCCTCTTTATTGTTGAGCAATAAACCATTATCAAGGTTAAGTGACCTTAAACTGCATACATTGTTACATGATACTTCCCGTAAAGACTGGAAGCTGTTTGTCAAAGAGCATGGTATCGAGGATATCAATGTCAATCATGGGCCTATTTTTAGTCATTCTACTATGGTGCTTCAAGCTGCAGCTCACGGTCAGGGGATTGCATTAGGAAATAATGTACTTGCACAACCAGAAATGGAAGCAGGTAGATTAATTGCACCTTTGGATCAGGTTTTGGTCTCTAAGAATGCGTTTTATGTGGTGTGTCATGAAAAACAGGCAGATATGGCGAGAATCGCAACCTTCAGAGATTGGATGTTAGCTAAGGCACAAAGTGAACAGGAGGAACTGTTGGATGAGTGATGTCTTGATTGATGGTGAGAAAGGTAAGCCACTGTTTATTTTTGCTCATGGCGCAGGCGCTGATATGAATCATGACTTTATGGCCACCATTGCTAAAGGATTAGCGGAAAGGGGTATTCAGGTCATACGGTTTAATTTTCCTTACATGGTAAAGCGCTCTCAAGATGGTAAGCGTCGTCCACCAGATCGTGCTCCTAAGCTATTGGATTCGTATCGGGATATAATCAAAACATTTGCTGATAAGCGGATAATTATTGGTGGAAAATCGATGGGAGGGCGAATGGCGAGCCTACTATCACAGGACAGTAAGGTTGCAGGGATAGCTTGTCTTGGTTTTCCGTTTCATCCACCAGGGAAGCCTGAAAATTATAAAGGGGAGCATTTAGCTACGCTTGAGAAAGAGTGTCTGATTTTACAAGGAGAGAGGGATACGTTTGGTAAGCGTGAAGAATGTCATGACTTTGAGCTTTCAAATAAAGTGAGAGTTGAATTTATACCAGATGGCGATCATAGCTTTAAACCTAGGAAAAGTTCTGGCCAAACAGAGGCGGATAATATTGCTTTAGCTACTCAAACTCTAGCGGATTTTATTTTGGAGGTATATGGTGAAGGCTAAAGTTACGCTTGTTTTGGGTGGGACGTGTGCGGGTTTAGGAGTTGCATTAGGTGCATTTGCCGCTCACGGTTTACAAAAAGTTTTATCCCCCCAACTGCTTAATACGTTCCAAACTGGGGTTCAATATCAATTTATCCATGCTTTAGCGATTATCGTTTGTGGAGCCCTGTTAGCTACACGGCTAACTGATAAATCACAAAAGTATTTCGCCCTTGCAGCAAATTGCTTTATCATCGGCATCTTTTGTTTTAGTGGCAGCCTTTACGCTATAGCATTGACTGGAGTGAAATGGCTTGGGCCTATCACCCCGTTTGGCGGTTTAGCCTTTATGCTGGGGTGGGGGCTGTTTGTATTTGCAGCGCTACAGATTAAAGAGGTCGATCAGTGAAACACTTAATGTTCTATTGCCGTTCTGGTTTTGAAAAAGAGTGTGCTGGAGAAATTCAGGACCGTGCTACACAACTTGAAGTATTTGGCTTCCCTCGTTTAAAAAGTAATACAGGTTATGTACTTTTTGAATGCTATCAACAAGGTGATGCAGAGCGGTTAGTGAAAGAGCTTGACTTTAAGGCTTTGATCTTTGCTCGTCAGATGTTTGCTGTGGCAGCTGAGATTAAGGATCTTCCACGTGAAGACCGTATATCACCTATTCTGGAAAGCTTGAGCGACATGGAAGCTTTCCCTCGATGTGGTGACATTCGTATTGAAACGCCAGATACCAATGAAGCAAAAGAATTACTTAAGTTTTGCCGAAAATTCACTGTACCTGCGCGCCAGGCAATGCGTGGTAAAGGGATTTTATTTCCTAAAGATAATCCCAAAAAACCAGTGTTACACATCTGTTTTGTTGCGCCTGGACACTGCTTTGTAGGATATTCATTGTCTAGTAACAATTCGTCTTTCTTTATGGGCATCCCACGCCTTAAATTTCCATCTGATGCTCCAAGTCGTTCAACATTAAAGCTAGAGGAAGCTTTTCATGTTTTCATTCCTCGTGAAGAATGGGATGAACGCCTTGCTCCGGGGATGTGGGGGGTTGATTTAGGGGCTTGTCCTGGAGGCTGGACTTATCAATTGGTTAAACGATCAATGTTTGTTCATGCGGTGGACAATGGAATGATGGCTGATAGTTTGATGGATACAGGTCAAGTTAAGCATCATCAGGAAGATGGTTTCAAATTTGAACCAGCACGTAAAAATGTCACATGGTTGATATGTGATATGGTTGAAAAGCCTTCTCGAGTAGCCCAACTTATGGGTGAGTGGTTAATTTCTGGTTGGGCAAAAGAAGCAATCTTTAACCTTAAGTTACCGATGAAAGGCCGTTATGATGAAGTGTTAGAGGACATAGAAAATCTAAAACTGTTCCTAATTGAGAACAAGGTTAAGTTTCAGCTACAAGCCAAGCATCTTTATCATGATCGTGAAGAAATCACGGTACATTTACGCTGCCTTTCAAACATTTCACCGTACTAATAGACTGGATTATTCGGCAGATTAGTTAAAGTTTTAGAGCATAGCTGTTAAAGCTTGAGAATATAGTGGTCAGTCAGCTTTTGGGCCACTATAACGTATTTCTTGTAAATTAAACCCCAGAGCAACATCTGTTTTTAATGCTGAAACTAATTTACATCGACGTGCTGTCTCAATGTGTTCCATGAGTTTTTTTCGATACTTTGGGACGAGCTCTTCAGAGGTATAAGCTTGCTCAATATCAACATATTTTGTCAGTATCTCTTTCGCCGCTTTAGGACCAATTCCAGGCACGCCTGTTACTTGGCTTGAGCTTATTCCCGTTAATCCCCAATAATCGGCAAGTTGTGATGATTTGACCCCAAACTCTTTTGCGATAAATGGTTCATCAAGCCAACGATGTTGAAAGTAATCACGAATTTGGAGCTTTGCTGAAAGTAGCTGGCAGTAACCTTTATCTGTTGAAATGATTGTGACTTTTTGATTCCGATTAGCGACTTTAACGGCTAATGTAGCTATGAGATCGTCAGCTTCATCACCTGATGAAAGTAAAGAATCAATACCTAATTTCCACCAAGCTTCCTGAATGGTATCAAGACTATCAAAGAGTGTTTTTGGCATAGGCTTGCGGTTACTTTTATACTCGCTAATTAGCTCTGCACGCCATCCTCTTTCCTGAAGGTGGTGATCAAAAACGGCAATGATATGAGTTGGTTGAGACTCATTGATGATTTTATTGAGAGTTCGAGTCGTCGTGGTTATAGTTCTTGTAATATCATCAGGGTCGGGCTGGGCCGAATGGACACGTCGAATAAGGTTGAGTGCATCGATGATAACAAGGTGGATAGGCATAGAAATCAAAATTAAGGGTTGAGAAGGCTCTTATTGTAAAGCATGAAATATAGATTGCTAGAGTCTGTTTACCCTAATAGGATAAACAGACTCAAAATACGACTCAGTATGGTATAAGTATATAGGAATTAGCTAGTCTATCGTTTTGATCTGATAGCATGGTTCATAAGCACTACCACCCGGCAGCTTCATACGATCCTGTTCAACAAAGTCTCTTAGTAACTTGTCCATTTTCTTCATTAAGGCAGCATCACCATCAAGAGAAAATGGACCATGACGTTCAATTTCACGTATGCCTTCAGCTTTTACATTACCCGCGACTATACCAGAAAAAGCTTGGCGAAGGGCTGCGGAAAGGTTTTCTGGGCGCTGGTTTAAATGCAAATCCAAGCTAGCCATGTTGTCATGGGTAGGATCAAATGGTAGCTGGAACTCAGGTTCTATTTTGAGTGACCAGTTAAAGCTATATGCATCCCCTGTGTCTTTTCTATGTTGACGTACATCAGCCATTGTATTTTTCATTATCCTGGCCACTTTCTCTGGGTCATCAACCACTATCTCATAATGGCGTTGTGCATCTTTGCCAAGAGTGTCACCGATAAACTTATCGATTGAGCGGAAGTAATCTTCACTTTCTTTTGGTCCAGTAAGTACAATCGGAAGTGGCTGCTCAGCATTATCTGGATGCATCATAATACCTAGTATGTATAGAAGTTCCTCTGCAGTACCAGCTCCTCCGGGGAAAATGACAATACCATGTGCCATACGCACGAAGGCTTCTAGCCTTTTTTCGATATCTGGCATAATTACCAGTTCATTGACTATCGGGTTTGGTGGCTCAGCAGCAATAATTGATGGTTCGGTAAGGCCAAGATAACGTTGGTCATAGTAGCGTTGTTTGGCATGTCCAATTGCCGCTCCTTTCATTGGACCTTCCATTGCACCAGGCCCACAACCAGTGCAAATATTGAGTTCCCGAAGTCCCAGCTCGTGTCCGACTTCACGAGTGTACTGGTATTCATTGGCATTTATCGAATGTCCTCCCCAACATACGATGAGATTTGGTTCAATTCCAGGAGTTAGAGCACCTGCATTACGCAAAATACCAAATACTAGGTTCGTGATGTGGCTTGCGTTTGTTAAGTTGAGACGTTGGTTGTCAGCAAGATGCATATTGACATATACAATGTCACGTAGAACTGAGAATAGATGTTCTTGGATGCCTTTTATGATATTGCCATCAACGAATGCATGCTCAGGCGCGTTGTTTAACTCAAGCTTGATGCCACGTTCTCGGCGAACAACATTGACGTCGAATGACTTGTATCTATCGAGTAGTTCTTTTGAGTTATCTGTGTGGCTACCTGAGTTGAGTACCGCGAGAGTACAATTTCGGTAGAGCTGATACAGATCACTAGCGGCAGTTTTTTTAAGACGCTCAACTTCGAGTTGAGAAAGCAGATCCATGCTACCTGCGGGACTGATATGAGTGATCATAGCGACCTCCTTGATGAGAAATTAATTTCCCTGCAATACTTCTTAGTGTGAATTCGGTTAGTTGAGAAAGTATTTAATCTTGTATGCGACACACAAGATAATTATTTAAGCTTAGCATGCTTTAACGATAAAGAAAGGCTAACTAATTGATATATATACATCAATCATAAAGTAAATTAATAGGTTTAGCAGTGTTATTTGAGAAGTCAATTTTTATCCGCTTTTCAAAAGTTTTTTAATATTATCTTCATTTTGATAAGAGGAGTGGACTTTAATCAACCCTTGATTAATAGAATGCTTGCAAGCTTTGCGGATATTACCAGTCGCTAAACTTGCCGCTGGAGCATTTTTGATCGCTTTTAGGTATACCCACTGACTGGTGTGTTCTTCGATGCTTAGTGTACGAGCGACACTGGTCGACATGAGTAGGATATCGAGTAACTCTTTGTCATTTATCGCCGTATATGCACGAGGTAAAAATGGATAATCAGCCATTCCGATGCGGATGATATTATCGAGCCCATACTTTTTAGTAAATTCATTTATCCAAGTTTGTATTTGATCGAATACTTGTTCGGGCTTTGTGGTATTGCTATTGTCAGGTTCAATGTAAAGCAAATTGGCGTCAGAGAAGTGGTAAATTCGAGCTGGATGTTCGATTTTCTCTTTCAGGAATTGACCAAAATCTTTTTCAATTTTTAGTCCTTCCGAATAACCGCGTTGTAGAGACATATTACGTAGAAATGGAGCATCTATCATCACAAAGCGTAATCGGTCGCTGAGCGGCTCATGAATAAGATCTCCTACGTGCCATTTTTCAAACTTGTGGCTACTTGCCTCCAATGATGCAGGTAATTTCACACTCAGCATACGAAGATTTTTTAAGCCAGAACGAGAGTGAGCGTAAAGTTCATTATTGAGGTCGTCGATCTCTTCTTTTTGGATGGTAATGATGTGTCCACGACGTAATAAGAATACAAAAAGTAGCGCACAAGTCACAAATAGAGTTAAAGAGATTTTCTGAAACTTGTGGAATTCATTCTTGACTTCTTTAAGTTGTTTTTTTTGTCCCACTAGATGAAGTGTTTGTTCGACGGCATCTTTTTGCTGTCTAAAGTCGTCCTCATTGATAAGGTTTAGTTCTTGCTGCTCAATAGTTGCTAAGGCATTATATTTCTGAAGATAACGCAGAGCTTGCTGGTAATTTTCGAGTAGCTCATTACCTATATTAAGCATTTGGTAAGCATTTTTTTCTAAGCTAAGATCCTTCATTTCAAGTGCAATCTCGAGCGCCTTATTGGCTTTATCTACCACTTCTTTTGGTCGTCCTTGGTGTGACGCTAATCCGGCCTCAAGCAGTAAAGCTTTTGCTTGTAGCTTGGGTATATCAATATAATTTAGCAACTCTTGAGCGCGAATTAAATATTGATCTGCAAGAGGAAAGTTGACTAATTGTAAGTAGGTTGAAGCGAGAGCAAGACGAATGTCTATTACATTTTCAATATTGTTTTGCAGGCGCTCATGGTCGATTGCGTTGAAATAATGCACGAGTGCGAGGTTATACTTTCCTTGATCAAAATAGATGTCACCCATGCGTTTAAGTATTGGAGGCAGTATTGGTGAGCTTTCATAATTATCATAAAAGTCTGCCGCTTGAGAGAAATGATCAGCAGCTTTGTCGAGCACTCTTCGTTCATAAAAGAGTTGCCCAATTAAGCGGTTTGACTCTGCTAATTGCAAGCCAGAGGTATTCTCAATTGCACCCCAGTAACTAATGAGTAGCTCAGATAACGCTTTATTGTAAATTTTATGGTTGAGAAAATGTTTACCAAGAGAAATGTGATAGGCGATAATAGTTTGTTTGTTTTTTAATTGTTCAACAAAAGGAATCGCTTGTTTATACAATGTTTCTGCTCGTTTTATTTGATCTTGGCTTGAAGCAATATCTGCTTTTAGCATAGTGAGTTGATAGTTTAGACCTTTGGCGAGTTGCTCGGGGTTATGTATTGAGCTCAGTTCCTGCTCTACTTGATTGAGGTTTGCTTCAATTGATTGATTACTGCCTTCAATTTTCCAATTGAGTCGAATTTCAAGTAGACGTAACTCCAAACGTAAATAAGGCAGTTTGTACTCTTCGGTCAGTTGCTTTGCTTGCTGAATATATCGAAGTGATTCAGATGGATTGCTAAGGTTAAATTCTGCTTGAGCTAAAATCTTAAGTGCGTCTATTGTGCTTCCAGGGGTTCTAAAGCGAGTATCTGAATCATCGCGAGACATGGTTGATGGCCCTTTTTCCGATTGGGCCATAAGCTTTCTTTGGGTTAGATAATTAGAAGCTAAAATTTTGGATTGCTTGGGAACAATATCGACCAAAGAGTCTGCTTCATTAAGCAAGGCCGATGAATAAACAGTCGAGGCTGATACAAAA